>JAWWPC010000061.1:0-44212 GCA_033851055.1 Kribbellaceae bacterium | reverse complement strand
CTCGGACCCGGCTGGCGTGTTCGACTCGACGGACCCGGCCCGCGCACGGGAGTCGGCCGGGTCAGTCTGCGCGGTCGGGGGGGTGGAGCCGACGCGCACGGCGGGAGCGCCGTACGGGGCGAAGGTGCCGGGGGTGTCGGCGGCGTACCGGATGCCGGTGTAGGGGCCGGAGCCGATGATCACGAGTCTGTCCGGATGGGCGGCGGTGAGCTGATCGATAGCCGCGAGGCAGGCTGCGCGCAGATCGTCGAGCTCATGTGCCGCGCCGGTTGCCACCGCGGGCACCAACAACGGCGGATGAGGACAGACCGCAGCACTGACAATGGGCACAACCGACACCGTAGACGAGGGGGCTCAGCCCGACCGGAGGTACCGCAGGAACAACGAGCCGTCGTCCGAGGCGTGCACCACCTTCGGCTTCAACCGGCGAACCGTGGTCGCGGGCGGGCCTGCCGTGATCCGACCGGCGCCGGGGCCGGCCAGCAGCGGAGTCAGGGACAGACACATCTCATCCACTAGATCCGCCTCGGTCAGTGCGCCGAACAGATGCGGTCCGCCCTCGCACAGGATCTGCGGCAGGCCGCGGTCGGCGAGCGCCGCCACGGCTCGGTGGAGATCGACCTCGGCCTCGCCACACACCAGGATGTCGGCCACCTCGGCGAGGGCGTGTCGGCGATCAGGCGGCGCTGCGGCATGGGTGATCACCAGCGGCCGGACCACGGCCTCCGCGAAGACCGGGTTGATCGGGCTGAGGTCGAGCCGACCGGACACGATCGCCAGCACCGGATTCTCCGGCAGCCCGTTGGCCTTGCGCCACTTCTGGCGTTCGGCATTGACTCGCAACGGGTTGTAGCCCTCGATGCGGACCGTGCCGGCGCCCACCAGCACCACATCGCTGAGCATCCGGAGCTTGCCGAACAGTTCGCTGTCGTCGGCGGTCGAGAGCGCCTTCGACTGGCCGTCGACCGTCACCGCCCCGTCGATGCTGGTAACGAAGTTGACCCGTAGGTGCCGGATCGAGCGATCTTCCACCTGGTACGCCGCGATCAGCTCGGCCTCGGTCACCTCGGTGGCTGACAAGCGGGTGATCACACCAGGCTCCTTCGCGTTCCGGCGGGCTGTGCCGACCCGCGCAGTACGGCGACCATGTCGAGGGCCTGACGAGCTGCGGGCACGTCGTGCACCCGGAAGAGCCGCGCACCGAGCCAGGCGGAGATGCTCAGGGCCGCCAACGTACCCGAACCACGGCGGCCCGGCGGGAGCTCGAGCGTCTCGCCGATGAAGTCCTTGTTGGACAAAGCTACGAGGACCGGCCAGCCGGTGGCAGCCAGCTCGTCCACCCGCCTCGTCAGCTCGAGCGACTGCAGCGTGTTCTTGCCGAAGTCGTGGGTCGGGTCGATCACGATGCCGTCCCGCCGGACCCCGGCAGCGACCGCGCGCTCGGCCAGCGCGGTGGTGGTCCGGATGACGTCGGCCACCACGTCGTCGTACGCCATCCGGTGCGGGTCGGTGCGCGGGGTGAGGCCGCCGACGTGGCTGCAGACCAGGCCGGCGCCGGACTCGGCGGCCGCGGCGGCCAGCTCCGGGTCGGCTCCGGACCAGGTGTCGTTGATGAGATCCGCGCCTGCGGCACCCACTCGCCTGGCGACTCCCGAGCGGTAGGTGTCGACGCTGATCACCAGCTCGCGGTGCCGGGAGCGGACCTCGGCGACGAAGTCGACCGTCCGGCGCAGTTCCTCCGCCTCGCTGACGGGCTCGCCGTACCCGGCCTTGACGCCACCCACGTCGACGATGTCGGCGCCGTCGGCCACGGCCCGGTCGATCGCCTCCAGTGCCGCCTCCGAGGCATAGGTGCTGCCGCCGTCGAAGAACGAGTCAGGCGTGCGGTTCACGATCGCCATCACGGCGAGCTCGCCAACCCCGAAGCTCCGGCGGCCCAGCCGCAGTACTCCCTGCACCGGTCTGCCCTCGTGGTCGTTGGACACAGTCCCGACTGTAACCAGGCGGTAGCAACCGGGGTCGGCGGGAGTAGAGATCCAATCAATTCGGCTACCTGGTTCGCAATGAGCCCCATATCCTATAGGATTCCGGGCGACAGGTCGGATCAGAGATCCGAGGTAAGGTCCGATACAGGAGTGGAACGGGTACCCATGGCGACGAGCCGCTTCACCGAGTTCGAGACGTATGAC
Organism: Kribbellaceae bacterium; assembly: GCA_033851055.1. GTDB lineage: Bacteria > Actinomycetota > Actinomycetes > Propionibacteriales > Kribbellaceae > Kribbella. The sequence continues at coordinate 42,023 of JAWWPC010000061.1, read as the reverse complement.
GTCCGCTTCCCGACGTCGCTGGACCTGGACGGCTCCGACGCGATGAACGCCGATCCGGACTACTCCGCGGCGTACTTGATCCTGCGCACCGACGCGGGCGACGGGCTGGAGGGCCACGGCTTCGCCTTCACCATCGGCCGCGGCAACGACGTCCAGACCGCGGCCATCGAGGCGCTCCGCGATCACGTGCTCGGGCTCGACGTCGAAGCCACGCTGGCCGACCTCGGCGGCTTCTGGAAGTCCCTGGTGTACGACTCGCAACTGCGCTGGCTAGGACCCGAGAAGGGCGTCATGCACATGGCGATCGGCGCGGTCGTCAACGCCGTCTGGGACCTCGCGGCGAAGCGCGCCGGGGTTCCGCTGTGGAAGCTGCTGGCCGACCTCACGCCTGAGCAGATCGTTGACCTGGTGGACTTCCGCTACCTGACCGACGCGCTTACCCGGGACGAGGCGCTCGCGATCCTCAACAACGCGCTGCCCGGTCGTGCCGAGCGCGAGAAGCAACTCCGCGCCGCGGGCTATCCGGCGTACACGACGACGCCCGGCTGGCTCGGGTACGCCGACGACAAACTGGTCCGGCTCTGCCACGAGGCGGTGGCCGAGGGGTTCACCCAGATCAAGCTCAAGGTCGGCGCGAACCTGGACGACGACATCCGCCGGATGCGGCTGGCCCGCGAGGCGGTCGGCCCGGACTTCCGGATCGCGGTCGACGCCAACCAGCGCTGGGACGTCGCCGACGCCATCGCCTGGATCGAGGCCCTCAAGCCGTACGACGTGTGGTGGGTGGAGGAGCCGACCAGTCCCGACGACATCCTCGGGCATGCCGCGATCGCGAAGGCCGTCGCGCCGGTACGGGTGGCGACCGGCGAGCATGTGCAGAACCGGGTGGTGTTCAAGCAGATGCTGCAGGCGGGGTCGCTGTCCTTCCTGCAGATCGACTCGGCCCGGGTGGCCGGGGTGAACGAGAACATCGCGATCCTGCTGCTGGCCGCGAAGTTCGGCATCCCGGTCTGCCCGCATGCGGGTGGGGTCGGGCTGTGCGAACTGGTCCAGCACCTGTCGATGTTCGACCTGATCGCGGTCAGCGCCAGCTCGGAGAACCGGGTGATCGAGTTCGTCGACCACCTGCACGAACATTTCCTCGACCCGGTCGTGATCCACGACGGCCACTACCAGGCACCCACCCGGCCCGGCTTCAGCGCCGAGATGGACGCCGACACCTTGGGCGACTACCGCTACCCGACTGGCAAGGTCTGGGCCGGGCTGATCAATAAGGAGAACCACGCGTGACGGATTTCGCCGGCCTGCGGGCCGTTGTGACCGGAGGAGCATCGGGTATCGGACTCGCGGCGGCGTTGCTGCTGGCCGCCCGGGGCGCCCAGGTCGTCGTGTTCGACCTGAAGCCGGAGGTGCCCGCGCCGCTGACCGGGATCGCCGTGGACGTAAGTGACGACGCTTCCGTCCGCGACGCGGTGTCCGCAGCCGCCTTGCAGCTCGGCGGCATCGACGTTCTGGTCAACAACGCCGGGATCGGTGCTCAGGGCACCGTCGCGGGGAACGACGACGAGGAGTGGCACCGGGTCCTCGACGTCAACGTCGTCGGGGTCGCGCGGGTCTCCCGGGCCGCCCTGCCGCATCTGCGTAAGTCCGAGGCCGCAGCGATCGTCAACACCTGCTCGATCGCGGCCACGGCCGGGCTGCCGAACCGGGCCCTGTATAGCGCCAGCAAGGGCGCGGTCCTCGCCCTGACCATGGCGATGGCCGCTGACCACGTCCGCGAAGGCATCCGGGTGAACTGCGTGAACCCCGGCACCGCCGACACTCCCTGGGTCGGCCGGCTGCTCGACGTCGCCAATGACCCGGCCGCGGAGCGTGCAGCGCTGGAGGCGCGCCAGCCGATGGGCCGACTGGTCACAGCCGACGAGGTCGCCCACGCGATCGCGTACCTGGCCAGCCCGCTGTCCGGCTCAACCACCGGTACGGCGCTCGCCGTCGACGGGGGCATGCAGAACCTGCGGCTGCCGGCGGCCCGGTCATGAAGCTCTTCGACTCCTCCGCCAGGATCGGTCTCGGCGGTGCGCCGCTGGGGAACCTGTTCAGCTCGATCTCTGACGATGACGCCGCTGCGGCCGTCGAGGCAGCCTGGGAAGAGGGCTGGCGGTACTTCGACACCGCCCCGCACTACGGTCTCGGTCTTTCCGAGGAACGCCTCGGCGCTGCTCTGCGAGGCAAACCGCGCGATTCTTACGTGCTGTCCAGCAAGGTCGGCCGGATCATCTACCAAGGCGACACCCCGGCTCCTGATGACGAGGGCTTCGACTTGGTTTCGACCCGCCGGCGACGGTGGGACTTCAGCCGCGACGGTGTACTGCGCAGCATCGAGGACTCGCTCCGCCGGATCGGGACGGACCGGCTCGACGTGGTCTTCGTTCACGACCCCGACGACCACTACGAAGAGGCCCTCGCGGGCGCCTTCCCGACGCTGGTCGAACTGCGGGACCAAGGCGTGATCGGGGCGATCGGGTCCGGCATGAACCAGACCGACATGCTCACTCGCTTCGTCCGGCAGGCCGACCTCGACGTCATCATGCTGGCCGGTCGCTACACCGTGCTCGACCCCGACGGGCTCGACGACATCCTGCCCGCTTGCGTCGAGAACGACGTACAGGTTGTGGCTGTGGGGGTCTTCAACTCCGGCCTGATGTCGCAGCCGCGGCCGGCTGCGGATGCCACTTTCAACTACGCCCCGGCGACCGCTGAGCTCCGGGCCAAGGTCAACCAACTCGCCGATGTGTGCGAGAGCCACGGCGTGACATTGCCTGCGGTGGCGCTGCAGTTCCCGCTGGCGCACCCGGCCGTGGCCGGCGTCGCGGTGGGATGCCGTGACGCCGACCAAGTGCACACCAACGCAGCGTTGTCCCGCGTCAAGGTGCCGGCCGGGGTCTGGTCCGACCTCCGCAGCGCCGGACTGCTCCGGCCGGACGCACCTACTCCCTGATCCGCATACCGAATCGGGACTTCAATACCCAAAATGGGTCTGCGGAGTTCCGGCTCTCCTGCTGCATCCGTGGGCTGTCTTCTGCCGTACGCCGGCACTTCGGTGGGTTCCGGTCAGTTTGGACTGGTAGTACTTGGCTCGCTGCGCAGTCCGGCGAGGTCGCTGCGCGGGGGTGGGTGTCTGGTTGTCCGGCGGATCGTGGTTTTGCCAGTCGGGTCTGACATCGATGTCTCCTGGCCGCGTCCTGTGTATGACCCGCCGACGGGTGCGGCGCGTCCCGTGGGGACAGGCCGACGAGTGGAGCACCCTCCTGTACGGGGGCGCTGTACCGCCGACCCAGCAGCAGTGTGTTCGGGTGTGTCGGCGTGTCGCGGCCTGGCAACCTGAGGTGGAGCCGCCGCACGCGAGCGACCGGGCCGGCCAAGTCGTGCTCCTGGTCCAGCCGGCGGCCGGCGGCGTACTGATCCCGTCCGAGGTCGAAATGCTCCTGCTCGAGGTCGAGCACCAGCAGAAATGCTGCGCCGATCACCGGCGACCTGCCGGGCACTCGGAGAGCGCGCAAATCGTATCGGTGATCCCATGTATTAGCAGTGATGACCGATACGATTTTCGGCGAGCAACCTTGTGTCGCGTGGATGCTGGTCCCCCTAACGCCGGCGGCGCCCCGCGTACCGGCTCACCGCGGCCGGTCGGAGACGATCAGGAGCGCGACGTTGCGACCCACGGAAGCAGCAGGAGAGCCGGATTTCCCCGAGTTCAGAGCGGATCGATCTCGGTCAGGCCGTCGGCGTCGAGCTGGATCCAGCGGGTGATCCCGATCTCCCGCAGGAACGGGAGGTCGTGGCTGGCCACCAGCAAGGCACCGGCGTACTGGCTCAGCGCGTCCGTCAGTTGGCCGACGCTGGCGAGGTCGAGGTTGTTCGTCGGCTCGTCCAGCATCAACAGCTGCGGTGGCGGCTCGGCCAGCAGCAACGCCGCCAGCGTCGCCCGGAAGCGTTCACCGCCGGACAGCGTGCTGACCGGTTGATCCGCCGAACGGCCTCGGAACAGGAACCGGGCCAGCCGCGATCGCCGCTCGTTGTTGTCCGCCTCCGGCGCGAACAAGGCCAGATTCTGTATGACGGACAGCTCGTCGCGCAGCAGGTCGAGCCGCTGGGGCAGCAGGCGCCACGGAACCTGCGGCTGGGCCTCAGCTGCGATGGCGTGCAGCAGGGTGCTCTTGCCCCCGCCGTTCGGGCCGACCAGAGCGATCCGCTCGGGACCACGGATCTCCAGTTCGATGTGCTGCCCGGTCCGCAGGACAAGTCCATCCAGCTTCAGCACGATCCGGCCGGACGGCACCGTGGTGGCCGGAAGATCGACCCGGATCCGATCATCGTCGTGAACCAGCGCCTCCGCCTCGGTCAGCGCCTCCTGCGCGGTGTCCAGCCGGTCGCTGTGCATATTGAGGTGCTTGCCGGCCGACACTTGCGCGGCCCGTTTGAGGCCGCCGGCAACGATCTTCGGGATGCCGCCGGCGTCCTGGGCGCGCTGGCCCTGCGCACGCCGGCGATCCACCTTGATGCGCGCTTCGATCAGTTCACGCTTCTGCCGGCGCAGGTCGGACTCGGCGGCCCGGACCTGCCGCTCGGCCGCCTGTTGCTCGACGGCCAACGCCTCCTCGTACGCCGTCAGGTTGCCGCCGTACCAGGTGAGCTCGCCGTTGCGGAGGTCGCCGATCTGGTCGACCCGGTCGAGCAGTTCCCGGTCGTGGCTGACGATCATGAGTGCGCCACGGAACGCCTGCACCGCGTCGTACAGGCGTCGCCGGGCCGACAGGTCGAGGTTGTTCGTCGGCTCGTCCAGCAGCAGCACGTCGGGCTGCTTGAGTAGTTCGGCGGCCAGGCCGAGCAGGATGCTCTCGCCGCCGGACAGCTCGCCGACCCGACGGTCGAGCCCGATCGCGCCCAGGCCGAGCCGGCCGAGGGTGGCCTCGGCCCGCTCCTCGACGTCCCAGTGGTCGCCGATGATCGCGAAGTTGGCCTCGGAGGCGTCACCTCGTTCGATAGCCGTGATGGCGGCTCTGATCGAGGCGATGCCGAGCGCCTCGTCGACGCGGAGCGCCTTGTTCAGGGTCAGGTCCTGTGGCAGGTACCCGAGCTCGCCGGCGACCCGGATCGAGCCGTGCTGCGGGGTGAGGCGGCCGGCGATCAGGCGCAGCAGCGTCGACTTGCCGGCGCCGTTGCGACCGACCAGGCCCGACCGGACCGGACCGGCGACGAAGGTGAGCCCGTCGAACACGACGTCACCGTCGGGCCAGGCGAAAGTGAGGTCGGTACAGGAAAGGGAGTAGGACATGCGTGAACTCCTAAGAGGTCTCGGTCGAGGTCGCACACCCGGAATCGGGGCGACCAGCGGCGAAGAAAGACCTCAGAGCTACAACGCACACTCCATCCGTCGACAATGTGACTCGCACCAGCCTAGGCAGTCCGCCTGGACCGGGACAACCCGATTTAGGGTGCCGCTTTGCGGAGCCAGCTCTCCACGCCGGCGATGTGCGCCGTCATCCAGGCGCGGGCGGCCTCGCCGTCACCCATTTCGATCGCGTCCAGGATCGCGCTGTGCTCGGCCAGGGTTCGCTCGACCGCACCCGCCTGGGTGACACCGCGCCAGATCCGGGCCCGCTCGGTCGCGCCGGAGACACCGTCCAGCAGCGAGCAGACCACTGCGTTGCCGGTGGCCTCGGCGATGCCGCGGTGGAAGCGCAGGTCGTTCGCCACCAGGTCGTCGATGTCCGCCTTGGGCGTGAGTTCGTCCGTCAGCACGCGGAGATCGCTGAGTTGGTCCTCGGTGATCCGCCCGGCGGCCAGGGCGGCCACCCCAGGCTCCAGCAGACGGCGTACCTCGAAGAACTGCAGCACCGAGTCGTCCTGGTGCAGGTCGACCATGAAGCTCAGCGCGTCGAGCAGATGGGCCGAGTCCAGGCTGGTCACATAGGTACCGTCGCCGTGCCGGACGTCGAGCACATTGACCAGCGTGAGCGCCTTCACCGCCTCGCGCAGCGAGTTCCGGGACAGACCGAGGCGAGCAGCCAGGTCGGCCTCCTTGGGCAACCGGTCCCCTGGCCGGAGCTCGCCGGACGTGATCATCGCCTTGATCTTGACGATCGCCTCATCCGTCAACGCCATGCCCGTCAGTATGCCGCCCCCACCCCCCACCCGCCCTCCCCAACATTCATCGGTCCGTAGTTGCCCGGCGTGTCGGCATTCATCGGTCCCAAACTGCCAGGGATGGTCACCACCGAGCTTGTGGGCGGGCCGACCAGAACCGCCGGGCCTCGCCGGTTCGCGGAGCAGAACCCACCGGGGCTTGCCAGCTCGGGGAGCAGGCCGAGCACTCGGGGACCGTTACAGCATCGGCAGTCATGCTTGGTTGCTTGTGCGTGTTGCCTACACCGAAAAGAGGGTGTGGAAATCTCCACCAGCCGGAGCTGCTCGCGCTGCCGCATCCGGTGCCCGAGAGGCGGGTCACCCGTCGAGGGCCTGCTTGAAGATGTACTCCGCAGCCATGATGGTCGTGAGGTTCGTGGCGGTGGACGGGACATCGGGGAAGATCGAAGCGTCCACAACCCGAAGGTTCCCGACCCCCCGGACTGCGCCGACGCTGTCCACCACGGCCCATTCGTCGTCTTCGCCGCCCATGGGCGCCGTCGACGTGGAGTGCTCGTACGAGGCCAGGTTCTCGAGGATGAAGGGTTTGAGCGCCGCGTCGTCCGGCACTCCGTCCCCGGGGAGCAGCTCCGAGTCCGCCACCACCGCAAACAGTTCGTCGCTTCCGATACGCCGGCTGAGCTTGACCGCTTCCAGCAGCCGACGCCTGTCGCGAGGCTCGGCAAGGAAGTTGTAGTCGATGAGCGGGGCGTCCTTGGGGCTCTTGGTGTCCAGCCGGACCGTTCCGATCGAGTCCGGCCGGACCAGCGAGACCGCCAGCACAATGCCGCCACCGGTCGGGCTGTCGGCCGGGTGCATCAGGTGGGTCGCCGAGATGTGGATGTCGAGTTCGTCTTCGCCTGCCTCGCTGGAAGCAGTCCATAGCAGCGCTCCGGACACGGGTGACATGCTGAGCTTCCCCGGCCGCAGGGCATAGGTGTTGAAGGAGAAGGGTTGGTTCTGGAGGCGGAGGCCGACGGGAAGGTCCGATACAACCGGAATGTCGAGGTAACGGAGATGGCCGGCGGGTCCGATCCCCGAGCGCATCAGGATGGCCGGGCTGCCGAAGGCCCCGGCCGACAGGATCACCTCGCCCGCGGTGAACACGGTGCCGTCCGTCGTGACGACGCCTCGCGCCACTCCGCCGTCGATGAGCACCTGGTCGATTTCGGTGTCGCCTTGGATCGTGAGGTTCCGACGGAGGCGGATCTCGTCGTTCAGATACGTCATCCCGGTGTTCTGGCGCACGCCTGACACTACGTTGAGCTGATAGGCCGTCACCCCGTCCTGCTCGGCCCCGTTCACGTCGTCGAGGCGCGCGAATCCCTGATGGGCAGAAGCGTCGATAAACGCCTGGAGCGACGGAGTGAGTTCCTGATAGGCCATCTGGTGGATGGGGAGAGGTCCGGAGCGCCCGCGGAGGCGGTCGTCACCGGCCGTGGTGTTCTCCAGTCGCTTATACGCCTCCAGCACCTCAGGGAACGTCCAGCCGGTCAGACCGTGGTCGCGCCAACGGGCGAAGTCGGCGGGGCGGGCCCGGAGCGCGACCCCGGCGTTGACCGCGGAGCTGCCACCCAGCACCTTGCCGCGCGGAGCCGCGATGCGGTTGTCGCCCTGGCCTGTCGTGGCGCTATAGCCCCAGTCGTGGTCCTCGTCGTCACCAACCCGTGCGCTGTCCAGCAGGGTCTCCGGGTACGCACTCGGTGCGTACACCCGGCCGGCCTCCAGCAGGAGAACCTTCCGAGAACTGTTCTCGGTCAGACGGTTCGCGAGGACTGCTCCTGCGGACCCGCCCCCGATGATTATCACGTCGTTGATCTGCTCGCTCACTGTGAAGATGTCCTTTCGGTGGGCCAGGCCGTGGACGGCCTGGCAAGGCTACGAACGGGGTCTACGTGGTTGTCCGCCGCGGTCTGCGCGGTCCACCGGGCGATCGCCGAGGAGGTGCCGAACTCGAGATCGTCGCGGTGAGGCCACCGGAGATCACCTTGGCTGTATAACGCCGCGGGACGGCGTGGCCTTGGTCCCACGGCGCACGCAAGAGGAGACAGGACGTAGGAGAGGCTTATGACCGGACCGGTCGGCCGCTCTTGCTGTAGGCCGTGGACAACTGCCCGACTAGCGTCGCGAACGGCATGTCCAGGGCCGCATATTTGGCCACATCCTCAACATGGACAGGATCAGTGGGAAGCCACATCACCAACATGGACAAGAACAGACAGTGGGAAGCGGCGATCACTTCGTCGAGACCGGGCCAAGGCCCCCGGCGAAGTCGTGAGGTCCGCGCCGTCAACGAGACCGATCAGGAGAAGCTTGGCCGGCGTCTGGCCAATCGATGAGAATTGGACTGATCTATGAGCGTGACGTTGACCACAGCGTGTCGCCTGATCCAACCCATCACTGTCGATACCTGGCGACCGCATACGGTATAGGAATGGCCTCGGACAGACACTTTGAAGCGGGCCCCTGATGTCCGGAAAGCTACCTCTGCAACGCGGTCTGCCGACCTCGGCACAGACCCTTGCGCGGTGGTACTCGCCCACCTCGGACCGAGCCCGGACCCGTCCGGCCCGGACAGCGCCGGCCCAGGGGCGCGGGCACTTGTCCGGTCGCCGGCCGCGCGTCAACCACGCGGTCGACTGGTCCGGTGGGTCCGGCTGTAGAACTGTTGCGGCGCCTATTAGCCTTGGCCCGGGAAGAACCCATAACTCTGGCATTCATAACAGCGGCATCTGACACGATCGGAAGAGGCGAACTGCCAAGTGGCCACCGAGCCATCAGAAACGAATCCCCTTGCAGCCTTCGGAGCGAACGAATGGCTGGTCGACGAGATGTACCAGAAGTATCTCCAGGACCCGAAGTCGGTGGACACGGCCTGGTTGGACTTCTTCAAGGGGTATCACCCAGGTGAAGCGCAACCGGCCAAAAACAGCCAGGACAGCGTTCCCCGGCCCGACGCCGTGTCAGACAACAAGACGCCCGAGGCTCCCAGCCGGGGCAACACTGCCACACCTCCCTCCCCCAGCCAGCCGGCGCCTCCCACCTCCAGCCAGCCGGCGGCCAGCGTCGCAGCTCAGGCGGCCCAGCCCGCTCAGGCGGCCCAGCCTGCTCGGGCGGCCCGGCCCGCTCAGGCGGGGTCCGTCGCACAGCCCGCATCATCCACAGCCAAAGCTGAGCCGAACGGGAGCGGCCGACCGACCGGAGGCGCGGTGAACCAGCCGCCCACCGCCAAGCCCACGCCTGCTGCCCAGCCAGCCACGGGCGTGGAGCGGCTGATCCTGCGCGGTGCGCCCGCGCGGACGGCCCAGAACATGGAGACCAGCCTCATGGTCCCCACCGCGACCAGCGTGCGGCAGGTTCCGGTCAAGCTGCTGATCGACAACCGGATCGTCATCAACAACCATCTCAAGCGCGCCCGCGGTGGGAAGATCTCCTTCACCCACCTGGTCGGCTGGGCCATAGTCCGGGCCCTGAAGACGATGCCGGAGATGAACGCGGCGTACGACGAGACCGACGGCAAGCCGACCCTGGTGAAGCCGCAGCACATCAACCTCGGCCTGGCCATCGACATGCAGAAGCCGGACGGCACCCGGCAGTTGCTGGTGCCGTCGATCAAGAACGCCGAGTCGATGACATTCGCCCAGTTCTGGATGGCCTACGAGGACATCGTCCGGCGAGCCCGGGACAACAAGCTCGCGCTGCCCGACTTCCAGGGCACCACCATCAGCCTGACCAACCCCGGCACCATCGGCACCCAGCACTCGGTGCCGCGGTTGATGAGCGGCCAGGGCTGCATCATCGGTGTCGGCGCGATGGAGTACCCGACGGAGTACCAGGGTGCGGCCGAGGAGACGATGGCCAAGCTCGCGGTCAGCAAGGTGATGACGCTGACCTCGACGTACGACCACCGGATCATTCAGGGCGCCCAGTCGGGTGAGTTCCTGCGCCGGCTGCACAAGCTGCTGCTCGGCGAGGAGGGCTTCTACGACGAGATCTTCCAGTCGCTGCGGATCCCCTACGAGCCGATCCGCTGGGCCGCCGACCTCCCGCACAGCCACGAGGAGGACATCAGCAAGCAGGCCCGCATCCTCGAGATGATCCACGCCTACCGGGTGCGCGGCCACATCATGGCCGACACCGACCCGCTGGAGTACACGCAGCGCAGCCACCCGGACCTGGACATCGCCACCCACGGCCTGACGCTGTGGGACTTGGACCGCGAGTTCGCCACTGGCTCGTTCGGCGCCCCGAGCGACCGCAGGTTCATGAAGCTGCGGGAGATCCTCGGCATCCTGCGCGACTCCTACTGCCGCACCACCGGCATCGAGTACATGCACATCCAGGACCCCGAGCAGCGCAAGTGGCTGCAGGACCGGATCGAGCGGCCGCACACCAAGCCGCCGCGCGAGGAGCAACTGCGGATCCTGGCCAAGCTGAACGAGGCCGAGGCTTTCGAGACCTTCCTGCAGACCAAGTACGTCGGCCAAAAGCGCTTCTCCCTCGAGGGCGCTGAGACCACCATCCCGCTGCTCGACGAGATCTGCGAAGAGGCGGCAAGCGCCGGCCTGGACGAGGTCACCATCGGTATGGCGCACCGCGGCCGGCTGAACGTGCTCGCCAACATCGTCGGCAAGTCGTACGGCCAGATCTTCCGCGAGTTCGAGGGCAACATCGACCCGCGCACGGTGCAGGGCTCCGGCGACGTGAAGTACCACCTAGGCGCCGAGGGTGAATTCGTCTCCGAGTTCGGCGACAGGATCAAGGTGTCGGTGGCGGCGAACCCGTCCCACCTGGAGACGGTCGACCCGGTGCTCGAGGGCATCGTCCGCGCCAAGCAGGACATCCTCGACCGGGGCCCGGAGTTCCCGGTGTTGCCGGTGCTTGTGCACGGCGACGCGGCGTTCGCCGGCCAGGGCGTGGTGGCGGAGACCCTGAACCTGTCCCAGCTGCGCGGATACCGCACCGGCGGCACGATCCACGTGATCGTGAACAACCAGGTCGGCTTCACCACCTCGCCGGCTTCGTCGCGCTCGTCGATGTACTCCTCCGACGTTGCGCGGATGGTCCAGGCGCCGATCTTCCACGTCAACGGTGACGACCCGGAGGCCTGCATCCGGGTCGCCGACCTGGCCTTCGAGTACCGCCAGGCGTTCAACAAGGACGTCGTCATCGACCTGGTCTGCTACCGCCGCCGCGGTCACAACGAGGGCGACGACCCGAGCTTCACGCAGCCGCTGATGTACGACCTGATCGAGCAGAAGCGGTCCGTCCGCAAGCTCTACACCGAGGCCCTGATCGGCCGTGGCGACATCACGGTCGAAGAGGCCGAGCAGGCGATGCGCGACTTCCAGCAGCGGCTGGAGCGGGTGTTCACCGAGGTCCGCGAGGCCAAGTCGCAGCCGGACACTCCGGCGCCGTACGTGACGGTGCCGATCTACCCCGACAAGCCGGACGGCCCGGACGCGACCGCGACCACCCCCGAGGTGCTGAAGAAGATCGCCGAGGCCTACACCACCCTGCCGGAGGGCTTCACCGCCCACCCGAAGGTGCTGCCGCAACTGCAACGCCGTGCGGCCGCGATCACCCAGGGGCCGGTCGACTGGGCCACCGCCGAGATGGTCGCCTTCGGCTCGCTGCTGCTGGCCGGGCGGCCCGTCCGGCTGGCCGGTCAGGACAGCCGCCGCGGCACCTTCGTGCAACGGTTTGCCGCAATCATCGACCGGGTCAACGGCCAGGACTACGTCCCGCTGCAGCATCTGGAAGAGGGCCAGGCGAACTTCCACGTCTACGACTCGCTGCTCAGCGAGTACGCCGCGCTCGGCTTCGAGTACGGCTACTCGGTGGCGAGGCCGGACGCACTGGTCCTCTGGGAGGCGCAGTTCGGCGACTTCGTCAACGGCGCCCAGTCCATCATCGACGAGTACATCTCGGCCGGTGAGGCCAAGTGGGGCCAGAAGTCCGGTGTCGTGCTGCTGCTGCCGCACGGCTACGAGGGCCAGGGCCCGGACCACTCGTCCGCCCGGATCGAGCGCTTCCTGACGCTCTGCGCCGAGGATGCGATGACCGTGGCCCAGCCGTCGACCCCGGCGTCGTACTTCCACGTGCTGCGTCGCCACACGCTCGAGGAGGAGCACAACCCGCTGATCGTCTTCACACCGAAGCAACTGCTCCGGTTGAAGGCAGCGGTGTCGCAGCCGGAGGAGTTCACCCACGGAACGTTCCGGCCGGTGCTCAACGACCCGGAGGCCGAGGCGAACCCCGCCGCGGTGCAGAAGGTATTGCTGGCGTCGGGCCGGATCACCTACGACCTGCTCGCCGAGCGCAAGAAGGCCGAGCCGGACAAGATCAGCACCGCCATCCTGCGGGTCGAGCAGCTGTACCCGCTGGCGGCGGAGGAGATCAAGGCCGAACTGGCCAAGTACCTGAACCTGGAAGAGGTTCGCTGGGTACAGGACGAGCCGGCGAACCAGGGACCGTGGCCGTTCATGGCGCTGAACCTGACCGAGCACCTGGGCGGCAAGCCGTTCTACCGGGTGTCCCGGCCGGCCATGTCCGCCCCGTCGGTCGGCTCGCACAGTGTCCACCTGGCCGAGCAGGCGACGCTGATGAAGCAGGCCTTCAGCTGACGTGTACTTCACCGATCGAGGCATCGAGGAGCTCGGGGGCCGGCGTGGCGAGGAAGACGTCACGCTGGCCTGGGTCGCGGAGCGGCTGCGCGAGTTCGTCGATCTGAACCCGGAATTCGAAACGCCGATCGAGCGCTTCGCCACCTGGCTGGCCCGGCTCGACGACGAAGACGAATAAGGCGTGTTCGAGACCCACCCGGTACGACGGGTGCAGGCGGGCGAGAGCGTCACGGTCGGGCGACACTGGCCTCACACGATTCCGGCCGTCGCACAGATCTTGCGCGACGGCCTCGATCTGTCCCCCGGAGTCACCTTTCTCGTCGGCGAGAACGGGACCGGGAAGTCGACCCTGGTCGAGGCCATCGCGATTGCCTTCGGGCTGTCCCCTGAGGGTGGCTCGACCGGTGCCCGCTTGAGCACCCGCGAGTCGGAATCATCCCTGTCCAGGGACATCATGCTGACCCGCGGCGCCGGCGCTGCCCGCTGGGGGTTCTTCCTCCGCGCCGAGACGATGCACGGGTACTACACCTACCTGGAGCAGAACCCGAACCCGTACCCGAGCGGCCACCGGAGCGACCCGCAGTTCCACGAGATGAGCCACGGCGAGGGATTCCTGGAGGTCCTCCGCAGCCGGTTCGACAGCCCGGGCCTCTACTGTCTGGATGAGCCCGAGTCGGCTCTGTCGTTCTCGTCGAGCCTCGCGCTGGTCGGCGTACTGAATGAACTGGCCAACGGCGGAGCGCAGGTGTTGTGCGCCACCCACTCCCCCGTCATCACCGCGTTGCCCGGGGCAACCATTCTCGAGGTCGGCGACTGGGGCTTCCGCGAGACGAGCTGGGCCGAGCTCGAGCTGGTGCAGAACTGGCGCGCGTATCTGGAGGCGCCGCAGCGTTACCTCCGCCACGTGCTGAGCTGAGCTGCCTTCGTGCGTGGGGACGGGCCACCCCCACCTCCCGGCTACCCCAGCTCCGACTCCGCGTCCTGCAGCATCGGGTCCTTCGACCCGCCCTTAGAGGAGCCGGGCCCGTCCATCTGCCTCCACGCGGGGAAGACCAACGGGCTGAGCGTGGCGAGGAGATACACACCACCAACCGCCAGCATCGTGGTGGACAGACCGGCCGAATCCACCAAGAAGCCGGCAGCAAGGCCACCCAGCGGGGTGATCGTCAGGACCGAGGCGGTTGTCGCGCTGAGCACGCGGCTGCGCAGTCCTTCGGGCACGGTCTCATACATCACCGTGGCCAGGATGGGATTGAGCACACCGCAGGCGAGGCCCTCGATCGCCATCATCACGGCCAGCGGCGCCACGGTGTCGGTGAAGGCAGCAACCACGAAGCGAGGCATGCCGACGATGAAGAACGCGATGGTGAACACCGGCCACCGCCGGAAGCGACTGCCCACCGCTCCATAGACCAGTGCCCCCGTCAGAGCGCCGACGGAGAACAGGGCCTCCAACAGGCCGAGGTCAACGGAGCCGCCCAGCTCGTCGCGTGCATGGACCGGAAGAAGCACCGCGCTCCAGCCCTGGTCGAGACCCCTGGTCGCCAGGGTCATAAGGCAGATGCTGAGGAGTAGCCGCGTGCCCACCACAAAGCGGTAGCCCTCGCCCAACTCGCGGCGATAGGTGCGCGGCTGCGCCTGCTCGGCCCGCCGCTGAGGCTGGGCTTCGGCCAGGCCGCGCAACCCGAACGCGAGGAGAGAGGCGGACACGGCGAAGGTTCCGGCGTCCAGCAACAGGACACTCTCGGCACCCAGTAGAGCGATGAGCACACCGCCGATAGCCGAGCCGATCATCCCCGCACAGCGTGAGGCGCCGTCGTATAACCCCGCGGCCCGGGTCAGCGGCATCCCGGCGCGCTCGGCGAGCGTGGGCAACAGCACGCCGCGGGCAGTCTCACCCGGGGCGTAGAAGAGCCCGGTGACGGCCATCAAACCGCACAGCACCCAGAACGGCAGCACCCCGGCGAACTGCAGCAACGGGACCGCGGCGACGGCCGCTCCGCAGACAAGATCAGACGCGATGCCGACCCGCAGCCGCCCTATCAGGTCGATGGCCGGACCGCCGACTATCGCAGACAGCACAACCGGCAGCATCGTGCAGAACGCGACGATCCCCGCCTTGGCGGCGCTCCCGGTGCTCTGCAGCACAAACCACGGCACAGCCATCCCCGTGAGCGCATTCCCGGTGATTGAGACGACGTTGGCGACAAGTACGGCGACGAAAGGGCGGCGATCGCCGGGCAAGAGCAGCTCCACGGGGTGCAGGACACCGAGACGCGGCGGACCGTAGCACGCGGATCGGTCCCGGGACACTGCAATATTCGCGGGTTGCCCCCAGCAGGGGACTCAAAAGCGCACCACCCACTCCCCCGTCATCGCCGCGTTTGCCCGTGGCCACCACTCTCGAGATCGGTGCCGACCGGCGTACCCGTGAGTCAGCCTGACACCGGCGGCCGGCGCAGCGGCGGGTCTGGCGCCAGCGTGCCGTCCGGAGCGATGTGCTCGAAGATCTGATCGACCAGCGTCAGCACGTGCGGGTCGTCCACCGTGTAGATGTGGCGTCGGCCCTCTCGCCGGGCCGTGATGATGCCGGCCAGCCGGAGCTTGCCGAGGTGCTGACTCGCGGTCGCGATGCTGACGCCGACCCGCTCCGCCAGCGTGCCGACGTCGTACTCGCCTTGGGCCGCGAGGGACACCAGATGCAGCCGGACCGGCGCGGCGAGCATCGCGAAGGTACTGGCCGCAGAGTCAAGCTGGGCGCGGGTGGGTTCAGTTGGTGTTGTCATCGCGGAGTCATTGTCACCTCTACAACCGGCCTGGCGCAGCGCGGCAGGCCGATCGTGGCATAGTCTCATACTTACGCAATTGCGTAAGTATCAAAAGCGGTGGCAGGCTTGATGTCGTGTTCAGAGCCCTCCGCCCTGTCCTCTGCTGCCTCGCCGCGGCAGTTCCGGCGGTCGCACTCCGGGTCACCGGCGTGCATCCATCGGCACCGCTGGCGATCGTTGTCTTCGGTTTCGGCGTAGTCGCCGCCTCGTTCGTGCTGGCCTGGGCTGCGGAGGCGGCGGAGGTCGACATCTCCGGTGGCCTGGCGATCGCGCTGCTGGCCGTCATCGCCGTCCTACCTGAGTACGCAGTGGACCTCTACTTCGCCCACACGGCCGGCAGCCAACCCGCGTACGTCGCTTACGCCGCGGCCAACATGACCGGTTCGAACCGGCTGCTGCTCGGCCTCGGCTGGTCCAGCGTGGTCCTGGTCAGCCTGTACGTCGCCAGCAAGCGCAGCGGCCGGAGTATCCGTGCCCTGGTGCTGGAGTCCAAGTACCGGCGTGAGCTCGGTTTCCTCGGGATCGCTAGCGTGGTCGCCTTCGTGATCCCGCTGACCGGCCAGATCCACCTGCTGCTAGGCATCGCCCTACTCGTCTTCTTCGGCTACTACCTCTGGCGCGCGGCGATGTCCGACCACGATGAGGAGCCGGAGCTCATCGGCCCGGCCGCGCGGATCGGAGACCTGGGGACCCGGCAGCGCCGTACCGCGGTGATCGGGATGTTCCTTGTCCCAGCCGCCGTCATTCTGGCCTGTGCTGAGCCGTTCGCAAACTCGCTGGTCGAAGGCGGTCAGGCGCTCGGTATCGACCAGTTCCTGCTGGTCCAGTGGCTGGCCCCCCTCGCCTCGGAGGCGCCGGAGTTCATCGTCGCGATTCTGTTCGCCTGGCGCGGCAGGGGCGGCGCGGCACTCGGCCTGCTGATCTCGGCCAAGGTGAACCAGTGGACCCTGCTGATCGGCAGCCTCCCGATCGCCTACGGCATCGGCGGCGGCCCGGCCTCGCTACCGCTGGACGGTCGCCAAGTGGAGGAGTTCCTGCTCACAGCGACCCAGACCTTGCTCGGCATCGCCGTCCTGCTCACGCTGCGCTTCCCGCGCTGGGCGGCCTGGACCTTGCTGGCTCTCTTCGCCGTCCAGTTCGCGATCCCGGGCCAGACCGGCCGCTACGTCCTCTCAGGCATTTACTTGGTGCTGGCGCTGATCGCGCTGGTGCTGCACCGTCGCCAGATCCTGCCGACGCTCGCGGCCCCGTTTCGCACGGCCGCGAAGGCGCCGACGGAACCAGTTGGCGACCTGGTCAACTCATAGCGTCCTCAGGGGGTTAGTCTCCTGCGCCCGGGGATGACGTGCGAGATCCCCGGGCGCAGGACTGCCGACTCAAGACGCTAACTGGCTTGCTGCTCTTCAACCGCGGCCGGGCGGCGGCGCTCGGCCGGACCCGGGCGGCCGCGGCGGCGACCGTAGAGGAACTTCTCGCCGGCTGCTGTCCCGGTGAACTTGGTCCGGCGGGCCCACTCGCGGCATTCCTCGAGGACCGGGCAGGCGGTCAGGCAGATCGCCTGGGCCTTGCGCTGCTCCCACTGGCTCGCGGTCTCGTCGTACGCCGGCGCCTGGCCGACACACGCGGCCTTGGTCATCCAACGGTCGGCGGGGTCGGCGATCACCGTCAAGGTTGGCCTCATGGGCACTCCTGCTCCGTCATCGATCGGGCGGATCGATTCCGCGGGGGTTTCTCGCGGTAGGCATAGCATCATCCAGCATCGTTGCCCCGGTGCGACGGCAATGTTTCCGGGATGAAACGTCACAACAGGATGCCTTCCGACGGGCGTCCGTTGTCACCAGAATCATTGGGCGCGGCGGACCATCCTGATCTCCGGTACGCCGAAGGCGGGCTCGTCCACCCGCATGCCGTCGGGAGCGAACCCGTGCCGCCGGTAGAACGCCTGGGCGCGGTGGTTGTCCTCCAGCACCCACAGGCTGGCCGCCTCCCGTCCGATCGCCACGTCGAGAAGCCGCTCCCCCAGCCCGGTACCCCACCATCCCTTGCGGACATAGATCGCGTACAACTCCACCGGCGTCGGCGCATCGTCATCCTGGCACGGCCCGGGTGCGGAGAACCCGATTACCTGATCGGCCACCCGTGCCGCCGGGTCCTGATTCACCGCGATCCACCGGACTACGCCGACGGCCAACGCCCCGGCCCAATTCTCGGTACGTCGCTCGACGTCGCTCGTCTTCTCCGCCAGTCGGCCGGGATCCAAGATCCCGGCGTACGCCTCCCGCCAGCAGGTCAGATGGCACCAAGCCCCGGCTGCGGCATCAGCCACCTCGGCCCGCCGGATCACCGGCTCCTTCAGCTCGTCCGCGCCATCAGATCGGCCCATCAGCTCGCCCGCTCTGTCAGCTCCGTCAGACCCATCGGCTCGTCGGTTCCATCGGCTCGTCGGCTCGTCGGTTCCATCAGCTCGTCGGTTCGTCGGTTCCGTCAGCTCGTCGGCTCGATCAGACGGTGAAGACGATCTTGCCGAAGACGTCGCCCTCGTTCATTTTCGCGAATCCCTTCCGGGCGTCCGCGAGCGGCAGCGTGGAGTCGATGTGCGGCGAGATCCCGGCGTTCGCCATGAACCGGACCAGCTCGGTCAGCTCGGTCCTGGTGCCCATGGTGGAACCCTGCACCCGCAACTGCAGGAAGAAGATCCGGTTCAGCTCGGCCGACTTCGGCGCCTGGCCGCTGGTCGCGCCGGAGATCACCAGCGTGCCGCCCTGCTTGAGCGACTTGAGCGAATGCGACCAGGTCGCCTGGCCGACGGTCTCCATCACGGCATCGACCCGCTCCGGAAGCCGCGCGCCCGTCTCGAACGTCTCGTGCGCGCCGATCTCGACCGCCCGGGCCCGCTTGGCCTCGTCCCGACTGGTCGCCCAGACCCGGATCCCCGCCGCGCGAGCCAACGTGATCAGCGAGCTCGCCACGCCACCGCCACTACCTTGCACCAGGACGGTATCGCCCGGCTTCAGACCCGACTGCGTGAACAGCATCCGGTATGCCGTCAGCCAGGCCGTCGGCAAGCAGGCGGCTTGTTCGAAGGTCAGCCCGGGCGGCTTCGGTACGACGTTGCGCGCCGGTACGACGACCTTCTCCGCCAGGGTGCCCTGGTACCGCTCACTCAGCAGGGACCGCTTCGGATCAAGCGTCTCGTCGCCCTTCCAGGCCGGGTCCGAGATGACCGCGTGAACCACGACCTCGTTGCCATCCGGATCCAGGCCGGCCGCATCACAGCCGAGGATCATCGGGAGGTTCTGCTCCGCCAGGCCGACGCCTTTCAGCGACCACAGATCATGATGGTTCAGCGCAGTCGCCTTGACGTCGATCGTCACCCAACCGTCCGGCGCAACCGGCTCCGGCCGCTCCCCCACCTCCAGCGCGGACACCGGATCCTCAGGACTGAACCTGGCAGCATACGCAGCAAGCATGCCCCCACCCTAGGCCCGCCCCACCCCCCAGTCAGTGGCCCCACACCACCCACCCCCGCTCATCGGTCCCTTGTTCCCCGGCGTGTCGCCATTCATCGGTCCCAAGGTTCCGCGCGTGCCGGCGTTGTCGGCACGGTTCCGCTTCGCGTACCACCGTCGATCGGTCCGGTTGCGCCTCGCATGTCGCCGTCGACCGGTCCGGTTGCGCCTCGCATGCCACCGTCGATCGGTCCGGTTGCGCCTCGCCGGAGTCCGGATTTCGGCGCGGCTTGGGGACAACCTCCCGGGATTCGTCCGGCTGGTCGCGGTGGGCGGCCAGGCAGCCTCCCCGCCCCGGCGTCACCACACCCCGTCTCCACAGGCCCCGAGGAGCCACACCCACCATTCCAACACGCCGTACGGAACGGCTGAACTGGCGAGTCGGAGCAGTACGACGAAGATCAGCGGCCTGTCGGAGCGGGAAGTCATCGAGCGGTCAGGGGCGGCGGATCGGGCGGCATACCGCAGCCCGAGGGACCGCGATCGGCCTCCTCCGCCTAGCACTGCGCCGATCCGGGCCGCCCACCTGGGGGTCCGGCAACGTGCCATCGGCGATCGGCGAGGTCGAGCTTGGCCGGACCGCCCCGATCGCGGGCGCCGATCGCGGGTTGTTGCACCGATAGCAGGAAACAACACGCTGTCGGTGCAAAAACCTGCTATCGGCGCTGTCTTCGCGACCGGCGAGTGCTGGTTCCATCGGGGCGGGTACAGACCTCGGGCCTGCTGTGCCGACGCATCCGACAGCGCCGGGCGGCGGGCCCGAGGAGCCAGGACGATCAGGGGCGGGCTACTCCGTCGAGGCGGGCTGCTTCGGCCACGGCCGCGGCCACTGCGGGCGCGACCCGGGAGTCGAACGGCGACGGGATCACGAAGTCCGGGCGCAGGTCGTCGGCAGAGATCAGCGCAGCCAGCGCCTCGGCTGCTGCCAACTTCATGCCCTCGGTGATCCGGGAGGCGTTCACGTCGAGGGCTCCGCGGAAGATTCCCGGGAACGCCAGTACGTTGTTGATCTGGTTCGGGAAGTCGGAGCGCCCGGTCGCCACCACCGCGGCGTACCGCTGGGCGATGTCCGGGTGGACCTCCGGGTTCGGGTTGGCCAGCGCGAAGATCATTGCCCCGGGCGCCATCCGCGCGACGGCCTCTTCCGGCACCGTCCCGCCGGAGACGCCGAGGAACACGTCGGCGCCGTCCAGGGCATCCACCAGCCGGCCGGACAACTGGGCAGTGTTGGTGTCCTGGGCGAGGGACAACTTGACCGGGTTCAGGTCGGCGCGGTCCTCGGAGAGCACGCCCTTGCTGTCCACGACGGCAAGGTCGCCGACGCCCGCCTGCAGCAGGATCCGTGCGCACGCGACGCCGGCCGCGCCCGCGCCGGAGATGACCACCCGGATGTCCTCGATGGACTTGCCGGTCAGCCGCAGCGCGTTGCGCAGAGCCGCCAGTACGACGACCGCCGTACCGTGCTGGTCGTCATGGAAGACCGGGATGTCGAGGCGTTCCTTCAGCCGGCGCTCGATCTCGAAACAGCGCGGCGCGGAGATGTCCTCCAGATTGATGCCGCCGAAAGTGGGGGCCAGCCGGACCACGGTCTCGACGAACTCGTCCACGTCGGTGCAGTCCAGCGCGATCGGCACCGAGTCGACGCCGCCGAACTCCTTGAACAGCAGGGCTTTGCCCTCCATCACCGGCAGCGAGGCGGCCGGGCCGATGTTACCCAGGCCCAGTACGGCGGTCCCGTCGGTGACGACCGCGACCACGTTCGCCTTCCAGGTGTAGCGACGAACCAGCGACGGGTCCTCGGCGATCGCCGTACAGACGCGGGCGACGCCGGGGGTGTAGGCCTTGGACAGGTCGTCGGCGTCGCTGACTTCGACGGTCGACGTCACCTCGATCTTGCCGCCGATGTGCAGGTCGAACACCGGGTCACCGGCGTACCGGTCGATAGGTTCTGAGGTGTCATCGGTCGGGAATGGTTCGGCAGCCATGGTGACCCTTCGTCGGCTCAATGCGGGCTATCGGCCCGATGGGCAGTATCGGCCCGGCGGCGGCGATGCCGCGGGCAAGCGTTTTCTCAGGGAGTTCGGGGATGGCGGTTCAATTCGGGTCCGTCGAGCACCGCCGTTGCCCCTGTGGGGGTCACCCATCGCCACGATTGAACCACAGGCCACACTGGTCTGTTTCTGAGGCCCCCCACGGTGACGATCGAGTCTCTTCCGCGATTAGTGACCGCTAGTGGCGTCGTTGCTGTGTCAGGATGCGGGCAACCGGCCCGGCGACGATCGGGCCCGGCGTTCCGGAACCTGTGTCGAGGAGCCCAAACCCGTGTCGAGGAGCCAAGGATGAACACCCACTCAACCCTCCGCAAGCCTCACGTGAAGGTCGCCATCGCCGTGATCGCCGTACTGGCGCTTTCACTCACCGCCTGCGGAAGCGGCTCGGGGGACAAGGCAGCCGGTAACACCAAGCTCGACGGGATCACCTTGGTGAAGCCGGGCAAGCTGACCGTCTGCACCCACCTGTCCTACAAGCCCTTCGAGTACAAGGACGGCACCAAGGTCGTCGGCTTCGACGTCGACATGCTCGACCTGCTGGCCAAGGACCTCGGCGTGGAGCAGGAAGTGATCAGCATCGAGTGGGCCCAAGTCACCTCGGGTGCCGCCTACCAGGCTAAGAAGTGCGACATGGGCATGGGCGCGATGACCATCACCGACTCACGCAAGAAGGCGATCGGGATCAGCGCGCCGTACATGGACGCCACCCAGGTGCTGCTGGTGAAGAAGGGCGCCCCGTACAAGTCGCTCGAGGACCTCAAGGGCAAGAAGGTCGGCGTCCAGGCCGACACGACCGGCAAGGACTACGCCACCGCCGCGTCGAAGCGGATCGGCTTCGAGGTCGTGGTGTTCAACGACCTTGCCCTGCAGACCAACAACGTCAAGTCGGGCCGGGTCGATGCAGCGATCAACGACAACGGAGCGCTGTACAGCTTCGTCAAGGCCAACCCGGACACCGAGGTGACGGCCGAGTTCAACACCGGTGAGCAGTACGGCTTCGCGGCCAAGAAGGACGACCCGAGCGGCACCAAGCTGCTGACGAAGTTCAACGATCTACTGACCAAGGCCAAGGCCGACGGCACCTATGACCAGATCTTCAAGAAGTGGTTCGGGGTGGAGCCGAAGAAGTGACTACTCGAACCGACACAATCATCCCGGAGAAACGACGCGGGCTGAGTCCGCGGCAGCGGGCCCAGCGCTCCCGCCAGATCCAGTACGGCGTCCTGGTCGTCATCGTCGCGGTGGCAGCCTTCACGGCCAACTGGGGCCAGATCGCCAACGTCTTCTTCAAGCCCGAGTTCGTCAAGTCAGCGTTCACCACCGGGCTGCCCGAAGCCTTCCTGAAGACCCTCGAGTACACCGCCGGTGCCTTCGTGATCGGCTTGCTCGGCGGGACTGTGCTCGCCCTGATGCGGCTCAGCCGGGTCGCGCCGTACCGCTGGCTGGCGACGGCCTACATCGAGTTCTTCCGGGGGCTGCCGGCGATCGTGGTGTTTGTCGCGTTCAGCCTCCTTCCGCTGGCGTTCGCGGACCTCGTCATCCCGCTCGACCCGTACGGCACCGTGTGGCTGGCGCTCGGCATGGTCGCCGCGGCGTACATGGCCGAAGTGATCAGGGCCGGCATCCAGGCGGTGCCGAAGGGGCAGCTCGAGGCGGCCCGGTCGCTCGGCATGCCAGCCGGTGTCGCGACCCGCAAGATCGTGCTGCCACAGGCGTTCCGGATCGTGCTGCCGCCACTGGCGAACGACCTGATCGTGCTGGTGAAGGACTCGTCGCTGGTGTTCATCATCGGCACCTCCGCGGCGGCCTACGAGCTGACCGGCTTCGGCCGTGACCTGGCGAACACCGAGTCGAACCTCACCCCACTCGTCACCGCGGGCTTCTGCTATTTGATCATCACCCTGCCGCTGGGCCTGCTGGTCCGCTGGCTGGAGGCCAAGGCTGCGAGGGCGCACTGATGACCGAACTCGTCGAGATCCGGGACCTGCACAAGTCATTCGGCAGCAACCACGTCCTGCGCGGCATCGACTTCACCGTCCGTCAGGGCGAGGTGGTCTGCGTGATCGGCCCGTCCGGGTCGGGCAAGTCGACGCTGCTGCGGTGCGTGAACCTACTCGAGCAGCCGGAGCGGGGCCAGGTCTTCGTCCGCGGTGAGGACATCACCGACCGGGACTGCCACCTGGACGACGCGCGCAAGCACATCGGCATGGTGTTCCAGCAGTTCAACTTGTTCCCGCATCTGTCGGTGCTGGCGAACTGCACCATCGCCCAGACCACGGTGCTGAAGCGGAAGCCCGCCGAGGCCGAGCAGGTCGCGCGCGCGAACCTGGACCGGGTCGGCCTGAACGATAAGGTGAAGGCCTACCCGGCCCAGCTTTCCGGGGGCCAGCAGCAGCGGGTGGCGATCGCCCGGGCGCTGTCGATGGACCCGGCGTTGATGTTGTTCGACGAACCGACCTCGGCGCTCGACCCGGAACTGGTCGGCGACGTGCTGACGGTGATGCGCAAGCTCGCGCTGGACGGCATGACGATGCTCGTCGTCACCCACGAGATGGCCTTCGCCCGCGAGGTCGCGGACCGGGTCGTCTTCATGGACGGTGGCGTCATCGTGGAGCAGGGCCCACCCGCCGACGTGATCGGCAATCCCACTCAGGAACGCACCCGCACCTTCCTGAAGCGGGTGCTGGACCCGACCCACGTCGACCCGAGCTGATCCGGTTCGGGAGGGCCTGGCGGTCACCTAGCGTGCCCCGCTGATCGACGGAGCGCGCACCGTTTCGGGCCGCTAACTACGATCAAGTCTCCATAGCGTCCACCCATTTCGTGGAGTCCGTGAGGCTGTGCCAAGATGCGGGCAAATGCGCCAAAAGGGCCATGGAGGGCCAGATGTCTGTGTTACGCAACACGCTCGCGATGTGCGGCGTGGTAGTTCTTTCTGTTGCCGGCTGCGGCTCGAACAGCCTGTCGGGCAACACACCGAGTTCGGCACCCGCCACCAGTGCACCGAGCAGCACCGGTTCCTCCGGGCCGGACCTGAGCGGCGATCTGCCGCCCAAGATCAAGACCGCCGGGAAGATCGTCGTCGGTGTGGACGCGACCTACCCGCCGAATGAGTTCCTCCAGGGCGGCAAGACGGTCGCCGGTATGGACGTGGACGTCTTCAACGCCATCGCGGCGAAGTTCGGGGTCACCGTCGACTGGCAGCCGGCCGGCTTCGACACCATCATCACCGGTGTCCAGAGCGGCAAGTACGACATCGGGGTCTCGTCGTTCACCGTCAACGCCAACCGCAAGCAGCAGGTGAACATGGTCAGCTACTTCAACGCAGGCACCGAGTGGGCGGCCGCCAAGGGCAACCCGAAGGGGGTGGACCCGAACAACGCCTGCGGCAAGACCGTCGCCGTGCAGAAAGGCACCACCCAACTCGAGGTCGACATCCCGGTCCGGCAGAAGAAGTGCACCGACGCAGGCAAGCCGAAAATCAACCTGGTCGTCCGGGAGAAGCAGGACCAGGCCACGTCCGACGTGGCCGACGGCAAGGCCGACGCCATGCTTGCCGACTCGCCCATCGTGCAGTACGCCGCCAAGCAGTCGCAGGGCAAGGTCGAGGCGCTCGGCAACATCTACGACGCCGCTCCCTACGGCTACGTGATCCCGAAGGCGGAGACCGGCTTCGCCGCGGCCATCGTCAAGGCGCTGCAGTCGATCAATACCGACGGCACCTACAAGTCCGCACTCACCAGGTGGGGGAACGAGTCGGGCGCGATCACCAACTTCGCTGTCAACCCCTGACATGGCTACCGTCGCCGAGTCCCACCCCGCCGACGCGAGCCGCGACCGGCCGGGCGAGATCCGCGCCATACCGGTCCGCCACCCTGGCCGCTGGGTCGCGATCGCCGCCATCGTGGTCGTCGTCGGCATGTTCATCCACCTGGTGGGGACCAACAAAGAGTTCGACTGGCACTTCGTGTTCGAGTCGATGAACCAGAACGCCGTGATCGAGGGCCTCCTCAAGGGCACCCTGCTGGTCACCGGGCTGAGCATGGTCGTCGGCGTTGGCGGCGGGGTGATCCTCGCCGTGATGCGCCTGTCGGACAACCCGATCCTGTCCGGCGCGGCCTGGATCTTCACCTGGTTCTTCCGCAGCATTCCGCGCTACATCCTGCTCTTCACGATGGCCACCCTGGGCATCCTCTTCCAGCAGGGACTCTCCTTCGGCGTGCCCTTCGACTGGAAGATCATGGGTTGGCTCGGGCTGTCGGGCGACTTGCGTTTCCTGACCCTGGACGCCAACCAGATCTTCACCGGGATCGTCGCAGGCGTTCTCGGCCTCGGCCTGTCCGAGGCGGCGTACATGGCAGAGATCGCGCGCGCCGGCATCCTCAGCGTCGACAAGGGCCAACTGGAGGCCGCCGAGGCGCTCGGGATGAGCCGCGGGAAGGCGATGCGGCGCGTCGTTCTCCCGCAGGCGATGCGGGTGATCGTGCCTCCCACCGGGAACGAGACGATCGCCATGCTCAAGGACACGTCGCTGCTGATCGCCGTGCCCGTGACCACCGAGCTGTTCTACCAACTGCAGTCGATCGGCAGCCAGTACTACAAGACGTTCCCGGTCGCCGTCGCGGCGACCTTGTATTACCTGGCCGCAACCAGCGTGCTGATGGTCGGGCAGTACTTCCTCGAGCGGCACTTCGGCCGTGGCTTCGGCACCAAGGCACCACGCCAGGCGCGACCGGCCGGGGCGGGAGGCGCCTGATGACGGCCGAGACGACCATGCCTCCGACCACGCCGCCGACCATGCCGTTGGTCCACGCGGTGAACGTGAGCAAGTCGTTCCACCACAACCAGGTACTCAAGGGCATCGACATGGATGTCGACAGGGGCCAGGTGGTCTGCCTGCTCGGCCCCTCCGGGTCAGGCAAGACCACCTTCCTACGGTGCGTCAACCAGCTTGAGACCATCGAGGGCGGCCGGATCTGGGTGGACGGCGACCTGATGGGGTACGCCGAGCGCGGCGGCAAGCTGTATCGCCTGAAGGACAAGCAGATCGCGGCCCAGCGCCGCGACATCGGGATGGTCTTCCAGCGGTTCAACCTGTTCCCGCACATGACGGCGCTGGAGAACGTCGTCGAGGCACCGACGCAGGTCAAGGGCGAGTCGAAGAAGACCGCGCGCCAGCAGGCCCAGCAACTGCTCGGCCGGGTCGGGCTA
The DNA here is from genome assembly GCA_033851055.1 of Kribbellaceae bacterium. Lineage (GTDB taxonomy): Bacteria > Actinomycetota > Actinomycetes > Propionibacteriales > Kribbellaceae > Kribbella. The sequence continues at coordinate 15,612 of JAWWPC010000061.1, read as the reverse complement.
GGCGATCGGTGCGCCGCGTACCCGGCCCAGCTGTCCGGCGGTCAGCAGCAACGGGTCGCGATCGCCCGGGCGCTGGCCATGCAGCCCAAGCTGATGCTGTTCGACGAGCCGACGTCGGCGCTTGACCCGGAGCTGGTCGGTGAGGTTTTGTCTGTGATGCGCGAACTTGCGGCAGAGGGGATGACGATGATCGTGGTGACGCACGAGATGTCGTTCGCCCGTGAGGTTGCCGACATCGTGGTGTTCATGGACGGTGGCGTGGTAGTCGAGGCCGGACCACCGAACCAGGTGATCAACGACCCGCAGCACCAACGGACCAAGACATTCTTGGCCCGGCTACGTTCGGAGCACGAGCACCCCTGAGCCACCGGCCCCCACGCCGGGCCACCTCTAAGGAGCCGGGCCGCCCGCATGCGTGCATATGCTGGCCGGAGCATGGAAGATGGACGCGGGGGGCGCCTACCCAGACGTCCGCCCACCAGGGAGGGAAGCCAGTGAGCAGCACTGCACGACGCGCCGAGGTCCGCCTCAGCATTCCCGCAGACAGCGCCTATGTCGCCGTACCGCGGGCTGTGGTCGGCAACCTTGCCGCCCGGAACAACTTCACCGTTGACGCCATCGACGATTTGCGGATCGCGGTCGACGAGGCCTGCGCGCTGCTGCTCCCGCAGGCCACCGACGGGGTGCTGGACTGCGTCTTCTGGATCGACCCGCCACTGTTGACCGTCAGCACCACTGCCACGGTGCCGGACGACTGGAAGCCCGACACCGCTTCATTCGGCTGGACCGTGCTGTCCGCCCTGGTGGAGACCGCTGCCGCGGAGACGATCGACGGGCGCCTGACCATCACAGTGTCGTCGTCCGCCGTGGTGTCGGAGCAAACGTGACCGAGGAACGATCCCTGGGCCAGCCCCAGGAACCTAATGGCCTGCGTAGCCGCACGGCCGAGTTGTTCCGGGCGATGGCCGATTCGGCTAAGGGCGACGCGGCGCACGCGGAGGCCCGGGACGGGCTGGTCGCGCTGCACATGCCGCTGGTCGAGCACCTGGCCCGCCGCTTCCGCAATCGCGGCGAGCCGTACGACGATCTGGTGCAGGTGGCCACGATCGGGCTGATCAAGGCCGTCGACCGGTTCGACTCGGACCGCGGGGTGGAGTTCTCCACGTACGCGACGCCGACGATCCTCGGGGAGATCAAGCGGTACTTCCGGGACAAGGGCTGGGCCATCCGGGTGCCTCGGCGGCTCCAGGAGCTGCGGCTGTCGCTGACCGCGGCCACAGCCGAGCTGACCCAACAGCTGGGCCGGGCGCCCACGGTGGCGGAGCTGGCAGTGCGGCTGCAGCTCCCGCCGGACCTGGTGATCGAGGGCCTGGAGTCGGCGAACGCCTACAACACCCTGTCGCTGGACGCCCCGGACCAGAACGAGGCCGACGCCACCACCGTCCTCGACGGCCTGGGTGGCGATGATGAGGCGTTGGAGAGCGTCGAGTACCGGGAGTCGCTCAAACCGCTGCTGGCCCAACTGGAGACCCGGGAGAAGCGGATCCTGACCCTGCGGTTCTTTCGCGGCATGACCCAGTCCCAGATCGCCGAGGAGATCGGCATCTCGCAGATGCACGTCTCCCGCCTGCTGGCCCGCACGCTCACGGAGCTCCGCGCCGGGCTGTTGAACGACTAGTCCGGGCTGTTGAAGGATTAGTTCAGAGCGTCGGGCCGTCACGGCTGGGATCGTCCACCAGCGCGTCCGTCGAGGCTTTCTGGAACACACCCACCAGTACGCCGACGCCTGCGAGCGCGAGCAGCACCGACACCCAGCGGGTGGAGCCGCCCCAGAAACTCCAGGCGATGCACAGCTGGATCAGCTGGGCGAATACAGCCGGCCCCCGGCTCCACGAGGCTGTACGGTAGAGCCCGCGCCCGACCAGAACCAGCCCAGCGCCGTACATGAGCAGGAAGACGGCCGTGGTCAGGCCGAGCACGAGGCGGCTGGTGTCGATCGTGATGGCCTCGCCGACGCCCAGAATGGCGACGACGACACCCTCTAGCGCGACGATGGCTGCCGCGATCTTGAGTGGCCGAGGCACAGTGGTCGGCGAGGAATGGGTTGACACGGCGGCCAGCCTAATCGCTCACGGCCGGTTCACAGGGTATTGAGGTTGTGCGTAACCTCGGACCCGTTCGATCGGTTACCTGCAGTGGACCAGTGATCGCAGCGGGAAGTCTCCGTCCGCATTACGGACGGAGCTGACGGCTGCGCACCGGTTGGCAATGTTAAGGAAGCGTTGTGATCGGATAGACAACTCCGGAACCCTTGTTTCGTCCACACGAGATTGGGACGATGGTGTCGTTCGTGAAAACGTTCACAACGCTTCGCACCCCCGTGCGAGTACACCCGCGCTGATTGGGCACATACCTGACCACCAGCGTACGACGACTACTGAGAGAGATGGGATCCGCCATGGATTGGCGCCACCGGGCCGTTTGCCTCGATGAGGACCCGGAACTGTTTTTCCCCATCGGCAACACCGGCCCCGCGATCATGCAGATCGAGGAGGCCAAGCAGGTGTGCCGTCGCTGCGACGTGCGTGAACAGTGCCTTGCCTGGGCATTGGAGGCCGGCCAGGACCACGGTGTCTGGGGCGGCCTGAGTGAGGACGAGCGACGCGCGCTGAAGCGCCGCAACGCCCGCGCTCGCATCCGCACAGCCTGACACCAGCAATACGACGAGGCCCCGCGGGATCCGCGGGGCCCTTTGATTTGCCGTTGACTTCCCGCCCGCTCATTCCTTCACCGGAATGTCCAGCACCACCGTGGTTCCGGGTCCGTCCTTCCGGGGGCCGAACTCGAGGATCCCGTCGAGTTCACCGATGACCAGGGTGCGCACGATCGACAGGCCGAGGTTGCCGGAGACCTCGAAGTCGAACCCGGCCGGCAACCCGTTGCCGTCATCGGTGACCGTTATCCGGAGCCGCCCCAGCGAACGCACCGCGGCCAGTTCGATGTGGCCCGAGCGGGTGTCGAAGGCGTGCTCCACCGAGTTCTGCATCAGTTCGGTCAGGACCATCGCCAGCGGCGTCGCCACTTCGGAGTCCAGTACGCCGAACGACCCGGTCCGGCGAGTCTCCACCTGGGTCGCGACGGTGGACACGTCGGCGACCATCTCCGCCACCCGGTCCACCACATCGTCGAAGTCGACGTGCTCGTCGAACGACTCCGACAGGGTCTCGTGCACAATCGCGATCGACCCCACTCGGCGAACAGCTTCGGCCAGCGCCGCCTGCGCCTCGGGCACGGTGATGCGGCGTCCCTGCATCCGGAGTAATGCGGCCACCGTTTGCAGGTTGTTCTTCACGCGATGGTGAATCTCCCGGATGGTCGCCTCCTTGGTGACCAGTTCCCGCTCCCGGCTTCGCAACTCAGTCACGTCCCGGACCAGGATCAGTGCGCCCACATGCTCGCCCTCGGCCCGCAATGGGATCGCCCGCAGGAACAGCGTCGCTACCGGATTCTCGATCTCCAGCTCCTTGGCGGCCCGGCCCGTCAGAACCGACGCCAGCACCTCGTCCACCTTCTGCGTGGCCTGGAGCAGCTCACCGGTGATGTCCTTCAGCCGGCTGCCGACGAGGTCCGTCATCAGTCCCAGCCGGCGGTACGCCGACAACGCATTCGGGCTGGCGAACGTCACCATGCCGTGGCGGTCGACCCGGATACAGCCGTCTCCGACCCGGGGCGAGCTGGACAACAACCGCTCGCCGCCGTACGGGAAGATGCCGTCGGTGATCATCCGGGCCAGGTCGGTCGCGCTCTGCAGGTAGGCGATCTCCAGCCGGCCCGGCGTCCGGACCCCCAGCAGGTTGGTGTTGCGCGCGATCACCGCGATCACCCGGTTGCCGCGGCGTACCGGGATGGTCTCGACCCGGACCGGTACGTCGTCGCGCCACTCCGGGTCGCCCTCGCGGCAGATCCGCCCGCCGTCGTACGCCTGGTCCAGCAGCGGCCGGCGGTCCCGCGGGATGAAGCTGCCGACGATGTCCTCCAGGTACGCCGTCGGCCCGGTCGTCGGCCGCGTCTGGGCCCCGACCCAGAACCCGAGCCCTTCGGTATCCGGCAGCCACAGCACCAGGTCGGCGAAGGAGAGGTCGGCCATCATCTGCCAGTCGGACACCAGCAGTTGCAACCGGTCCAGGTCCTCTTGGTCCAGCGTCGTGTGGTTGCGAACCACGTCAGTCAGCGACGGCACAGAGCCGAGCCTAGTGTCCCGACCCTGAGAACCGCGCGATAAGGCCGGTGATCAGGTGGGTGCATTGCAGGGGCTCGACAAGAATCGCGGATAGGTGTTGCCGGAGCGGGAGCTAGTGAAAGGATGCATGCGTGGAGTCGACGTACTGGCAGGGCGTGATGGCTGCGGATTACGCGGTACCCCGCGACCGTGCGCTGACGGACCTCACCGAGGAGCTCGTCAGAGGCCTTGCCAGCACCAACCCGCAGATCCGTGACTCGCTCGCCTACCCGACGCTGGCCACCTGGCTCGAGCGCGGCATCTACGACGACCTGTTGCCCGGTTTCGGTGACGGTCTCTGCGCCGGGCTCGCCTACGGCCTCGGGGAGGACGGCACCGACACGGTGTTCCGGCGCTCCTTCACCGCGCTGACCCTGGCGGAGGTGATCCACCGCGACAACGCCGAGTTCCTGGTGCACGACGAGGTGGTGATGCGCTGGGGTGACCGGCTGGCCACCTGGATGTTGCGGGAGCGCGACCTGCGCGGTTATGTCGCCGACTGCGGCTGGGCACACGCGGTGGCCCACGGCGCGGACGCGATCGGCGCCCTGGCCCGGTCCCGGCACTGCGACGCCGGGGTACTGCGCGCATTGCTTGACGTCCTGGCCGATCGCATCGTCAAGGACACGCCGTACCGGTGGGTGCATGAGGAGCACGACCGGGTCGCGCACGCGGTGATGACGGTGCTGCACCGCAACATGCTTACCAGCGACGAGCTGGAGCGCTGGCTGAAGCCGATCGCGGCCACGGCGTCGGAGCAGCCGTTGATGCACGAGACGCTGCCGGAGTGGCCCACCCCGTCGGTCTTCAACGCCCGCGGTGTTCTGCACGTACTGCTCAGCCAGCTCGCGATCGGCGTCAAGGGCTTCCCGATACCCGGCGACGACGAGCTTTTCGGCCGCTCGATCGAAGCCCGTGCCGATCTGCTGCTGATGCTCACCGAGGCCGTCCGCGCCTCGCAGCCCTACATCTATCGACCCGCCGCCAGCCATTCCTGAGGACCTGAGCTAGGGGTAGCGTTCTGCGTTGCGCCTGCGTCCCGAGGAGGTAGCTGTGTCTAAACTGGCCGCGATCAGGCCCGCATACTGGATCTCCGGCGTACTGCTGGCGATCGCGATAGTCGTACCACTCCTGGTCTCCACGTACGCCAAGGAAGAACCCCGCCTCTGGGGCTTTCCCTTCTTCTACTGGTACCAGCTGTTGTGGGTGTTCATTTCCGCGATCTTGGTGAGCATCTGCTACCAGCTGGTGTTACGGGAAGAACGGAAGCGACGCACGGCCGAAGGACTCCCCGGGCCGAAGGAGCAGGGACGATGAAAAACGTCCAATGGGTTCAGCTGATCATCGTCATCCTGATCTTTGCCGCGGTCACGGTGATGGGCTTCATGGCCGCCCGCTGGCGCCGGTCCGGTTCGCTCGAGAGCCTGGACGAGTGGGGCCTCGGCGGCCGCGGCTTCGGCACCTTCATCACCTGGTTCCTGCTCGGCGGCGACCTCTACACCGCGTACACGTTCGTCGCGGTGCCTGCGGCGATGTATGCCACCGGCGCCATCACCGGGTTCTTCGCGGTGCCGTACACGATCGTGGTCTACCCGATCATCTTCATCTTCATGTCCCGGCTCTGGTCGGTCTCGCACCGCAACGGCTACGTCACGCCGGCGGACTTCGTCGGTGGCCGCTACGGCAGCCGCTCGCTCTCGCTGGCGATCGCCGTCACCGGCATCCTCGCGACCATGCCGTACATCGCGCTGCAACTGGTCGGCATGCAAGCAGTCTTCGAGACGATGGGCCTCGGCGGCACCAACACGCTGGCCAGGGACGTGCCGCTGCTGATCGCGTTCGCGGTGCTCGCGGCCTACACGTATTCCTCCGGCCTACGGGCGCCGGCCATGATCGCGTTCGTCAAGGACGGCCTGATCTACCTGGTGATCGCGGTGGCGATCATCTACCTGCCACACGTGCTGGGTGGCTGGGACACCATCTTCGCTGCCGCCAAGACAAAAATGACGACGCCCAATCCGGCGACTGGTAAGCCCACGGGTGTCTTCATCCCGGGCCAGACCGGCTATTCGGCGTACTGGACGCTCGCGCTCGGCTCCGCGATGGCGCTGTTCATGTACCCGCACTCCATCACCGCGGTGCTGTCCACCAAGAACCGCAACGTGGTACGCCGCAACGCGGCCATCCTGCCTGCGTACTCGCTGCTGCTCGGTCTGCTGGCCCTGCTCGGCTTCATGGCGATCACGGCGAAGGTCAACGTCAAGGGCCTGGACGGCATTGCCAACCCGCAACTGGCTATCCCGCGGCTGTTCGACCAGGAGTTCCCCGCCTGGTTCGCCGGTATCGCCTTCGCCGCCATCGCGGTGGGTGCGCTGGTGCCGGCTGCGATCATGTCGATCGCCGCGGCGAACCTGTTCACCCGCAACATCTACCGCGACTTCATCAAGCCGGCTGCCACACCGGCAGAGGAGGCGAAGGTCTCGAAGCTGGCCTCGCTGCTGGTGAAGTTCGGCGCGCTGGTATTCGTGCTGGGGATGGACAAGACGATCTCGCTGAACCTGCAACTGCTCGGCGGTATCTGGATCCTGCAGACCTTCCCGGCGATCGTGGGTGGTCTCTACACCCGCTGGTTCCACCGCTGGGCCCTGCTGGCCGGCTGGGCCGTCGCGATGATCTTCGGCACCATCTCGGCGTACAACGTGATCAACCCGGCGACCAAGAAGCACTTCGGCGGTTCGCTGGCGAACATCCCGTTCACCGAGAAGCAGGCCTATATCGGGCTCACCGCGTTCGTGATCAACCTGGTGGTGGTCATCGTGGCGACGGTGGTGCTGCGCGCCCTGAAGGTGGCCGACGGCAAGGACTCGACCCACCCGACCGACTACCTGGCCGACGCGGGCGACCCCGGCGTCCAGGATCTTCCGGACGTTCTCGGCGAGGGGCCTGCCACCGCCAAGGCTTGACCCGTAAGCCGTCACAACCAGCGGCCCTCCTGCTTCTCAGCGGGAGGGCCGCTACTTTCTGACACAACCCCTTGCTGATCGTTGTTCTTTGAAGCAAACTCACCTCTGACTTAGCCGAGTAGTTGGAGATTGCCCGGAGTTCGCGGGCAGTGGGGTGGACAGTTTGCGTAACAACACGACCTCTTGGACCCGCCGACGGTTTGTGACGCTTGCTGTCGCGATCGCGCTGGCTGCCGGTACGCCCGTCGTCGCGGCGTCGAACCCGGCCGCCGCCGCTACGGACGCCGTCGCCGCCGCCGGGCCGACCAGCACGTACATCGTGCAGATGGCAGATATCCCGGCGACCGGGTACACCGGGAACATCTCCGGGTACAAGGCAACAAAGCCTGCCGCTGGCGCGAAGTTCAACGCCAGCTCCCCCGATGCCGGCAAGTATCGCGGCTATCTACGGGACCGGCACGACGCGTTGGCCAGGCAGACCGGCGTCACGAAGGTGTACGACTACTCCGTCGGCTTCAACGGATTCTCCGCGAAGATGACCGCCGGAAAGGCCGCTCAACTGGCCCGCACCCCCGGCGTACTGAGTGTCAGCAAGAACGAGATCAGGAAGGCTGACACGGTCAGCACGCCGAAGTTCCTCGGCCTCGATGCACCCGGCGGACTCTGGTCGAAGCTCGGCGGTCCCACCAAGGCCGGCGACGGTCGGGACATCGTGATCGGCGACATCGACAGCGGCATCTGGCCGGAGAGCGCGTCCTTCGCCCCGCTGGCGAATCCCACCAAGCTGAAGAGCTTCCGCGGCAGCTGCGCGGCGGCCGAGCAATGGACCACCGCCAACTGCAACAACAAGATCGTCAGCGCCCGCTATTACAACGCCGGCATCGGGGGCGATGCGGCCATCCACGCCGCACCATACGTCGACGAGGTCGCCTCGGCGCGGGACATCAACGGCCACGGCTCGCACACCGCGTCGACCGCGGCCGGCGACTACAACACCGACATGGTGGTCAACGGCAACTCCCTGCTGGGCAGCGGGATGGCGCCGGCCGCACGAATCGCCGTTTACAAGGCGTTGTGGCACACCGGTGCGAGCGCCTCCGGGAGCACCGCCGACCTCGTCCAGGCGATCGAGGACGCCATTGTCGATGGCGTTGACGTGATCAACTACTCGATCTCGGGCAGCCTCAGCAGTGACGTCGACCCGGTCGAGGTGGAGTTCCTGTACGCCGCGGCCGCGGGTGTCTTCGTCTCCGCGTCGGCCGGCAACTCCGGCCCGGGTGCCAGCACCGTCGCACACAACTCGCCGTGGCTGACCACCGTCGCGGCCGGTACCCACGATCGCGCGTTCCAGGCAACGGTCACGTTGGGCAATGGCGCCTCGTACACCGGCGCCGGCATCGGTGCGGCTGTCCCGAGCAGCCCGATCATCCTGGCGGCGAACGCGGTTCTCAGCGGCTCCAACGCCACGTCCGCGCAGCTCTGCTACTCCAAGACTTTCGATCCGGCCCATCCCGAGGGCTTCCTCGATCCCGCCAAGGTGGCCGGCAAGATCGTCGTCTGCGACCGTGGCGTCAACGCCCGGGTGGACAAGAGCGAGGCCGTCCGCGAGGCCGGCGGTGTCGGCGTGATCCTGGCCAACGTCAGCCCGAACTCGTTGAATGCCGACCTGCACACCCTCCCGACCGTGCACGTCAGCGACATCGACGGCGCCGCCATCAAGGCCTACGTGAGCGGAACCCCGAACCCGACCGGATCTCTGTCTGCAGGCAAGAGTGTCGCCGGCGTGGAGGCACCCGGCGTCGCGAGCTTCTCGTCCCGCGGGCCGGCGCTGGCCGGTCAGGGTGACGTGCTCAAGCCCGACATCATGGCGCCCGGCGTGGATGTGCTCGCGGCTGTCTCGCCGGTAGGGAATGGCGGCCGCAACTTCGACTTCTACTCCGGTACCTCGATGGCGGCACCACACATCGCCGGCATCGCCGCCCTGCTGCGCCAACTGCACCCACGGTGGACTCCGATGATGATCAAGTCCGCCCTGATGACGAGTGCTTCGCTGCTGGACAACAAGGGCAACCCGATTACCACCGACACGGGCGGCCCCGCCGGTCCGTTCGCGTACGGCTCCGGCCAGGTCACGCCGAACTCGGCAGCCGATCCCGGCCTGGCATACGACAGCGGGCCCATCGACTGGGTCAGGTTCCTCTGTGGAAGCGGCCAGCTTGCCGCCAACAGCACGACCTGCCAGGCGTCCGGGAGCATCGACCCCAGCGACCTGAACGGCCCGAACATCGCGATCGGCGATCTCGCCGGCGCGCAAACGGTGACCCGCACCGTCACCAACGTCGGAACCACCAGGGCCACCTACACCGCACACGTGACCGCGCCCGCCGGTATGACCGTCACCGTTTCGCCGTCAAAGCTGACCATCGCGCCGGGACGCACAGCGACGTACAAGGTGACCTTCACCCGCACGACGGCGGCTTACCGCAGCTATGTCACCGGTGCCTTGACGTGGACCGACGGCACCCACAGCGTCCGTAGCCAGCTCGCTATCCGGCCGGTCGGCGTCAAGGCGCCGGTCGAACTGAGCGGCACCGGGGCCTCCGGGCAAACGACCGTCCCGGTGCAGCCTGGATTCACCGGGACCCTGAGCACGTCGGTCGCCGGGCTCATAGCGGGCACCGAGCGGCCTGCCACTCTGAAGAACCCCACCGGCGCGGGCTTCCCGACCAGCGCTCCGGCAGCTAGTGACCACACGGCGAAGTACACCGTCGTCGTACCGGCGGGCACGTCCCTCGCCCGGTTCGCGACGTTCGACGCGGATGTTGCTGCTGGCACCGACCTCGACATGTTCGTCTACCGAGCCGGCACCAACAGCAGAGTCGGCTCGAGCACCGGCGGCACCGCCGAGGAACAGGTCGACCTGGTCAACCCAGCGGCCGGCAGCTACGACGTGTACGTCGACCTGTTCGCTTTGGGCGCCGGCACCACGGAGCAGGCGGTCAGCGAGTTCGACTGGGTGCTCAGCAGCACTTCCGCCGGCAACCTCACCGTCACCCCGGCCAGCGTGGCCGCAACGGTCGGCAAAGCGACCTCACTGACAGCCACCTGGTCCGGCCTCACCGCCGGCACCCGGTACCTCGGTCAGCTGTCGTACGGCGACGGCACCTCCACCCTTGGCAGCACGGTCGTACGCATCAACGCTTAATTGCATTCGCTGATTGCATAGTCGGGCACGCGACGCCTAATGCGTTGCGTGCCCGACATGCAAGTGAGTCACGTCAGCGGATAAACAAGTGCTGGCGGGGACGCACTGCTGCTGCCAGCTGGCCGGCTCTCTGGCGGGCGGCGTGATCTACCCCGATCTGCCTGGTTGCCTCAGCAGGCTGTATGGGTGTCTTCCTATGGCTCAACCTGGTGGCCCGGTGTAGTGCAACTAGCGCTCGGCTTCGGCAGCAACGCGCTGGTGGTGGCTCTCAACGGAGCAATGCCTGTATCCCTCTCAACGCTGACCAGAGCCGGTCTAGACGCCTCGCCAGTCCAAGTGGCAGCAGACCCTCGCCGCGAAGTCTCGGGCGCTCACACCGTCCTCCCGTGGCTCGGAGACGTCGTACCGGCTGCTCTGCCGCGTCTAGGCCAAGCTGTCAGCCCCGGCGACGTACTGATCGCGGCTGGCGCCGGCCTCCTCCTGTACGCCGGGATGGGCGCGGACGGGCATCTCTCCATCCCGCAGGGCGTGGCGCCCTCGTGGGAGGCGCTGGACGCGCGCGACAAGCGCTAGTGTCGCTGGTTCCTTTAACGATGGCGGCATCACGCGACACTAGAAGCGGAAGCCGTGTGCGACCACGCGGCGCAGTGACTCCACCACCACCGGGTCGTACTCGGCGCCGATGCCAAGGCCGATGTTCTCCATCGCCTTCTCGCGACTCGGCCCGCCGCCCTCACCGATGAGTTGTTCGTAGGCGAGCGCTACGTTGACGATCCCGCTCTCCAGCGGGATGTCGGCGTTGTTCGCCCGGCCATGCCGGTACGCGTCGTTCGAGTGCCGCACGATCTCGGCGACATGATCCAGCACCCCGGACCGCTCGATCACCGATGCCCCGATCTCCGCAGCCCGCCGCCGCTCTTCCCGGCTGCGCAGCAGCGAAGCCCCACCCGGACTCGGGTCGGCCAGCGCCAACTGGCCGACACCGGACAGCAACGCGGCATACTCCAACGCCTCCATCCGGGGCGGCGCGAGTCCTAGATCGTGGCCGACAGCAACGGCCACCTTGGCGGTCCGCGCGTTCTGCCCCGGACTGCTGAAGCCGGCGATCTCGGTGCTCCGCGCCATGGAGCGGACCGTCGCCCGATAGGTCCGCTGAGCCGACGCGAAACGCCTGAAGGCGAATTGGGTCAGCAACAGGGGAACGACGACGAGCGGCGGCGCCCACAGTCCAAGCAAGGAGGTGCCGGCCGCGAGCAGCATGCCGCTGATGCCCATGGCCAGGCCGATCCGGCCCATCACCATCAACTCGTCCCGCAGCGCTGCGGGGAACGGTCGATTGTCGTGTTCGGTCACCTGGCCTGCCTCCACCAGAGCATCACTGACGCCGGCAGTCAGCACAGCCAGAAACATTGCAGCGGTAATTGGCAGGGCATGCGACCAGGTTCGGTTCCAGTCGAGCGTTGGGTCAACCACCACAGAGAAGACCGCCGCGGCAGCGGCGGCTGACAAGACCCGGCGACATGAAACCACGATGTCCCACCGCAGACCTGCGACGATGCGAGGCACCACTCCTGCCACCGTGGCAATGGCCACCACAGTCACGACTTGGGCGACATCGGGCGGAACGTCGACCTGAGGTCCACGCAAGAGCGCGTAACCCAGAGCGGCACTGGTGGCAATCGGCGCCCGGTTGCCGTTGCGCCCCACTCTGAACTGCACCATCTCCCCGACCGCGATCAGGACGCCGAAGGTCACGGCGATCGGCCATCCGGTGACACCGCGCTCGACGGTCAGGACGAGCGCGACGAGCCCGAGTCCCGCGCCGGCCAGCGCGATCGCGAGACCACTGCCGGAAATCTCCAGTTGCTGCCCGTCATACTCCGAATTCATCAACTCACCGGACCTGCGGCGGACCCGGACGCGCCGCCGCCACTACCCAGGCTGAGGTCATCGTGATCGATCCTCAGCCGGACGCTGACATCGGGCGCCGGCTGATCCACGGCGGCCGCCTTCCAACCGCGCGCTCGGATGACCTCGACGAAGGCATCGACCAGGTCCGGATCGAAATGGGTATGACGATCCTGGATCAGAATCGCCAGCGTCTCCTCGACACCGCGGGCAGGACGGTAAGAGCGGGTGGATGTCAGACAGTCGAAGGCGTCGACGATGCCGATCATCCTGGCGAAGTAGGGAATTCTGGTGCCAGTCAGGCCGGCCGGGTAGCCGGTTCCGTCATACTTCTCATGGTGGTGCAGAACCGCGGACTTCACCTCCTCGAGAAACGGTATGTTGCCGATCAACTCCACCCCACGTGCGGGATGCAGCCGGATCGCGTCCATCTCAGAGTCGTCCAACCGACTAGGTTTTTGAATGATGCTGGTTGGTACGCCGACCTTGCCGACGTCGTGCAGCAAACCGGCATGCTCGAGTGCGTTCTGACGGTCTTCGCTGAGCCTCAGGTGTTGTCCGAGCATCCCCACGCCCTCGCTCACCCGCTCAGAGTGACCGCGCGTGTAGTAGTCCTTGGTCTCGATCACCTGAATGAAGGCCCGCATGGTCGCTGCCTGGGCGAGTCTCTCGGCCTCGTACTGGGAGAGCGCCCAACGAGCGACGACCAGTGGCCCGAGGATCAGTACGCCGGCGAAGATGTTCAAGCCACCGAGCCATACCACTGCCATTGCCAAGCCAAGCAGGCCGTACCCGAGGACGGGAAGCGCGGTGGTCCCGACGACATGCCGGAAGAACTCGCCGACACCGCTGGGACCGCGTTCGAGGCTGAGAACCATCGAGACAAGGATGGCGTTGACCACTTGCAGCACGATGCTGGCAACTGTCGTGGCGACCAAGGCACCGGGTACGCGGTCGAACACGTCGTCGCCTACTGGTCCGCCCAGTGCCGCATAAACGACTGCGGCACTGGCCGCGGACAATACCCGCTGTGCACAATTGAAAACACGTTTGATCATGGGGGCAGGGGCCTGTGCCAGCGACCCGGCGGCAGCGACGACGACAGCTGCTGCAGGCCCGGCGATGACATAGACCGCGACGAGAACTACCGAGACGAGTTCGATCTGCCGTTGGGCATGGACCGAACGCAATGAACTCGCGACGAGCGCGAGCAGACAGAGTCCGATGACTACCAGTGGATCCTGGGTCTCGAATAAGGCGAGCACGAGAGCGAGGAGAGCGGCCAGAGCCGTTCCTGCGACCACGAGTCGCAAAATCCCGGTGCGAGGGCGCCAAGTCATTTCATGCCCTCCGTGGCCAGAAGGATCACCAGTCCCAAACGTCGGCGAACATAGTACGTCACCTCCGATCAGCGGTCTCAGTCATTGCGCCTCTCGGCGGACGCAAGGGGCAGACAGCACATCGCTGACTCGTCATGATTTTGCTCATCCGACGCGCGTCGAAACACTGTATGCCAGCAAGGTCACTCACCGCACTGTCCTGATGCCACCGTGTGCTATGAGAGACTGTGACTCTTTGCAGTTGTTACAAGGAGGCTTTCAAATGGGCAAGACCGGCCGCAAGCGTCGCGCACGCAAGAAGAAGGGCGCAAACCACGGCAAGCGCCCCAACGCTTGAGTCAGACGACTACACACAGCGAGGACCCCGGCTAAGACCGGGGTCCTTGCATTTTCGGTCACATGTCCCAACAAGACCAGCGCTGACAGAGGTCTTATACACATAGCGTTTTCGATCGTGCACGGAGCGCTATCATCGGCGTGATCAGATCAATTGCGTATTGCCGTCCTGCAACTACGCAGACGAATCTTTTGTCGCTTCGATCGCATCAACGACATTCGCCGGCGTCCGCGCATGCCGGGCTCTGTAAAGAAAGAGCCACCACCGGACGGCCGATCCGGTGAGTCCGGGGTCGGTGACGCCGAGGTCGGTGACGCCGAGGTCGGTGGCGCCGCGGCCGGTGACGCCGGCGGCCGGTGGGGCGAAGTCGGTGGCGCCGCGGCCGGTGGGGCGCGGCCGATGGGGCCGAAGTTGGTGACGCCGGTGAGGTCGGCGTTGTCGGGGTCGGTGACGACCAACGCGAGGCTCAATCCCAACTGCCTTTTGAGCGCCAGAGCCCCGAGCGGGCGGTCGGGTCTGGATCCTGCCCCAGGCCCGACCGCCGCTTACGCACGCGGCAGTGACAACGCGGCCGAGAGACGTGGCGGAGCCAAGCGTCGGAGGGACTCGGCCGAACCGTTCTTAGGGTCCGGGCGAGGCATCGTCGCTATCGCCCGAGGTCGAAGTCCCAGCAGACGCCCCCACGTCCTCAGCACGAGCCGGCACGACACTGACCTCATCGTCGCCCCACGGCGAAACCCCGGCAGACACCGCCACCTCCTCACCACGAGCCGGCACGACACTGACCTCATCGTCGCCCCACGGCGAAACCCCGGCAGACACCGCCACCTTTTCCCCGCGGGCAGGCGTGACGCTGGGCTCGTCGTCGCCCCACCGCGACTGTTCGCCGCGTGCCGGCGCGACGCTGGGCTCGTCGTCGCCCCAGGCATTGAGACGCTCGGCGGCCTCCTTGGTCAGTGGGTCGGGGTCGCCGGTCCACGGCCAGGCGCGTTCACCCGCACCCGACCCCCGGCCGCGCTGCGGCCATCCCCCGGCTCGTGACTCGCCGGACTCGCCGGCCGGTGACTCGGCGGCTTGTGACCCGTCGTCCGGTGACCCGCCGGCTCGTGAGTCGGCGGTCGGTGAACCGCCGCGCGGCGGGTCACCCGGCCCACCCGACCGTTCGCTGTCTGGGTCGTCGGGATCCGCCGGGTCACCTTCCCGGGCGCGCTCGGCCGGGTCATCTCCCCAGCTCCACTCGGGGTGGCGTGGTTCGGTGTGGCGTGGTTCGGTGTGGGCTGGGTGGTTTGGTTCGGCCCAGCCGGGCCGGGTGATCTGGACCGTGCCGTTGATGATCTGGATGACCCAGTCGCCGTGGTCGATGTCGCGGTGGTGCGGTTTGCACACCAACGCCAGGTTCCCGACCGCGGTCTCGCCACCGTCGATCCAGTGAACGACGTGGTGGACGTCGCACTGGTCGGGTGGGGCGCCGCAGATCACACACCCCTTGTCCCGGACGATCAACGCCCGCCGGATCGGCTTGGTCACGAACCGCTCCTCGCGGCCCACGTCCAGCGGTTCGGAGTTGCTGCCCAACACGA
>JAWWPC010000052.1:0-27437 GCA_033851055.1 Kribbellaceae bacterium | reverse complement strand
GGCTTGGGCTGGGCACGTCACCGGGACTCCTCCCGCATCGGCGCCTGGCGGTGCATGTCATACCCGGGTGCCGGCGGGCTCCCGGCGTACATGGACTCGGACGCGGTCCGCCTGAATCACGCCGTGGCGCCTCGCAGTACTACAGCACCGCAGTACTACAGCATCGCAGCACTACAGCACCGCAGCGGGTGGCTGACGGCAGTACAGCATTGCGGTGGCCGGCGGTTGCAGGACGGCGTGTGTCGTCAATGCGGATAGCGTGAGGGCATGGGCGTTTCGTTGGACCTTGTCGATGTTGACTCGTTGCTGACCGAGGAAGAAGTTGCTATCCGGTCCGCCGCTCGGCGGTTTGCTGATGAGCGCCTGCGGCCGCAACTGCCGGAGTGGTTCGAGTCTGGGAGCATTCCCGCGCGGGAGCTGGCCAAGGAGCTCGGCTCGCTGGGGCTGTTGGGCATGCATCTGACCGGGTATGGCTGTGCTGGGCTCGGGCCGGTCGCGTACGGCTTGGCCTGCCTGGAGATCGAGGCTGCCGACTCTGGCATGCGTTCACTGGTCAGTGTGCAGGGATCGCTTGCGATGTACGCGATCTGGAAGTACGGCAGCGATGACCAGAAGAATGACTGGCTCCCCCGGATGGCCGCCGGTGAAGCGATCGGCTGCTTCGGACTGACTGAGCCCGACTTCGGCTCCAACCCGGGCGGGATGCGGACCAACGCCCGCCGGGACGGTGACGACTGGGTTCTGAACGGCTCCAAGATGTGGATCACCAATGGCTCAGTGGCCGATGTGGCTGTCGTCTGGGCCCGGACCGACGACGGCATCCGCGGCTTCGCCGTACCGACGGACACACCGGGTTTCTCGGCGCCCGAGATCACCCACAAGATGTCGTTGCGCGCGTCGGTGACGTCCGAGCTGGTGATGGACTACGTCCGCCTGCCGGCATCGGCGATGTTGCCGGAGGCACGTGGTTTGTCCGGACCGCTGGGCTGCTTGAACGAGGCCCGTTTCGGCATCATCTTCGGCGCGATGGGCGCGGCCCGTGATTGCCTGGAGACGGCAATCAGCTATGCCGGTGACCGGCAGGTGTTCGACAAGCCGCTGTCGGCGTACCAGCTGACCCAGGCGAAATTGGCAGACATGGCCGTCGAGCTGAACAAGGGCATCCTGCTGGCGGTGCATCTCGGCCGACTGAAAGAGAAGGGCGCGCTGCGACCCGAGCAGGTGAGCGTCGGCAAGCTGAACAACGTCCGCGAGGCCATCGCCATCGCCCGCGAGTGCCGCACGATCCTGGCGGCGAACGGCATCAGCGGCGAGTACCCGGTGATGCGGCACGCCAACAACCTCGAGTCGGTGCTCACCTACGAGGGGACTTCAGAGGTGCATCAGCTAGTGATCGGTCAGGCCCTCACCGGCCAGTCCGCCTTCCGCTGACGTGCTGCAGGAGCCGCCCGTAGACCGCGCCGCGCTGCGGTACGCCGTACAGGAGCTGTATGGCGTTGCTGTCGACGGACTGAGGTTCATCCCGGTCGGCTGGACATCAGCCGGGTATGAGCTGCGCAGCGGATCCGACAGCTACTTCCTGAAGCTCTGGCCGGGTGGGCGTGATGCTGCCGACGCAGTGGCGCGACTGCCCCTGGTACGGCAACTGCACGAGCACGGCCTCCGGGCCCGAGTGCCTTATCCCGTTGCTACTCGCCAAGGTGGGCTGTCGGCATCCGTACCTGCAGGCATAGTGGCGCTGTTTCCCTTCCTACCCGGTACGACGCCGCCTGGCTGGCCGCACTGGCCCGACAGCGTGCTGGACGAACTCGGCCGAACGCTGGCGGAGTTGCACGCAGCTACTCCTGCACTGGCGTCCGTCCTGCCTCCCCGCGAGCGATTCGTCGTCACAGTGGGGGACGAACTCCGGCCATACCTCTCGGATCGACTGCTAAGGCCATGGCGAGCCGACATCATGGATCAGCTCGAACGCTTGCAGCAGCTCCAACGATCCGTGCGGCGGCTGCCGGAACGGTTCGTGTTGTGCCACACGGACCTGCTTGGCGACAACGTTCTAGTGGATGAGCAGGTCCGGCTCAGCGCCGTGGACTGGGATGGAGCAACAGTTGCTCCGCCTGAGCGCGATCTGGCTGTACTGCTCCTCGGCGAGCAACCGGTTGGCGGCAACATCCTCAACCGGGTGCTGGAGGTCTACCCCGAGGTGCCGCTGAGGCTGGACCTCTTCGCGTTCTTCCTGCTCCGCCGATACGTCGAGGACTACACCGCCCGGGCCATCCGGCTCCACCAGCAGGACACCTTGGGGCCCGACGCGCAAGAGGCACTGGAGGGCATGCGCCTTTGGGGCTCGGACCAGTGGGCGCGGCTCGACGACACACTCGACCTTGTCCGGGATACGCTCAGCCGTCGCTGAGCGCCGTACTGCGGATCCCTGGACGGCATCAGGGAATCCCTGGACGGCATCAGGCAATTTTGTAATCATGTAAGCATGGCAGACGAGCCCACGATCTACGAGCATCTCGGCGGTCACGAGGCGCTACTTCACGCGGTCGACCTCTTCTACACGTCCGTGCTGGCGGACCCGTTGCTGAAGCCGTTGTTCGGGGAGGGCCAACCGGATCACGTCGACCACCTCACCGCGTTCATGGCCGAGGTTTTCGGCGGCCCGAGCCGGTACACCGACGAGTTGGGCGGGTTCGACCACATCGTCGCGACCCATCGCGATCTGAGGATTCAAGAACCACAGCGGCAGCGCTTCGTGGAGTTGATGATCGCCGCCGCTGACAAGGCCGGCCTACCCGCCGACGACCGGTTCCGGGCGACATGGAACTCCCACGCCGAATTCGGCTCCCAGGTCGCGATGCAGAACTCACAGGCGGAGACAGATGCCGACCTGCACCCACTGCGCGAAATGCCTCAATGGACCTGGTCCTAGGTGAGGCTTTCGCAACATCGCGGCCGCATGCTGCTGCTAAGGACCGGCCTGCGAACGGGGACAGATGATGACCGAGCAGAACCTGGCGACGCTGCAGAACCTCTGGCCGACTGACGGCAGGTTGGCGCTGTCGGCCCGAGGTAAGCACGGCTTGCGCACCGAGGAACGGTCGTCGGCCGCGACAGCTTGCACGCGACGCAGCAAGCGTTCCCAATGGGTCGAGCGGACCCGAATCAGTCGGCGTTGAAGGCCTTGAGCAGGTAGTCGCATGCGTCACGATGATTGCGGACCACCGTGCCGTGCTCGTTCTCCTCGCTCCACTCGTCGAACACCGCGCCGCGGCCCCAGCCCCGGTAGCCGAGCCGTTCGTACAGTCGGCGCGCGCTCGGGTTGTCCAGCCCCACGGCAAGGCCGATCGTGCGTCGCCCCCACTCGCCGGCCGCGATCTCCTCAGCTGCGGCGATCAGCGCAGTACCGACTCCGGTCCGCCGGACGTACGCCGCGAGCGCGTTGATCTCGGCCGGCTCGTGCGCCACACGGACTTCCGCATAGTTCGAGTCGCGGAGCAGCATCGTGTGACCCACCACCGCATCGTCACGGAAGGCCAGCAGGAACAACGCCTCACCGCGCGACTGCTGATCCCAGCGGGCCCGAAGATGTGCGCGCGAGGCGGCTGAATCCTGAGCGGCGATCAGCTGATCAACATCCCCTCGGGTCGCCGGTCTGACGGAGGCAGTCACCTACTTGGCACCTACTTGGCGACCTCGGTGGCGCGGGACTCGCGGACCACGGTGACGCGGATCTGGCCGGGGTAGGTGAGCTCCTCCTCGACCTGCTTGGCGATGTCGCGCGCCATCACCTGGGCGGCGATGTCGTCGACCGCGTCCGGCAGCACCATCACCCGGATCTCGCGACCGGCCTGCATGGCGAAGACCTTCTCGACGCCGTCGTGGTGCATCGCGATCTCCTCCAGCCGCTCGAGTCGCTGGACATAGGCCTCCAGGGACTCGCGCCTGGCACCGGGACGGCCACCGCTCACCGCGTCCGCGGCCTGGGTGAGGACGGCCTCGACCGTGCGAACCTCGACCTCGTTGTGGTGCGCCTCGATGCAGTGCACCACGTCGTCGTCCTCGCCGTACTTGCGGGCCAGGTCGGCACCGACGATCGCGTGGCTGCCTTCGGACTCGTGCGTCATGGCCTTGCCGATGTCGTGCAGGAAGGCGCCGCGCTTGCACCGCTTGACGTCCAGCCCGAGCTCCGCGGCCATCATGCCCGCGATGTGGGCTGACTCGATCAGGTGCTTCAGGACGTTCTGCCCGTACGACGTCCGGTAGCGCAGCAACCCCATCGTGCGGATCAACTCGGGGTGCAGATCGGTGATCCCCACGTCCGCCATCGCGTCCTCGGCGGCCCGCTCGCACAACTCGGCCACCTCGCCCTTGCTGCGCTCGTAGATCTCCTCGATCCGGCTGGGGTGGATCCGCCCATCCAGCACCAAGGAGTCCAGCGTCAGCCGCGCCGTCTCCCGGCGTACGGGGTCGAAGCAGGACAGCAGCACTGCCTCAGGGGTGTCGTCGATGATCAGGTTGACGCCGGTGGTCTGCTCGAAGGACCGGATGTTGCGGCCCTCGCGGCCGATGATCCGGCCCTTCATGTCGTCACTGGGCAGGTGCACCACGGAGACGACCGACTCGCTGGTCTGCTCCGAGGCGAGCCGCTGCACCGCGCCGGTGATGATCTTGCGGGCCTTGGTCTCGCCCTCGTCCAGCGCCTGCCGCTCGATGTCGCGGACGATCGAGTGCGCCTGCCGCTTGGCCTCGGCCTCGATCGCCGTGATGACTTCGGCCTTGGCCTGCTCGGTGGTGAGGTTCGCGACGCCTTCGAGGATCCGGCGGCGCTCCTCCGCCATATCGCGGATCTCGGCACGCTGACGGTCCAGCTCGGAAAGCTGCGCGGACAACTCGACGTGCCGTTGCTCGATGCTGCGATGCTGGTTGTCGAGCCGCTCCTCACGCTCGGTCAGCCGGTGCTCGCGGCGCTCCATCTCGAGCCGCTGTTCGCGCAGGTCCTCACGGATCGACTGGGCCTCCTGTTCGGACTCCCGCCGTACGTCGGAGGCGCGCTGCTCGGCGTCCCGGCGTAACTCGGCGGCTCGGTCCTCGGCGCCGCGACGGATCTCCTCGGCCCGCTGCTCGGCGGCTTCGGCGCGGACCTTCAGCGCGGCGACCTCCTCCGCGGCCCGCCGGCGAACCAGCTCGGCAGCCGCCCCAGCCTCTGCCGCGGCGGTCACGGCCGCCAGCTTGGCTTTGGCCTGCGCGGCAGCGGTCGCGGTGGCATCGGCGAGCTTGCGGCGGGAGAGGGTGAAGCCGATCCAAGCAAGCAGGCCCGCAATCAGGAGACCGATCAGGACGAGCCAAATAGGTGCCGCTGTCGGCACAGCCGCGCGTGGCATCGGCGTCTCCCCTCTTCGAGTCACGCCCGAGGCGTGACCTTGTCTGGTCGAAGGGATCGCCACACAACGGTCGACAGACGGTACGACAAGACGCACCAGCCAAGGCGGCGGTGCTCCGAACACCCGGCAAGCCGGGTCCATCCATATGCGGCGGCGACGCTGGTCGCGTCAGCCGTCTCAGCTCGGTCGAGCGTTTGTCTGCCTGGCCGATCGGGCTGGCGGTCAGCCACCCGATCGCTGCTATATACACCACCGTCGGGTGGAGTGATCCCTTTACTGATTCTGAGGCTAGGCGTGGCCATCCACAGGGTCAAGGCGACACCGAGCCGCCCGGCTAGGCGCGGCACCGAGTCAGCATGTGATCACCCTGTGCGTCGAGCGCTACCTCGGTCCGCCCTCGGTGTCTGAGCCGGCTGAGCTGCTCGGCTGCTCTGCAACCTCCGGCGGGGTGGATTCGTCAGCTGCGGAGTCGTCAGCCGGCGGCTCGGCCTTGTCCGCGTGGGAGTCGATGTAGTTGTCGGCCTTCTCCTGGACTGCGTCGACCTTGTCCGCGTACTTGCCGCCGGTCTGCTTGTCAACCAGGTCGCCGGCCTTCTCTACGCCCGTCTTGATCTTGTCCGGATTCTGCTTGACGACGTTCCGAAGGAAGTTCTTCGCCTGTTCCTGGATATCGTTCATTGCACACTCCGAGGGTCGAGGGCGGATACGAACGAAAATCTCAGCCTACGGACCAGCTGCAACACTAGGCCCACTTTGGATCAGACACCGTTCGACCGCACCCGTCAACGTCCCTCGCCGCCGAGCCTCCCGGAGAACCCTATTCCGCCTCCAGGCCGGAGTCGTCGAGCAGCGGTAACTCCTCGTCACTGGCAGCGAGTTCTTCCTTGATGATCGACATTGCCAGGCCGCCCGGATACCCCTTGCGGGCGAGCATGCCGAGCAGCCGGCGCATCGCCACCTGCCGGTCAAGCGAGCGCATCGACGGCAGCTTCCGCCGGACCAGGGCCCGCGCGGTGGCTGCCTCCTGATCCGGATCGAGCTCCTCCAGCGCGTCACGGGCCAGCTCGTCATCCACGCCACGGCGCCGGAGCTCCTGAGCGAGTGCCCGCTTCGCCAGCCCCCGACCGCGGTGCCTGGACCCGACCCAGGCACTGGCGAAGGCGGCGTCGTCGATCAGGCCGACCTCGTTGAAGCGGTCGAGGACCTTCGTCGCGACCTCGGCCGGGATCTCCCGCTCGGCCAGCAGATCAGCCAGCTCCGCCCTGGTCCGCGGCTGACCGGTCAGCTTGTCCAGCAGGATCGTCCGCGCGACCGACTCGGGATCCTCAGAAATCGACATCGACCTCGACCGGCTTGTCGGCCGGCTTGTCCACCGCGGCGCCGATGCCCATCTTCTCCTTGATCTTCTTCTCCAGTTCGTTGGCCAGATCCGGGTTGTCGCGCAGGAAGTTCCGCGCGTTCTCCCGGCCCTGACCGAGTTGGTCGCTGTCGTAGGTGAACCAGGCGCCGGCCTTGCGGACGAAGCCCTGCTCCACTCCGAGGTCGAGCAGGCTGCCCTCGCGGCTGATGCCCTGGCCGTAGATGATGTCGAACTCGGCCTGCTTGAACGGCGGCGCGACCTTGTTCTTGACGACCTTCACCCGGGTCCGGTTACCGACGAAGTCGGTGCCGTCCTTGAGCGACTCGATCCGGCGCACGTCCAGCCGGACGGAGGCGTAGAACTTCAGCGCCTTACCACCGGTGGTGGTCTCCGGGGAGCCGAACATGACGCCGATCTTCTCGCGCAGCTGGTTGATGAAGATCACGGTGGTGTTGGTCCCGCTGACCGCACCGGTCATCTTCCGCCGTGCCTGGCTCATCAGCCGGGCCTGCAGACCGACGTGGCTGTCGCCCATCTCGCCCTCGATCTCGGCCCGGGGCACCAGCGCGGCCACCGAGTCGATCACGACGATGTCGATCGCGCCGGAGCGGATCAGCATGTCCGCGATCTCCAGCGCCTGCTCACCGGAGTCCGGCTGTGAGACCAGCAGCGCATCGGTGTCGACGCCGAGCTTCTGCGCGTAGTCGGGGTCGAGCGCGTGCTCCGCGTCGATGAACGCCGCGATGCCGCCGGCCGCCTGGGCGTTGGCGACCGCGTGCAGCGCGACCGTCGTCTTACCCGAGGATTCCGGGCCGTAGATCTCGACCACCCGGCCGCGCGGCAGGCCGCCGATCCCGAGCGCCACGTCGAGCGCGATCGAGCCGGTCGGAATGACGTCGATCGGCGCCCGGCCCTGCTCGCCCAGCCGCATGACCGCGCCCTTGCCGCACTGACGCTCGATCTGCGTCAGCGCGGTCGCCAGAGCCTTCTCGCGATCCCCGGCCTTGCGCTCCGCACTCGCTGCACCAGCCATGTGACTGCCACCTAACCCATCTGTTATCGGGGCGGCTGTCCAGCTGCCCACACGATTCGTTGTGCCAGAGACGTTATGGGTTCCCTCGGACAATTTCGGACTCCACTGGAAATTTGTGGAGAACCGGTAGCTCCCGCGAACCTCTGAAGAACAAAATAGCCCGAACACCTGTTCGAATCATCATGACACGCCGGAAGGTGCAGAACCACCCGCTGAACCAGGCCATACCCTGTCCGGCGTGACAGACCGCCCCGACGTTCCCGACTCCGCTGTCGTCCTCGCGCTCAGCCGGGTGGAGTTCGGCGTCGACTCGGTGCTCGACGCGCTGCGCACCCAGGACCCGTTCGGCATTCGCAGCATCCTTACCGAGTACTCCGCCCAGGAGCAACCGAATCTGGCCGAGAAAGGCCTGATCCTAGCGATCGACCGACTGCTACGGATGAAGGTCCCCGGTCACGCCGAATGGCCGACCCTGCCGCTGGCGCAGCGGTGCGACTGGTGGGTCGCCCGGCTCGGCGGATTCGCCGCCGTGGTCGCCGGTCTCCCCCGGTTCAGCGGCACCGCGGCCGACACGCTGCCGATCAAGGACACCCTCGGCGCCGCCGTCCAGGCAATGGTGATCGGCGCCATCTGCCGCGAGTACGGCGTCGAGGCGCATGCCGATCGCACCGCGGTGATCGCCCGCGTCCTGACCGCCCGGCGGATCACCCCGGACCATGTGCTCGAGTACGACGACCCGACCGCGGCGGGCAAGGATGCCGCCGAGCAGCTCGGCCTCGGCAAGAAGTCCGACGACGCCGGCCTGCGCCAGGGAATCAGGCTGGTCTGGCGGATCAGCAAGCTGTTCGGTGGTCTCGGCGAGGTGTTCGAGGACCGCCCGCGTGGCAGCATCGCGGCCCGGCTGGTCGGCAAACTCCCCGCCGTCGGCGTGGTGGGCGGCTTCTTCGACGAACGCAAGGGCATCCGCAGGGCTGCCTACGCCGCTGCCGACCTCCTCACCAGCGACGCCTACCGCACCTGACGGATGCTGAGAGGATCAAGCCCATGGACAGGATCGTCATCACCGAGCCGGACGCCGGCTGGGCCGCGCAGTTCTACAAGGTCTCCGGGACCATCCAGAAGATCCTGGACGGCGCCGCACTGCGTGTCGACCACATCGGATCGACCTCGGTGCCGGGCCTGGCGGCGAAGGACATCCTCGACATCCAGGCGACCTTCGCCGCGGAGTCCGATCTGGACGATGCCGTGGAACAGCTGGTGGCCGCCCAGTGGGAAGCCAGGCCGCCACGCCGCGACCATCCGGTACCCGGCCTCCCCACGGACGACGCCAACTGGATCAAGCGGCTGGTAGTCGAGCCGATGTACCAGCGACGGGTCAACCTCCACCTCCGCATCGCCGGCCGCGCGAACCAGCGGTATGCCCTGCTGTTCCGCGACTATCTGCGCGCGCATCCGGACACCGCCGCGGCGTACGGCGAGTTCAAGCGCCGGGCCGCTGTGCTGCCCTTCGGTTCGGTCGGCGAGTACGCGGACCTGAAGGACCCGGTCTGCGATCTGATCTACCTGCCGGCCGAGGAGTGGGCGAAGCGCACCGGCTGGTCGGCCTGACGACTTCCGCGACTCGTTGACGTGGCCTAGCGCCACCTTCAGGCTGGGGTGCGGGTGCGCGCCAGTCGACCAAACCGGCGTACGACGGCGACGTCCCAGGGGCGGGGATTCTCGATGGGTGCTGTCGGACGGCTCGCGGCGTTGCCGTGCGGCAAGGTGTCGAAATGGATCGTGCTGGCGTTGTGGGTCGTCGCTGTGGCGGTCTCCTTCGGACCGGCCGGCAAGCTCACGGGGGCGCAGGACAACGATGCCGTGTCGTGGTTGCCGGGCAATGCCGAGTCGACCGAGGTACTGAAGGCCAGTGAGCGGTTCGGCTCGCCGGACGAGATCCCGGCGGTGTTGGTGTACGAGCGAGCCGGCGGTGTCACCCCGAGCGACCAGCAAGCCGTACGCCGCCACGTGGCGGCGTACGGGAGTTTGCGGGACGTCGACCGCGATGTGGTCGGCCCGATCCTGTCAGGGGACGGCAAGGCGCTGCAGGTACTGGTGCCTATTAATGCGGGCTCGGGCGGCTGGGAGACGATCGGGGCACGGGCGGACGACATCCGTGGGGTGGCCGCTGACCGGCCGGAGGGGTTGTCGTTCCACCTGACCGGCCCGGGCGGATTCGCAGCAGACTCGCAGGATGCTTTTGCCGGCATCGACGGCAAGCTGCTGTACTCCGCGGCCGCAGTGGTGATCATCATCCTGCTGCTCACCTACCGCAGCCCGGTGCTGTGGCTGCTGCCATTGCTCTCTGCCGGTGTGGCGCTGTTCGCTGCCCAGGCCGTGATCTACTTGCTCGCGACCAAGGCAGATCTGACAGTGAACGCCCAGAGTGCGGGGATTCTGACTGTGCTGGTGTTCGGTGCCGGGACGGACTATGCCCTGCTACTGGTAGCTCGCTACCGGGAAGAGCTCCGTCGACACGAGGACAAACACGAAGCGATGGCCTTCGCGTTACAACGCTCCGGGCCGGCGATCTTCGCCTCCGGCTCCACCGTCGTCGCGGGCATGCTGTGCCTCCTGTTCGCCTCGATGAACTCCACCCGGGGGCTCGGTCCGGTTACCGCCATCGGCATTGTGGTTGCCCTGCTGGCGATGCTGACGCTACTACCGGCTCTGCTGGTGATCTGCGGCCGCTGGGTGTTCTGGCCCATCCGGCCGACTTACGGGTCGGACGACCACACCGAGACCAGCCTATGGGGACGGATCGGCCGCCGGATCGCTCGCAAGCCGCGCCGGACCTGGGTGACCACCACTGTGCTGCTCGGAGCCGCAGCGCTCGGCATGCTCACACTGGACGCGAACGGGCTGTCGAACGAGGAGTCCTTCACCGGCACACCCGACTCGGTGGTCGGCGAAGGGGTTGTAGCCGCGCACTTCCCGGCCGGAGCTGGCAATCCCCTTGTGGTGGTGAGCAACGCGAACCAGGCCGCTGCGGTACGAGCAGCGATGAGCTCGACGCCCGGGATCGCGACGGTGGCCGCACCGAGGACCGCGGACGGCCTGGCCTATCTCGAGGGCACGATGACGGATGCGGTGGACACCCAGGCAGCCAAGGACACCGTGGACCGGGTACGAGCCTCCGTGCGTGCCGTCCCGGGCGCTGACGCCTTGGCCGGTGGCGGTACGGCGATCCTGCTCGACACCGCGCGGGCGTCCGACCGCGACAACAAGGTGATCATCCCCGTCGTGCTCGCGGTCGTGCTGCTGATCCTGGCGCTGTTGCTCCGCGCCCTGGTCGCTCCGGTGATGCTGGTGGCAACGGTTGTGCTGTCCTTCGGTGCAGCGCTCGGGATCAGCTCGCTGCTGTTCAACCAGGTACTCGGGTTCGGCGGCGCAGACACCTCGCTGCCCTTGTTCGTGTTCGTCTTCCTCGTTGCCCTGGGCATCGACTACAACATCTTCCTGATGACCCGGGTGCACGAGGAGGCCAAGGTGCACGGCACCCGGCGCGGCGCGCTGACCGGCGTCGCCGCGACCGGTGGCGTGATCACCTCGGCGGGGCTGGTGCTGGCCGGTACCTTCGCTGTGCTGGCGACCATGCCGGTCGTCGCCTTCGCGGAGATCGGCATCGCGGTGGCGCTCGGCGTCCTGCTGGACACCATCATTGTCCGGTCGGTGCTAGTGACCGCACTCAACCTCGACATCGGGCGGTACCTGTGGTGGCCGGGCAAGCTGGCCCGACGCCGCGACGTTGAGCCCTACGGGGACGCGCCCGAGCCGGAGCCTCAGCGCTCGCTAGCGGGCAGCTGAAGGTGAGCCCAGACAGCACGCCAGACAGTTTTGGGGTTCTCGCCCTGGTCCAATGCTTCGACGACGGTACGACCGCCAAGCTCACTCAGGACCTGGGTCTCGGCCCAGGTTCGTGAGTAGGCCGGGCCGAGATGACGGTCCATCCGGGCCCAGAATTCGGTCAGTCTCATGCTCGCGGATGTTTCGACGGGGGCCACCAGGTGTTCACGGCGCAGAACTCTATGACTGTTCGGGGCCCTGCCCACCATTACCCTGCGGCGGCTGACCCCAACCACCCTGCTGACCACCCTGCCCGGGCGGCTGGTTCCAGCCCTGCTGCGGGGACTGTCCCCCACCACCTTGCTGCGGAGGCGGTCCCTGCGGGGGTCCTTGGGGCGGACGCTGCTGGGGACCAGGCTGGCCCCACTGGCCGGGCTGACCCTCCTGTGGACCTTGGGGACCTTGCGGCGGCTGGCCCGGGTACTGGCCGGGTGCTGGCTGGCCGTACTGCATCGGCTGACCCGGCTGCCCGTACTGCATCGGCTGCCCGGGCTGGCGGTACTGCATCCCCTGTTGGCCTGGTTGGCCTGGTTGGCCTGGTTGGCCGGCGTACTGGGGGCCCCACTGGCCTTGTGGGTCCTGACCCGGCGGGTACTGCTGCCCCCTGGACTTGCGGCCCCGCATTACAAAGAACACGACAGCGCCGGCAGCTGCGAGGAGCACCACGATGATGAGGATGATCGCCCAGAGTGGGAAGCCGCTGCTGGCCTCAGACGTCAGGGAGACGTTGCCGAGCTTGTCCAGGCTGTCGTACGTCGCGGTGCGGCCGCTGACGGAGGCACCGTCGTCATGCGCGGTGATCTTGCCCGGCATGGTGATTTTGAAGTTGACCGCCGGCGGCGTCCCGGTCTGCGGGGTCTTGGCCAGGTCGAGCGCCTTGACGGTGACGACGAACTTGTCGCCGTCCTTCCTGAATCCAACCCCGTCGCCGGTGGAGGAGCCCATCTTGCTGAACGGCACCTGGTTGAACTTGCAGTCGGAACCGACGTACTTGTCGTCCTCGAACGCTGTGCATTCGACGCCCTCGGTGGTGGTCTGCTTGATCCCGGACTCGACCTGCTGACGCACCTTGTCCAGTGACGTCCCACTGGACTCCATCAGCTGCTTGTCGACTCCGATCTTCATACTGCCGGAGACGCTCTCGTTCGAGTTCACCTTGAGGTCGGCGTCGACCTTCACACAGCCGGTCAGAGCGAATAGGCAGGCCAGGACGACCAGCGCGGCGCGCGCACGGTTCTTCATGTCGCCGATCATTGCAGAGGATGAGGACCATCTGCGGTCCGGTTCTGCCGGGCGCGAAACTGTCGGTGCCGCCGGGCAGGATAGTGGGCATGCAGAAGTCCACCGCGTTCAGCCGCTTCTCGCCCGCGACCCGGGCGTGGTTCGGCGACGTCTTCGAGACGGCTACCCCGGCCCAGCTCGAGGCGTGGGATGCGATCACCGCCGGCAAGGACGCGCTGGTTGTCGCCCCGACGGGTTCGGGCAAGACGCTAGCGGCTTTCCTCTGGGCGCTGGACCGGCTGGCCGGCACGCCGGCTCCCCCGGACCCGAAGCTACGCTGCCGGGTGCTGTACGTGTCCCCGATGAAGGCACTGGCCGTCGACGTCGAGCGGAACCTGCGAGCCCCGCTGATCGGCATCCGGGAGACCGCGCGCCGGCTCGGTGAGGCACCGGTGGACATCGAGGTCGCGGTCCGTTCGGGCGATACTCCGGCGGCCGATCGGAGGCGCTTCGCCACCCGGCCGGCCGACGTACTGATCACCACTCCCGAGTCGCTCTTCCTGCTTCTCACCTCCCAGGCACGCGACTCGCTGCGCGGGGTGGAGACGGTGATCATCGACGAGGTGCACGCTGTCGCCGGCACCAAACGCGGGGCTCACCTCGCCCTCTCACTGGAGCGGCTGGACACGCTGCTGCCCACACCGGCCCAGCGGATCGGCCTGTCGGCAACGGTCCGCCCGGTGGAGGAGGTGGCCCGCTTCCTCGGCGGCGAGCGACCCGTCACGGTGGTCCAACCGGAGTTCACCAAGCAGTGGGACCTGAGCGTCGTCGTACCGGTTGAGGACATGGCAGAGCTGGGTGAGACCGAGATCGAGGCGTCCGGCCCGGCTGCTGGACCGCCGCGGCACGCGTCGATCTGGCCCCATGTCGAGGAGCGGGTCGCCGATCTGATCGCGGAGCACCGGTCCACCATCGTGTTCGCGAACTCGCGACGGCTGGCCGAGCGACTGACCGCCCGGCTGAACGAGATCGCCGCTGAGCGGGCCGAGGTGGAACTGCCCGAGGCCGGCTCGCCTGCTCAGGTGATGGCCCAGTCGGGCGCTTCGCTGGCAGCGCCGCCCGTGCTCGCCCGCGCGCACCACGGTTCGGTGAGCAAGGAGCAGCGCGGCCTGATCGAGGCCGATCTGAAGTCCGGCCGGCTGCCGTGCGTGGTCGCGACCAGCAGCCTCGAGCTCGGCATCGACATGGGCGCGGTCGACCTCGTCATCCAGGTGGAAGCGCCACCTTCGGTCGCCAGCGGCCTGCAGCGGGTCGGCCGAGCCGGTCACCAGGTCGGCGCGGTCTCCCGCGGGGTGCTGTTCCCGAAGTTCCGCGGCGATCTGATCGACACGGCGGTGGTCGTGCAGCGGATGCGCGACGGCCTGATCGAGAAGCTGCACATCCCTGCCAACCCGCTCGACGTGCTCGCCCAGCAGATCGTCTCCATCGTCAGTCTCGACACCGTCAACGTGGACGAGCTCTACGCCCTCATACGACGCTGTGCCCCGTTCGCGACGCTGCCTCGTTCGGCGTACGACGGGGTGCTGGACATGCTGTCCGGGCGGTATCCCTCGGACGAGTTCGCCGAGCTCCGGCCGCGGATCGTGTTCGACCGGATCAGCGGCGAGATCTCCGGCCGACCGGGTGCGCAACGCCTCGCGGTGACGAGTGGCGGCACCATCCCGGACCGCGGGTTGTTCGGCGTCTTCCTGGTCGGCGAATCGACCAATCACCGCGTCGGTGAGTTGGACGAGGAGATGGTCTACGAGTCACGGGTCGGCGACGTGTTCACGCTTGGCGCCTCCAGTTGGCGGATCGAGGACATCACCCACGACCGGGTCCTCGTCTCCCCCGCCCCCGGCCAGCCCGGGCGACTCCCGTTCTGGAAGGGCGATGCCGTCGGTCGCCCGGCCGAGCTCGGTGCCGCGACCGGTGCCTTCGTCCGGACGATGGCCGCCCTGCCGGCCGCGAAGGCGGTGAAGCGAGCCCGCGAGTCCGGGCTGGACGAGTATGCGGCAAACAACCTGGTCTCATACCTTGCCGAGCAGCGCGAGGCCACCGGCCGGGTCCCGGATGACGTGACCGTGCTGGTCGAGCGGTTCCGCGACGAGTTGGGCGACTGGCGGGTCTGCATCCACTCCCCGTACGGCGGCCAGGTGCACGGGCCCTGGGCTCTCGCCATCGCTGCTCGGCTGCGCGAGCGCTATGGCATGGACGCCCAATCGGTCTCGGGCGACGACGGCATCGTGCTGCGCCTGCCGGAGACGGACGAACCTCCGCCGGGCGCGGAGTTGGTGCTGTTCGACCCGGCGGAGATCGAGGACCTGATCACTAGCGAGGTCGGTGGCTCGGCACTGTTCGCCTCGCGGTTCCGGGAGTGCGCGGCGCGGGCCTTGCTACTGCCCCGGCGGAACCCGGGCCGCCGGTCACCGTTGTGGCAGCAGCGACAGCGCTCGGCGCAACTGCTCAGTGTGGCCAGCAAGTACGGCTCGTTCCCGATCGTGCTGGAGACACTGCGCGAGGTCCTCCAAGATGTGTACGACCTTGCTGCGCTGAAGGACCTGCTGACCGGCATCGGAGAGCGCCGGATCTCGGTGGTGGAGGTGGAGACACCCGAGGCCTCGCCATTCGCGAAGTCGCTGCTGTTCGGCTACGTGGGCGCCTTCATGTACGAGGGCGACACCCCACTGGCCGAGAAGCGCGCTGCCGCCCTGGCCTTGGATCAAGGCCTGCTCGCCGAACTCCTCGGCCGGACCGAGCTGCGCGAACTGCTCGATGCCGAGGTCGTCCTGCGGACGGAGGCCGAGCTGCAACGGCTGGCCGAGGACCGTCGCGCCCGGGACCCGGAGGGCTTGGTCGATGTGCTCCGGCTAGTCGGGCCTTTGTCCGTGGGCGAGGCAGCGCAGCGCTGTGCCGAGGGAGCCGACGCCGAGGCCTGGCTGACCGAGCTCGCTGCCGCCCGGCGGGTCGTGCGAGTGCGGATCGCGGGCGAGCACCGCTGGGCCGTTGTCGAGGACGTTGCCCGGCTGCGTGACGCTCTCGGCGTACCGATTCCACCAGGAGTGGCGGAGGCGCATGCCGAGGCGGTGGCGGACCCGCTCGGCGACCTGGTGTCCCGCTATGCCCGTACCCACGGGCCTTTCCGCGCAGCCGACCTCGCCACGCATCTCGGCACGGGCGTCGCGGTGGTGACTGACACGCTCCGGCGGCTCGCTGCGGCCGGCCGCGTGGTCGAGGGCGAGTTCCTGCCGGGTGGAATCGCGATGGAGTGGTGCGACAGCGAGGTGCTCCGGCTGCTTCGGCGCCGGTCGCTGGCCGCTCTCCGCAAGGAGGTCGAGCCGGTCGATCCCAGTGCCCTCGCTCGGTTCTTGCCTGCCTGGCAAGGCATCACGAGCAGCCGCGGCCGGGGGTACGACGTGCTGCTTGGCGCGGTCGAGCAGTTGGCTGGCTGTGCGGTCCCCGCCTCTGCGCTGGAGTCGATCGTGCTGCCCTCGCGGGTGCCTGGCTATACGCCGTCGATGCTGGACGAGTTGACCGCGACGGGTGAGGCCATCTGGGCGGGCTCGGGCTCTCTGCCGGGTACCGACGGCTGGGTGTCACTGCATCTGGCGGACAACTGCGATCTGACGCTGCCGGATCCAGACCCCGCCTTGGAGCTGGGCGAGACTCACCAGGCCGTGCTGGATGCGCTCTCGGGTGGCGGTGCCTTCTTTTTCCGCCAGCTGAGCGATGTCGTAGGGGCCGCGGGCGGTGTCGTGGACGACATCACCTTGACCACAATTCTCTGGGATCTCGTCTGGGCCGGCCACCTCACCAATGACACGCTTGCTCCCGTCCGCGCTCTGGTCGGTGGCGGGCGCGGTACGCATCGGACCCGCCGTACGACGCCACGCGCAAGGCCCGGGCGTCCGGGAAGGCCTGGACGCCCCCCGATGCCGGCCCGCAGCGGTCCACCGACGGCCGGCGGTCGCTGGTCGCTGCTACCCGAGCGCAATCCAGATGCAACGCGTCGGGCGCACGCGGCGGCCGAGACCTTGCTCGATCGATATGGGATCGTCACGCGCGGGTCGGTACTGACCGAGCGCACGCCCGGCGGCTTTGCTGCGGTTTACAAGGTGTTGAGCGCCTTCGAGGAGTCGGGCCGGTGCCGGCGCGGCTACTTCGTGGCAGGCCTCGGCGCAGCCCAGTTCGCCCTGCCCGGCGCTGTCGATCGACTGCGAGCCCTGGCAGAACTGCCGACCGGGCTCGCCACCCGGGCCAAGGAGGAGCCGGCCGCGCGAGCCGTCGTACTGGCTGCGACCGACCCGGCGAATCCGTACGGCGCAGCGCTCGGGTGGCCGGAGCGCGACAACGCGGGCGGCCATCGGCCCGGCCGGAAGGCCGGTGCCCTGGTGATGCTGGTAGACGGGCGGCTGGTCGTGTACGTCGAGCGGGGCGGGCGCACGGTGCTCAGCTTCACCGATGATCCAGACCTGTTGCAGCCCGCCGTGGATGCGCTGGCGCTGGCTATCCGCGACGGCCACCTCGGCAAGCTCAGTGTGGAGACGGCTGACGGTGAGCAGGTGCGGCACACAGTCTTCGGCGATGCCCTGGCGAAGGCGGGCTTCCATGCCACTCCTCGCGGGCTCAGGCTCCGCGCATGAGACGGCGGCAGACGGTACGGGCCAGTGCCTGAGGGCGACACCGTCTGGCGAGCTACGAGGCGGCTGGACCACTCGTTGGCGGGCCAGGTGCTGACCCGCACCGACTTTCGTGTGCCCGAGCTCGCTACTGCCGACCTCAGCGGGCGAACCGTCGACGAGGTGGTTCCTCGCGGCAAGCACCTGCTGATGCGCGTCGCGGGCGGAATCACCATCCACAGCCACTTCCAGATGGACGGCAGCTGGCATCTGTACCGACCTGGCGAGAGTTGGCGCGGTGGACCCGATCACCAGGTCCGTGCGGTGCTGGAGACAGCGCCGTGGGTTGCTGTCGGGTATCGGCTGCCCGTGCTGGAGCTCGTGGCGACTGATGCGGAGGACACCGTCCTCGGCCATCTCGGGCCCGACCTACTCTCACCATCGTTCGATCGGTCATTGGCGATCGCGAACCTGGCCGCCGATCCCGACCGGACCATCAGCGAGGCGCTGCTGGACCAGCGCAACCTTGCCGGAATCGGCAACCTCTACCGCACCGAGGTCTGCTTCCTGCTCGGCCTGCACCCATGGCGGCGAGTCGGCACGGTCGATCTCACGGCTGCGGTGGACCTGAGCCGCCGGCTGATGAAGGCCAACCTGCAGCATGCCGCCCAGGTCACGACAGGCGTCGATCGTCCGGGTAAACGGAGCTGGGTCTACGAACGGCCCGGCCGTCCGTGCCTACGTTGCGGGAGCAAAATCCTGACCGCGCCGATCGGTGAACCGCCCCGTCAGCGCGTCAGCTACTGGTGCCCCAGCTGCCAGCCCGAGGTCTGATATTCGCCCGGATCCACCTGTGGACAAGGCTGGCCGGCTGCTGAGATCCGGATACCTTCTCTGATGAGTCGAACATTTGTTCGATCATGACACTCAGGAGGGATTCATGTGTGAGTTCTGCGACGGCACGACCGACGCGGCGTACTGGGACCGGGTGCAAGACCTGATTCAGGCCAACGGGTGGACTGTGCAGTACGTGATGGGTGAAGACAACCGGAACCCGGCCTTCGCCTACACGATCGGGCTCAGTAGGTGCGCCCATCCGGAGATCATCGTCTTCATCTGTCACCCGGAGTGTGCGATGCGTGCGCTCGAACCGCTTGCCCGCGCGGTGCTCGACGGGAAGAGATTCGATGAGGGTGACGACCTCAGCGGTCTCTACCCCTACTCGGAGAAGGCGGAATTACTCCGATTCCCTGACTCGTCGAGCCACCTGTTCATGGCCAACAGCATGTATCGGGCGCCGGGCGAACCGCCGATTCCGGCCCTGCAGCTCTACTGGCCGACCCGCGAGCCGCTTCTGGCTGGTGGCCGGTGAGAGCCCCACAGCAACTGTCAGGCGGCGGAGGCCACCACGTCGGGCTCGATCACCGCGTGGGCCAGCACCAAGGCCTCTTCGCGCGCAAGATCCTCGCTCACCTCGGCGAAGATCGTCGACAGCGGCACTTCCAGCGCCGTGCAGATGGCCGCGAGCAGCTCGCTCGAGGCCTCCTTCTGGCCACGCTCGACCTCCGACAGGTACCCCAGACTCACCCGGGCGTCGGCGGACACCTCTCGCAGAGTGCGCCCCTGGCGCAGGCGTTTACGTCGCAGGACGTCGCCCAGCAGACCACGAACCAGCACCATGAGGTTTCTCCCTTCCGCCCGTCGGACCGAATCTACTCGCTCCGTAGCTCGACCGTGAGGACCCACGGTACCTGTTGTCGGGTCACTACTCCTCGCAATGCCCTGCTTCGGTGCGCCGTCCCAGTCTGCCCTACCTGTGCCCATGGTGGTCTCAACCCCCGGACAGGCCTGGTTCTTCCGCTACCAACTCGACCGCGAGCTCCAGGACGGCTTGGACGCTACCTAGCCGGACAACCTCCCGATCCCCACTCAGGGCCAGCTTGCGAACCCGCACTGTGGCGGGGCCGGCCACGGCGACGTACACCGTGCCTGCCTCGATACCGGCCTGCGGATCAGGCCCTGCCACACCTGTCGTGGCCAGGCCATACGTCGCCCCTAGCCGCTCCCGTACGCCGACTGCCAGCGCGGCGGCGGTGTCGGGGTGTACCGGGCCGACGTCGGCCAGCAGGTCCGCGGGCACTCCAGCGAGGGTCACCTTCAGATCCGTCGCGTAGACGATTACGCCACCACGGTAGATCGCCGATATCCCAGGAACGTCCGTGAGCGTCGCGCCGACCATTCCACCGGTGAGGGATTCTGCCGTGGCCAGCGTCGCGCCGCGGCTCTGCACCAACTCCACCAGCCGCTGCAGGGGCGTCACGGGAGGGGGCGCTTGGCTGCGGCTCGGAGGCGTACGGCGCGGCCCATGTAGTCGAACCCAGTGACGATGGTGACGATCACTGCCGCCGTCATGAACACCACGGCCGTCCAGTGCAGGACGGCCACCGACTCCCAAGGAAGGAGGTAGAGGCCCAGCGCGATCGCCTGCAGGACCGTCTTCAACTTGCCGCCGCGGCTGGCCGGCATCACGCCGTGCCGGATCACCCAGAACCGCAAAGCGGTCACGCCCCACTCGCGGAACAGCACCACGACCGTGACCCACCACGGCAGGTTGCCGAGGATGGACAGACCGATGAAGGCGGCCCCCGTCAGTGCCTTGTCTGCGATCGGGTCGGCGATCTTGCCGAAGTTGGTGACCATGTTCCACTTGCGGGCGATGTCGCCGTCGAAGCGGTCGGTGATGATCGCGACGACGAAGGCCGCCGTGGCGAGCAGCCGGGTGTCCTCGCGGGCGCCGCCGTCGCGGAAAAGCAGCCAGACGAACAGCGGGACCAGTAGCAACCGCAGGACGGTCAGCGCGTTCGCCACGTTCCAGGCGCTCGGCGCGCTGAGCGGACCGGGCGCCGCACGCGGCACCGGGTTCGTCGGCGGGTTGGTCACGCGGTCAGGTTAGCTGCCGGAACGACCTCGGGGGCGCGAACGAGGGCCGCGAATTCCGCGATCAGGTCGACGCCATCGCTGCCGACCACCGTGGCGGTGACCAGATCACCCACCGCGAGCCGGTCCGGCAGATCGGTGAGTGTGGTGGAACCGTCCACCTCGGGACCCTGGTGGGCCGCCCTGCCCTCGGCGGTGTCGCCGTCGGACGACTCGACCAGGACCTCGACCGTCTCCCCGATCCGAGCCTCGGCCCGGGCAGAGGTGAGGTCCTCGGCGAGCCGGCTGACGCGGTCCAGCCGGGCGGAGATGGTGTCCTCGTCCAGCTTGCCGTCGTACGTCTCAGCTTCGGTGCCGTCCTCGTCTGAGTAGCCGAAGACGCCGATCGCGTCCAGCTCGGCGCGGGAAAGGAAGTCGCAGAGTATGTCCAAGTCCTCCTCGGTCTCGCCGGGGAAGCCGACGATCACGTTGCTCCGGATGCCCGCGGCCGGTGCCTGCTTGCGAACCAGTTCGATCAGTTCCAGGAAGCGTTCCGCATCGCCGAAGCGACGCATCCGCCGCAGCAGCGGGCCCGACGCGTGCTGGAAGGACAGGTCGAAGTACGGCACCACGCCGGGAGTCGAGGTCATCGCCGTGATCAGCGTCGGTCGCAGCTCGGCCGGCTGCAGGTACGACACCCGCACCCGAGTCAGGCCCGGGACCCCCGCGATCTCGGCGACCAGCGTCTCGAGCAGCCGCAGGTCGCCCAGGTCCTTCCCGTATGACGTGGAGTTCTCCGAGACCAGGAAGACCTCCCGGACGCCGTTCTGCGCCAACCAGCGCGCCTCGCCGAGCACCTCGGTCGGGCGACGCGAGACGAACGCT
The DNA here is from genome assembly GCA_033851055.1 of Kribbellaceae bacterium. Taxonomy (GTDB): domain Bacteria; phylum Actinomycetota; class Actinomycetes; order Propionibacteriales; family Kribbellaceae; genus Kribbella. The sequence continues at coordinate 6,095 of JAWWPC010000052.1, read as the reverse complement.
CCCCGAAACGACGGGATCGCGCAGAAAGCACACCGCCGGTCGCACCCGGAGGCCAGCTTGAGCGGTGCCACCGGTCCCCCGTCGAGTCGCCGGCGTACCACTCGCGGTCCGCTCGCCGGTGCGGACGCCAGATCTGGCGCCTCGATCGTCAACTCATCCACGGCGGCGACGGGAGCAGCAGCGTCGCCGTGACCAGGGACAGCGACACCGGCAGCGGCGGCGCGATCGGCTGGAGCGAGCGGTAGCAGTTTGCGCCGGTCGCGCGGTACGTGGGACTGATGCTTGTTGCCGGCAAGGATCGAGCGGAGCCGCTCGGAGATGTCGGCGTAATCGTCGAAACCGAGCACCGCGTCCGTCTCCGGCAACGCCTCGGCCAACTGCTCGCCGTACCGCTCGGCCAGACAACCCACGGCGACCACAGCCTGGGTCCGGCCGGAGTCCTTGTAGTCGGAAGCGGCCAGCAGGGTGTCGACCGAGTCCTTCTTCGCGGCCTCGACGAAGCCGCAGGTGTTCACCACCACGGTGTCGGCGTCGGCGGCGTCGTCGACGAGCCGGAAGCCGCCGGCCTCGAGCCGGCCGGCCAGTTCCTCGGAGTCGACATCGTTGCGGGCACAGCCGAGCGTGACCAGGGCGACGGTCGTGGGAGTCGTAGTCATCGCCCACGAGTATGACTGCTGGGTGTCCCTCGTCGAAAGGTGGTGCACAGCTTCGGGTGCCAAGCCCGGGGGAGGCATGACCGCGTGATGCACCTTGGTTGTGGTCAGAAGAGGATGCTCGGCATATAGGCCCCCTGCGGTGGGGTGTAGAGACCGATGGTCATCAAGGTCATCAACTGCACCACGCGCAGGCCCCGTTCCAGACACCACTGAAACAGTTCGGCGTTGGTGGTGGGTACCAGGATGCCGGGACCTGCGAAGGCATCCGCAGCCATGATCAGGGCCTTGAGGTCCTCGTTGCTCTCCCCGACGGCATGGGACAGGAATGCCAGGTCGGTGGCATAGCCGCTGATTCGCCCGTCGTGCTCGACCACCAGCGCGGTGCCCTGCGCGATCGCGTCGCTCATCTCGCCGGTCCGGTCATGCCCGTGAATGCGGCGGCAGACGTTGGCGCACGCGTCGGTGTCCGCGGTCGTGGCCCGCCGGACCCGATAGCCGGCAACCGCGCCCCGCGGGGGCGTGCCCTGCATGCAGGCCAGCAGGTCACGGACCTGGAAGCCGAGATTGGCATACAACGAGAGCGAGCGATTGTGGTAGGCCGACTGCAGCAGGCGGATTCCGGGGGCGCCGCGGTCGGCAGCACGCGTGATCACGTCGTGCATGAGGGCTCGGCCTATCCCGTGGTCTTGGACGGCGGGGTCGACGGTGATCGGGCCGACACCGACGATCGAAGAGCGTTCATCCAGGAAGTTGCTCCCGACGACTCTGCCGTTCAACTCGGCGACCACCGAGTAGAAGCCCGGATGACCGAGCAGCATCGACAGCAGTCCGACCCCCACTTCGGGGGCGGGGATATCGGGCGGGAACGAGTGCTCCCTTGCAATCGCGCCGAAGGCCTCATAACAGATTCGCCCACAGGCATCGGCGTCTTCGGGTATACCCGGCCTGAGTTTGACATCCATGGCTCTCCTCCTCCTAGTCGCCCACGTCCGAACCCAGTGTCCAAGCGTTGAGCGTGGGCAGGAAGGGCCCAGGCCAGCGTTCAGGCGGTGACGTGGGAGGGGTGTCGGATCGATCAGGCGGATCTCTTGTCGATGGTCCCGGTGGGGGTGATCATGAACCGCCCCTGCTTCGGGTAGACCCGCTTGTCATTGACGAAGACACCGATGTTGTGGGGCACGTCGAGCGTGACCCGGATCGAGCCGGAATAGGTAATCGTCTGTGACGAGTTCGGTCCCAGCCGGCCCTGGAACAACTTCAGGCCGTGATAGTTCCGCAGTGTCACGTACGACCCGTCCCCTGCGGTTGTCAGCGTCAGCTTGAGCCTGTTCGATACAGGCGGCTTGACCACCGTCGGCTTCACAGTGGGCCTGACACTGGGCTTGACAGTGGGCTTGACAGTCAGCGTGGTGACCGCGGCGGTCGGACCGGACCGGACGGCCGTTGCCTCGACGTCACTGGGCAGCGTGAACAACCGGACCATGCCCCAGCCCATCAGTGCGACCAGGATGGCGCCCAGTACGAGCGCCCAGCGCGGCCGGACCGGGTGTAGCGCCGGCTTCTTGGCGACGGCCCGTTCCTCGAGGCCGCTGCCATCCACCTCGGGCGTGACCTGGGTAGCGTCGAAACTTGCCAGCAGCGGGGCCGGGTCGGCCTTGACCACCCGGGCGATAGCGCGGATGTGGCCGCGGGCATAGAAGTTCCCGCCGCAGCGGGAAAAGTCGTCCGCCTCCATGGCGGTGAGCAGGCCCGGTCTGATCCGGGTCGCCGTACTCAACTGGTCCACTGTCATATCAACCCGTTCGCGGGCTGACGTGAGTTCGCTGCCGATGCTCACGTCACCACCGTCCTCTCGCCGTCCATACGCTGCGACACTTCGCAGTCGAGGTCCTAGGTATGACGGGGTCACGAGACGATCAGAGTTGCTCCCTGACCGGACATCTCGTGTCGGCCAGCATGTGCAGCGCTTGTACCACTTCCCCGTTCGACGGCCGGGCCGTCAACCCGAACGGTACCGCGAGTGATGTACCAGTCAACCGACGGTTAGCATCGGTGACCTTGCGGGCGGCCTGGGTCATCGATCCGAGCATCGGTCCGGGGTCCAGCAGATGCACCGCGATCCGGCCGTCGTCGAGTGGGTGCCGGCGCGGCAAGACCGTTACCTCCTCGATGTCCTCCCACCGGGTGCCGATCCACTCGTTCCGGATCCGCAACCGGATCCCGACGTCGTCGGCGACCAGCAGCGCGCCCACCGTCAGGGCCCGGGCAGCCACCAGCGCCAGCGCCGCGAAGCCCGCCGCGGCGATCCAGCGCAGTACGCCGGTGGGGTTCCCCGAGGCCGAGGTGGCGAAGCCGATCGCAACCAGGGCAGCACCTATCGCCACTACGCCGTGCACCTTCTGCGACGCGCGGACGGTGAACTCGTCGGCCCGGCCCCCGGGGTCGCCGGTGTACCGGCCGGACCGGCCGGACCGGGGCATCGTCGTGTGGGCGGTCACGCGTCACTCTCCTCGCAGGGTGGCGATGAAGTCCTCTAAGTCGTCAGGTTTCACCAGTACGTCGCGCGCCTTGGATCCCTCGCTCGGCCCGACCACGCCCCGGCTCTCCAGGATGTCCATCAGCCGGCCCGCCTTGGCGAAGCCGACCCGGAGCTTGCGTTGCAGCATCGACGTGGAGCCGAACTGGGTGGAGACGATGAGCTCGGCGGCCTGGACGACCAGGTCGAGGTCGTCGCCGATCTCGTCATCCAGCTCCTTGCTCGGACCGGGGACCGCGGTGACGTCCTCGCGGTAGGTCGGCTGCAACTGTTCCTTGCAGTGCTCGACCACCGCGCGGATCTCGTTCTCGGTGACCCAGGCGCCCTGGATACGCATCGGCTTGCTCGCGCCCATCGGCAGGAACAGTCCGTCGCCCTGGCCGACCAGCTTCTCCGCACCCGGCTGGTCCAGAATGACCCGGCTGTCAGCCAGCGACGAGGTGGCGAACGCCAGCCGCGACGGCACGTTCGCCTTGATCAGTCCGGTGACCACGTCGACGCTCGGCCGCTGAGTGGCCAGCACCAGGTGGATACCCGCAGCCCGGGCCAACTGGGTGATCCGGACGATCGAGTCCTCCACGTCGCGCGGCGCAACCATCATCAGGTCGGCCAGCTCATCCACGATCACCAGCAGGTACGGGTACGGCGACAGCACCCGCTCGCTGCCCGGCGGGGGCTTGACCTTGCCGGCACGAACCGCCTTGTTGAAGTCGTCGACATGCCGGAACCCGAACGCCGCCAGGTCGTCGTACCGCAGGTCCATCTCGCGGACGACCCACTGCAGCGCCTCGGCAGCCTTCTTGGCGTTCGTGATGATCGGCGTGATCAGGTGCGGGATGCCCTCGTAGTTGTTGAGCTCCACCCGCTTCGGGTCGACCAGCACCATCCGGACCTCGTCCGGCGTCGCCCGCATCAGGATCGAGGTGATCAGCGAGTTGACGAACGACGACTTACCGGAACCCGTCGCACCCGCGACCAGCAGGTGCGGCATCTTCGCCATGTTCGCGACGACGAAGCCGCCCTCGACGTCCTTGCCGAGCCCGGCCACCATCGGGTGATGATCGTTGCGAGCCGTGGCGGACCGGATCACGTCGCCCAGGCTGACGATCTCCTTGTCGACGTTCGGGATCTCGATGCCGATCGCGGACTTGCCGGGGATCGGGGACAGGATCCGCACGTCGGCACTGGCGACGACGTACGCGATGTTCTTGCTCAGCGCGGTGACCTTCTCGACCTTCACCGCGGAGCCGAGCTCCACCTCGTACCGGGTCACTGTCGGGCCACGGGTGTAGGCCGTCACCTGGGCATCGATGCCGAACTGCTCGAACACCTCGGTGAGCTTGCCGACCACCGCGTCGGAGGCCTTGGTGCGGGGCTTGTGCACCGAGCCGGGCTTCAGCACCTGGCCGTCCGGCAGCGTGTAGGTGATGTCGCCGGAGAGGCTGAGCTGCTCCACCCGCTGCGGCAGCGGGGTATGCGGTGGCGGCTCGGCGGCCGCCTCGCTCTTGGCCTTGGAGGCGGCAGGCGTCTCCACCGGACCGCCGACATCCGGCTCAGCGGAGTCCTCTTCCGGCTCCGCGCGCTTGGCTTTCTTGCCACGCTTGAAGATCTCGCGGCCCTCGAGCACTGGTGAGTCGTACGGCTTGACGCTGGGCTCGCCGTCCTCCTCGAGGGCCTTCTGCCGCCGCTCCTTGCGGGTCAGCCGCACCGTGTCGTCGCTGTCCGGGCTGGCGGCCGAGGGCGCGTCCGCCGGAATCTCGGTCCGCCCCAGCAGTACGTCGAAAGCGGCCCGCACGCGCAGCGGGATGGCATAGACCGGCGTGCCGGTGACCACCAGCGCGCCGAAGAGCGACAGCAGCACCAGCAGCGGCACAGCGACGTACTGAGTGAGCAGGTCGGACAGTAGCGAAGAGACGACGTAGCCGATGGCGCCGCCGGCGTCCTGCAGGGAGCCTTCGGCGCTGGGGTTGCCTGGCCGCGGGATGCCGTTCGCGATGTGCACCAGGCCGAGCACGCCGAGGGCGATCGAGATCCAGCCAATCACCTGCCGGCCGGCGGGGCCGTTGCGGTCGGGGTGGCGCAGCGTCCGCCAGGCGATCATCAGCAGCATCAGCGGAATCGCCCAGCCAAGTAGGCCGACGCTCCCGTTCACCACGGTCCGTACGGCGTCGCCAACCTTGCCCGGCAGGTCCCACCAGATCGAAGCGGCGACTACTACGGCCAGACCGATCAGGGTGAGCCCTACACCGTCACGGCGGTGAGCCGGATCCAGGTCACGAGCCCCGTGGCCGACACCGCGGACGATGCTGCCGAGCAGGTGCGCGATACCGATCCAGCACTTGATCAGGCCACGGCCGAGGGCCAGCATGGCGACCGCGAAGGGACCGGCTCCGGTGGGCACAGCTGTCCGCGCAGCGGTGGAACCACTGCGCTTGGTGCCGGACGGACGGGTGCGTCCACCAGCGGCCGATCGCTGCGTACTCGGGCGGCGGGCCGTCGATTTCCGCGCCCGCGCCGGGGAAGACGTGCGGGTCGCCATGTGTAGCAGGCTACCCCGACTACCACTCCGGCCACACGTGTCACACGCCGACCATGCCGCCCCATCCGTCCCGCTACAGCACACTCAGAAGCTACAGCGCCTTCAGAAGGTTGGCCAGGGGGATCCCAGATCCCGCTGGCCGACGCCTGGCGCGTTCCAGTCGCACACGCCGGTCGGGAAGACGGTGGCCAGTCGCTGGCAGGAGCTGAACCCTTCAGGGCAATCGGTTTCCCACCGTCAGGAGCCGGTGACGCCGTCGACTCGTTCGCGGATCATGTCGGCGTGGCCGCAGTGGCGCGCATACTCGCCGATCAGGTGGATGTAGATCATCCGCAGCGAGGAATCCTCGCCCCTGAAGGTGAAG
>JAWWPC010000005.1:0-9797 GCA_033851055.1 Kribbellaceae bacterium | reverse complement strand
CCGTCCCGAAGCAGCAACTCACCGTCATGGTCGCGCTGGCCGCGCTGGTGTTCGGCGTCTGGGCTTTCGGTGAGCGTCGCAGAACCAGAGCCCTGTACGTCGCTCAACTGGAAGAACGCGCGGCCCAACTCGAACGCGACCGGGACCGGGAAGCCAAGCTCGCGGTGACGGAGGAGCGGACCCGGATCGCCCGGGAGATCCACGACGTGGTCGCGCACGGGTTGTCCATCATGATCGTGCAGGCCGACGGCGGACTCTATGCGGCGGACGCCTCACCCGAGCAGGCGAAGAAGGCACTGGCCACGATCGGCGACACCGGCCGGGGCTCGCTTACCGAGATGCGCAAGATGCTCGGCCTGCTGAAGGACGACGTTCGCGCCGACCTCGACCCGGACCAGCCGCGCCCGCAGCCCGGCGTCTCCCAGTTGCCTGAGCTGATCGAGAACGTCTGCCAGGCCGGGCTGGCGGTCGAGTACCAGGTCACCGGCCAGCCGCGGGATCTGCCTGCGCTGCTGGGCCTCACGGCGTACCGGATCGTGCAGGAAGGTCTGACCAACACGCTGAAACACGCCGGACCGGGAGCGCGGACATCCGTACAGCTGGCCTACGGACGGGAGATGCTGACCGTGGTCGTCACAGACGACGGCCGGGGCGCGGCGGCCGCCGGCAGCACGGACCCGGGCCACGGTCTGGTCGGGATGCGGCAGCGCGCCTCGATCTCAGGCGGTACGGTGACCGCCGGACCCAAAGCGGGCGGCGGTTACGAGGTGATCGCCAGACTGCCGTACAACCTGCCGACTGGAGGCAATCAGTGACCGACGACGGCGTCATCCGCGTTTTCCTGGTGGACGACCAGGAACTCGTGCGAGCCGGCTTCACCATGCTGGTGGAATCGCAGGCCGACATGCGCGTGGTCGGTCAGGCCGGTGACGGTGGCGAGGCGCTGGAGAAGCTCCAGGTGACCGCCAGCGACGTTGTCCTGATGGACGTTCGGATGCCCCGGCTCGACGGGGTCGAGGCCACTCGGCGCCTGCAATCGTTGCCGCAGGCCCCCAGAGTGATCGTACTGACCACGTTCGACCTGGACGAGTACGCGTTCGCCGCGATCAAGGCCGGCGCCGCGGGCTTCCTGCTGAAGAACACCCCGCCTGCGGACCTGCTGTCGGCGATCCGCCAGGTGCACTCGGGCGACGCCGTCGTCTCCCCCAGTACGACGCGCCGGCTGCTCGAGCACTTCGCCGGATCACTGCCGGACCGGGAGCCGGAGCGGCCCGACCTGGTCGTCCTCACCGCCCGCGAGCGGGAAGTCCTGGTCCAGGTGGCACAGGGACTTTCGAACACCGAGATCGCCAAGCTGTTCACGTTGTCCGAGGCAACGGTGAAGACGCACATCGGCCGGATCCTGGCCAAGACCGGCCTCCGCGACCGCGTCGCCCTGGTCGTCCTCGGCTACGAAACCGGACTGGTCCGTCCCAACAACTGACTGCCGCACCGCGGTTGTACGACCTGGGTCGTACGCAGGGTGCAGTCCGTGGTCCGACGGAATCGGGGTCGCGAGTCAATAACTTCTTGGCAGGTGGCGGGAACGACCCGCCCAACCTGATCCGAGGAGACCGATGACCATCCCCCCGGCGACCCTGTCGCAGACTGGCCAGCTCCCGCTCGGCCGTTTGCCGCAAGACTCCGCCCAGCGCACCGCCATCCGCGCTCACGAACTGCGCAAGGTGTACGGCGACGGCGACACCGCGGTGGCTGCTCTCGATGGCGTGTCCGTCGACTTCGGGGTCGGCCGGTTCACCGCCATCATGGGGCCGTCCGGTTCCGGCAAATCCACCCTGATGCATTGCTTGGCCGGCCTGGACACCCCGACGTCCGGGCAGGTGCTGCTCGGTGAGACCGAGCTGACCCAGCTGCCGGATGCCGCGCTGACCAGGATCCGACGGGACCGGATCGGCTTCGTCTTCCAGTCCTTCAACCTGCTGCCGATGCTGTCCGCCAAGGACAACATCCTGCTACCGCTCGAGCTCGGCGGCCGCAAGCCCGACGCCAAATGGATGTCCACGCTGATCGAGGTGCTCGGCCTCGCTGACCGGCTCACGCATCGGCCGTCGGAGCTGTCGGGTGGTCAGCAGCAGCGGGTCGCCGTGGCCCGGGCGCTGGTCGGCCGGCCCGAGGTGGTCTTCGCCGACGAGCCGACCGGCAACCTGGACTCGCGGTCCGGCGCCGAGGTGCTCGGCTTCCTGCGCCGCTCCGTCCGGGAGTTCGGCCAGACCGTGGTGATGGTCACGCATGACCCGCTGGCTGCGTCGTACGCGGATCGCGTCGTGATGCTTGCCGACGGCAAGCTTGCCGGTGAGCTCGACCAGCCCACGCCGGAGTCCGTGCTGGGCGCGCTGCGGCAGCTGGGGGTCTGACCGTGCGACGCTCGATCCTCTCCTCATTACGCGCCCACCTGGGTCGCCTGATCGCGGGCTGCCTGGCGATCGTGCTCGGTGTCGGCTTCGCCACGCTGGCTTTGGTCGCGCATTCCTCAGCCCAGCACGGCATCGACGAGACCGTCGGCGCCCAGAACGCCGGAGTGGATGCGGCGATCGTCCCGCAGCAGGAATCCATCCGGCCGACCGACCTAGCCGCAGTCCGCAAACTGCCTCAGGTCGCCGAGGCTCTTGGCAGTACCAGTACCTACCTGCAGGTCACGTGGGTCGGCAACGTGCGACCGGACTACCTCGTCGTGGACGCGCTGCAGGAACAGTCCAAGATCGCCGGCCCGAAAGCCGCTGCCGGGCGACTGCCCAACACTGACAATGAGCTCGCCATCCCGGCAAGCCTGGCGGAGAAGTACAAAGTCACGGTCGGCTCGAAGGTCGAGGTCAGGACGTCCGACGACAAGGCTGCCACGGTGACGGTCGTCGGTACGGTCGACGACGGCTTGTCCATCGGACCCGTCAGCGCGGTCGCAACAGCCGGCGCCGTGAAGAAGTGGGAACCGAAGGCGTCGATCCAGCACATCCGGGTCGCAGCCAGACCCGGTGTCAGCCAGGAGGCGCTGGTCGCGGCGATCAGCGGCACCGTCGGCGGCGGCCTGCGGGTCTACACCGGCTCGGCGTGGATCGACCGTGAGGTCAAGAGCCTCACTCACGGGATCGACGTGCTGGGTAGCGTGTTCGGCATGTTCGCGGTGATCGCGCTGTTCGTCGCCTCCCTGGTGATCGCCAACACCTTCACCATCGTGATCGCCCAGCGGACCCGCGAGATGGCGCTGCTGCGCTGTGTCGGCGCGTCCCGCCGACAGGTGTTCTCCTCCGTCATCGCCGAGGCGTCGGTGGTCGGGGTGGCCGCTTCGGCGGTCGGGGTCGTGTTCGGCATCGCTCTGGTTGCGATCTTGCTGGCCCTCGCCACTCAGTTCGACTGGGGCATCCCACCGGTCGGGCTGCATGTGGACGCGATCTCGCTCGTACTGCCGCTGGTTCTCGGTACCATCGCCACCCTTGTTGCGGCCGTCGTACCGGCCCGGCGTGCGACCCGGGTGGCTCCGCTAGCGGCGCTGCGCCCGGAGGCGGCGCCGGCTGCGTCGTCCAAGGCCGGCGTACTGCGGTTGGTGCTCGGCTTTCTACTACTGGCCGGCGGCGGGTTGCTGCTCGCGGACGGCGCGAAGACGCACCAGGTCCTCATCGGGGTCGCCGGCGGCGTGATCTCCTTCATGGGCGTACTTGCGATCGGTTCGCTGCTGGTGCCGGCCTTGATCCGACTGCTCGGCGCATTGCCGGCGCGGGGCGGCGGGGTGCCCGCGCGAATCGCCGTCGGCAACGCCGTACGGAATCCGAAGCGGACCGCGGCCACCACCTCGGCGTTGCTGATCGGCGTCACGTTGATCAGCCTCACCTGCGTCGGAATCGCCTCGGTACGCAAGACCTTCGACGTCGCCATGGACGATGAGTACCCGGTCGACGTGATGGTCACGGCCGCCGACGCGCAGATGCCGGCCACCGCGGCCAGGCAACTGCAGGACATCAAGGGCATCACGCAGGTGATGCCGATCAGGACCGTGCAGGCAAAGGCCGGTCAGGAGGAGGTGCCCGTCACCGGGATCGACCTGGACGCGGCTCGCGGGGTGGTGCATAGCCCGAACCTCGCCCAACTCAAGGCCGGTACGGCGTTCGTCGCGCCCACCACGATGGAGATCCTCAACCTCGAGAACGGGTCGAGCCTGACCATCGTCTCCGGCAAGCACAAGCTGACCGTGAAGGCCATCCAGGTGAAGGGGCTCGACCAGATCACCGTCGCGGCCGGTGACCTGCAGAAGCTGGCGCCGACCGCGACGATCACCGGCTACTGGCTCGACTCTGCGCCGGATGCCGACGGCCCGAAGGTGATCGACACGGTCCAGCAGTCCATCCCGACGGTCAAGAATCTATCCGTCATGGGCGGTCTGGCCGAGCGCAGCTCCTACACGAAGGTCTTCGACGTGCTGCAGATCATCGGTGTCGCCCTGCTCGGGGTGTCGGTCCTGATCGCCCTGGTCGGGGTCGGCAACACGCTCAGCCTGTCGGTACTGGAACGGACCCGGGAGAACGCCCTGCTCCGGGCGCTAGGGCTGACCCGCCGGCAACTGCGCGGCATGCTCGCGATCGAATCGTTGCTGATGGCACTAGTCGCGGCGGTGCTGGGCATCGTCCTCGGCCTGATCTATGGCTGGACTGGCACGGCCGCCCTGATGGGCGCCCAAACTAGCTCCGGTGTCCAGTACGCCGTACCGGTGGGGTTGCTCGTCGCGATTGCCGTGGTAGCGACGGTGGCCGGGTTGTTGGCCTCCGTCCTGCCGGCCCGGCGAGCAGCAAGGGTCGCACCCGCTGGAGCTCTGGCGACGGAATAGCTAGTACCCACAGCCGGTGCTGGGGTCATCTGGCCCGCAGCCTCATCCCGGTAGTCAGACAGCGCCTGCAGGGCTGGAAATCCAGGTCGATCTCGGCATCGATGAGGTACACGCCGTGGCCGCCGCAGCTCGGGCAGGAGTGCCGAGGGCCGCCAATTCCGCCTCGGTCAGCTGAGCAGCATGTCGGGAACTCATGGGCCCCAGGGTGGGGCATCGTCGGGAACGAAACAGCAGCGGGGCTCTGAGATGTTCAGAGCCCCGCTGCTGTGCGGTTTGAGGTGTTATCCGAGTCGGCCGGCGTGGATGACCACCACAGTCACGGTCGCGTCGCTCACGTTGTAGAGCACTCGGTACCGGCCGGCGCGAAGACGCCGCTTGTCCGGGGTGCCGTATTCGGCTATCCCTGAGGGTCAGGGATCGTCGGCCAGGATGTCGACTGCGGCAAAGAGTTGCCGGAGGCCGTCAGGGTCGTCCTTCAGGAACCCAGCAGCCTGATCAACGGCACGTTCGCTCCAGATGACCTTGTATGTCACTCAGCCAGACCCAGCTGCTCTCGAACATCGTCGTGTGGCACGGTCCGCAGCGTCCCCGCGGCTTTCTCGGCCTCGTACCGAGCGAACGCCAGATCGTCCTCGAGGTCCTCCAGCTCCTGGGCGTTGATGATCACCGCGGCCGGCTGGCCGTGATCGGTGATCGTGATCCGCTCGCGCCGGGTCGATGCCCGGCGAACCAGGGAGCCGAACTGGCCCCGGGCCTCAGTGATCGGCAATGTGTCACTCATGTGCAGAACTGTACACACCCTTAATGTTCCGCGGCCGCGACGTACGGGACATGGATGAGGCCGGTGTCCGTTCGAGGTGCGTCAGATCGGATGAGAAGAACCGGCTGATGCGTCCGGTTCAGGGCACTATTAGACGATCTCCACGCGATTCCCGTGGCCGTCGGCGGTGTGGAACCGCCGGCGGCCCGGGATACTTTCGTTGTCCCAGGTCACCGGGTAGCCCCGGTCCGCCAGGGTCTGGGCGCACTTGTCGAGGTCGTCGACCGCAAGAGCCGGGTGTGCCTTCTCGGCCGGGCGGAAGTCCTCCTCCACGCCGACGTGCACCTCTGCCGAGCCGTCCTTGAACCAGCAGCCGCCGCGGGCCGCGAGAATCGGCGGCTTCTCCAGTTCGATCATGCCGAGCGCATCTCGGTAGAACGCCCGCGCGACCTCCTCGCCGCCGGCCGGGCAGGACACCTGCACGTGATCGATCCGCATCTCATGCCTCCTTGTCGGCAACCTTGTGTGCCACGGCGAACACCCGGCGGAACGGCAGCAGCGTGCCGAAGTCTCGTTGCGGGTAGGCCTCGGCCAGACGAGCGCCGTACTCCTTCTCGAAGTCGGCCCGCCGGTTGTCGGGAAGTGCCTGCAGCACCGGTCGCGCGCCGGTGCCCTTGACCCATTCGAGCACGGCGTTGTCGCCTTGCAACAAATGGCTGTACGTCGTCTCCCACACGTCAACCACACAGCCTGCGGCGCTGAGCACCGCCACGTAATCCTCTGTTGTCGGCAGGTCCGGGCGGAGCGAACTACTCGCCGTGAATTCGCTGTACTCGGCAGAATGGGCGAGGTCGCGAAGGATGCTGTGCAGCGGGGCATCGGCATTGCCGGGAACCTGGATCGCGAGCCATCCACCTGGGCGGAGCCGATCAACGAGAGCCGGCAGCAGTTCGAGGTGCTCCGGGATCCAGTGCAGGGCCGCGTTCGAGACGATCACGTCGACCGTGCCCGAGGGGGTCGCGGTAGTCCACTCGCGCAGATCGGCGATTTCGAAGCTGAGGCGATCGTTGGCCAGTTGTTGCGCCTCGTCGATCATCTCGGCGGAGCTGTCCACACCATGCACCGTCGCCTGCGGCCACAGATCCAGCAGGGTCGCCGTGAGGGTGCCCGGACCGCACCCGAGGTCGACCACCGTCGAAGGGGCATCGATCCGGATGCGGCCGACCAGGTCGGCGAACGGGCGGCCGCGCTCGTCGGCGTACTTGCCGTACTGCTGGGGGTTCCAGACCGGTGAGGTCCGCATCGTCGCGCTCTCCTGCCTTTTAAAGTATCTTGACATCGAGATATCTTGCTGGAGCGTTGTCTTGATGTCAAGACTCTTGATGACATAGTCTCGCGGTATGAGAGACGAGGTCGACCGGCTGGTCGAGGCCTGGCGCCGGGAACGGCCCGACCTCGACGTGGCACCGATGGAGGTGCTGTCCCGGGTCACCCGGCTGGCCAGGCACCTCGACCGGGCCCGCAGCCAGGCCTTCGAGACCCACGGACTGGAGTCCTGGGAGTTCGACGTACTGGCCGCGCTCCGGCGGGCCGGCGCCCCGTACCAACTCTCCCCCGGACGACTGCTCAAGGAAACCCTGGTGACGTCGGGCACGATGACGAACCGGGTGGATCGACTGGCCGCACGCGGACTGGTCGAGCGACTGCCCGATCCGGGTGACCGGCGGGGTGTGCTGGTTCAACTGACCAGCACGGGCCGCGACTCGGTCGACGCGGCGATGGCCGATCTGCTGGCGCACGAACGGACCTTGCTCGGCTCCATCAGCGAGCGTGACCAGGCCAAGATCGCCCGGGTGCTGCGCGAACTCGTCGGCCCGTTCGACCAGGTAAAGCACTGATAATCCGAAAAGACAGCGCGTCACTTTCTGCCGTCATGGATCGTTGCTAGTTGCATGGCGCTGACTGACTACTCAGCGTTCGATCCTCGGGACCGCTCGCCCGGTCGGTTGTCGCGGCATACCCTCCCAGTCACAGGGGGTAGGAGGGTATGCCGCGACCAAGGCGACTATTCAGCCCGTTCGGCGGCGTCGAACCAAGCCGTCTCCAGCTCACCGCGTTCGTCGGCGAGCTTGCGCAGTTCGGTGTCGAGCTCGGCCAGCCGCTCGTAGTCGCTGGCGTTCGCGGCCAGCTGGTCGTGCAGCTTCGCCTCGGCCTCGGTCAGTTTGGCCAGCTGCCGCTCGATCCGGTTCAGGTCCTTCTTCGCCGCCCGGATCGCCACCGCATCGTTGACCGGTGCCGAGTCTTCCACCGTCGTGGTTTCCGGGCCAGGTGCCGTCGTCCGGCGGGGCGTCGTACCGGCGGCCAGTTGTTCCAGGTACTGCTCGACGCCGCGGGGCAGGTGCCGGACCGTGCCGTTGCCGGGCACCGAGTAGACGGAATCGCTCACCCGTTCGAGAAAATACCGGTCGTGGGTGACGACGACGACAGTGCCGGGCCAGCCGTCGAGGAAGTCTTCGAGCACCGTTAGCGTCTCGACGTCCAGATCGTTGGTCGGTTCGTCCAGGATCAGCACGTTGGGCTCGTCTAGCAGGATCCGCAACACCTGCAGCCGCCGGCGCTCGCCACCGGACAGGTCACTGATCCGGGTGGTCAGCTTGTCGCCGGTAAAACCGAACCGCTCGAGCAGCTGTGACGACGTGAGCTCCCCGCCGCGACCTGCCAGCGCAGCGGTACGGCGGATGTCGGTGATGTGCGCGAGCACGGTGACAGAGCCGTCCAGATCCTCCAGTGTCTGCGAGAGGTTGGCGATCCGGACGGTCTTGCCCTGCTTGACCTTGCCGGAGTCGGGCGGCAGCAGCCCTGTCAGCACCTTGAGGAAGGTGGTCTTGCCGGCCCCGTTGGGTCCGAGCAGCCCGATCCGGTCGGCTGGGCCCAGCCGGAAGGTCACGTGGTCGAGCAGCACCCGGTCGCCGAACGCGAGGCTCACGTCCTCGGCATCGAATACATCCTTGCCGAGCCGCGAGGTCGCCAGCTGGGCCAGCGCGAGCTTGTCCCGCGGGGCCGGCTCGTTCTCGATCAGCGAGTTCGCCGCGTCGATCCGGAACTTCGGCTTCGAGGTCCGGGCCGGCGCGCCGCGACGGAGCCAGGCCAGCTCCTTCTTGAGCAGGTTCTGCCGCTTCGCCTCGCTGACCTGCTCGGTCCGGGCCCGCTCCGCCTTCGCCAGCACGTACGCCGCATACCCACCGTCGTACGACGTGACGCGGCCACCCTGGACCTCCCAGGTGTCGGTACAGACGGCATCCAGGAACCAGCGGTCGTGGGTCACCACGATCAGCGCGCCGGCCCGGTCGACGACATGGTCCGCCAGCCAGTTCACCGCCTCGATGTCGAGGTGGTTGGTCGGCTCGTCGAGGATGAGCAGGTCGACATCGGTGAGCAGCAACTTGGCCAGCGAGACCCGACGCCGCTCGCCACCACTCAGGGTGCCGACCGGCGCTTCATGGTCCACACCGCCGAGCAGGTGCTCCATCACCGAGCGGGACCGCGGGTCCGCCGCCCAGGTGTAGGTCTCGACGTCCCCCAGGACCGTGCGCGCGACCGTCTCTGCCGGGTCCAGGTCGTCGCTCTGGCCGAGGAACCCGAGCCGCAGGTCGCGGTTGTGGGTGATCCGGCCGGCGTCGGGCTCCTCCTGGCGCGCGAGCAGCCGCAACAGGGTGGACTTGCCGTCCCCGTTGCGGCCGACCACGCCGATGCGTTCACCCCGGCCGACGCCGAGACTGACCCCGTCGAGCAGGATCCGGGTTCCGAAGCCCTTGGTGACGGCTTCGAGATTGACAAGGTTGGGTGCAGGGGTAGCGGCCATGACTGCGCCAGCCTAGTTCAGCCCTGGTTGAGGTGGAGTTCCCGGTACGGCGGGGCGCCAGCAACCGGGTGGAAGCCACCAAACGAGGCGAGCAGCACGCCCTCGCCGTGCCACAAGCCCGGCCACGGTGGTGGCGCGGGTAGGCCGCGTGCGCTGCGCGGTTGCATCGGTCAGATGTCGGAACTGGCTTCCCGGGCTGCCTTCTCGATCCTCGACCGGTGTGCCTCCCAGTCGGCGTCGTCGCGATCCAAAGTCGTGACCGGGCCCGCTCCGACCGCCCCGTCCAACTGCTCGCGCAGGAT
>JAWWPC010000270.1:0-3139 GCA_033851055.1 Kribbellaceae bacterium | reverse complement strand
CAGCCAGGTCGGGCCCCTTGTCGCCCGCGGCTTCGACGAGGTGACCGCCTTCACGCTGGAGAGGCGCCCGCGGGAGCCCGGTTCCGGTTCGGCCTGACTTTGGTGGATGGTCGTCACGTCCTTTGGGGGCTCGAGGAGGTGACCTGATCTGACGGTGCCTTCACCAACGACACGGCAGGCGGGTGGAGGACGTCACATTACCCGGTGGCCGTACATCTCCCCGAGGGGGTCGGCGAGCAGTTCCAGCCGCGCTCCGTCGGGATCGCGGAAGTAGATCGAGGCGTCGCTCTCGAGGTGGTACTCCACCCCGGCGGCGTCCAGCTTGCCGCGCAGCCGCTCCCAGTTCGCCCGCTCCACCGAGATGGCGACATGGTGCAGGCCGCCCAGCACCTCCTGGTACGGGCCCAGATCCAAGCCCGGGAAGTCGAAGAACGCCAGCAGGTTGCCGTTGCCGATGTCGAAGAAGAAGTGGTTGGAGCCCTTGTAGTCCCTGTTCTCGAAGATCTCGGTGAGCGGGAACTCCAGCAGGTCCTGGTAGAAGTGCACCGTACGCTCGACGTCCGAGGAGAGCATCGCGAAATGGTGCAGTCCCTGGGCAGAGCTGGCCGGGCGGTCCTCGCGGAGGTACGTCTCCCGGATCCGGGACCGCTCGGCCTCGATCGCGGCCAGATCGATCATGATCACACCTCGCTGTGTCCGATGGTTGAAATCGAGACTACATACCGGGTGTGTCCAGGGACATCCCTGCGGGTCCAGCCCGTCCAGGACGAGCGCCACCCAGACGCCGTGCCTTGTGGCCACGGCACAGCGCATCGGGTGGTGGCCGAGGGGTGATCGTTTAAAGCGGCATTTGCGACATGCCGCCAACCTGGTCGGACATGGGCCGATCTTCTGCTGGAATCAACAGTTGTGCCAGTAGCCCCCTACCGTCTCGTGCGCCGCGGCAGTTACGCCAAGGCGCAGCCACCCCTGCTCGACGAACAGCAGCGGCGGGTGGTCGAGCACGAGAAGGGGCCAATGCTGGTGCTCGCCGGTCCCGGTACCGGCAAGACCACCACGATCGTCGAGGCGGTCGTGGACCGGATCGAGAACCGGGGGATGGATCCCGAGAAGATCCTGGTCCTCACCTTCAGCCGCAAGGCCGCCGTCGAGCTCAGGGAGCGCATCACCGGCAGACTCCATCGGACCACGCGAACGCCTCTCGCGCTCACCTTTCACAGCTATGCCTACGCGCTGCTGCGGAGAGACGCCGTGCTCGCCGACGACCTTCCGCCACGGCTGCTGTCCGGACCCGAGCAGCTTCTCGAGGTGCGCAGGCTGCTCGAGGGTGAGCGAGAGGACGGCGCCCGTGGCTGGCCCGGCAACCTGCACGAGACCCTGGGCACCAGGGGCTTCGCGGACGAGCTCAGGGACTTCTGTCTCAGGGCCGCCGAGCGCGGCTACGGTCCGGACGACCTGCGCGACCTGGCCAGACTGCACGGACGACCGGACTGGGCCGCGATCGGCCACTTCATGGACCGCTACGCCGAGCGCTTCGACCTCGACCCGGTGCCCTCGTTCGACTATGCCGAGCTGATCAGGGCGGCGGCCGGTCTGCTGTCGGAGGAGGAGGTGCGGCTCCGCGAGCGCGAGTCGTACGACATCGTCTTCGTCGACGAATACCAGGACACGGACCCGGCCCAGGAATATCTGCTGCAACAGCTCGCGGGGGAGGGCCGGGACCTGATCGCGGTCGGTGACCCGGACCAGTCGATCTATGGGTTCCGGGGAGCCGATGTCCGGGGCATTCTCGAATTCCGGCGCCGGTTTCCGACGATCGACGGCGATCCGGCGCCGGTCGTCGCCCTGCAGACCTGCCGAAGAATGGGCCCGACGATCCTGGAGGCCTCCCGGCGGATCGCCAGGAGGCTCCCGGGGATGGTGGCGCACCGCGACCTACGGTCGCCGGACGCCGCCGAGGAGGGCGAGGTCCACGTCATCATCGCGGACAGCCCCAGCCAGGAGTCGGCGCTGGTCGCCGACGAGCTGCGCCGCGCCCACCTGCTCGACGGCGTGCCGTGGTCCAAGATGGCCGTGCTGGTGAGAAGTGCCGTACGGCAGGTGCCGGTGCTTCGCCGGGCGCTGAGCCAGGCCGGAGTGCCCGTGGTCGTGGCCGGCGACGAGGTCCCGCTCCAGCAGGAACCCGCCGTACGGCCGTTGCTGCTCCTGCTGCGCTGCGCGCTCAAGAAGGGCCATCTCAACGAGGAGACCGCCGAGGAGCTGCTCGCCGGTCCGCTCGGCGGCGCCGACGCGCTCGCCCTCCGGCGCCTCAAGAGGGCGCTCAGGGATCTGGACACGCTGGTCCCCCGCGAGAACGGCGCCGAACAGCGCACGCCGAATCAACTGCTCGTCGCCGCGCTGAACGACGCGCGCGAGCTGCTCCTGGTGCATCCGAGGGTCAGGGAGCCCGCCGAACGGGTCGCGCACCTGATCGAGACGGCACGGGAGAGCGCGCGGCAGGGGGGTACGGCCGAGGACGTGCTCTGGGCCGTCTGGCAGGAGAGCGGGCAGGCCGACCTGCTGGTGGAACAGATCGGCAAGGGCGGGCGGGGCGCGGCCGCGGACCGGGACCTCGACGCCGTCGTCGCACTGTTCGATCACGCCGCGAGGTTCGTCGACCGGTTGCCCCAGGCGGGGCCCGAGCTGTTCGTCGACGACCTGGCCGCGCAGGAGATCGCCGGCGATTCGCTGGCCGAGCGGGCACCCGATGGCGATGCCGTACGGATCCTGACCGCGCATCGGTCCAAGGGCCTGGAATGGGACGTCGTGATCGTCGCCGGCGTCCAGGAGGGCGTCTGGCCGGACCTGCGGATGCGCGGTTCCCTGCTCGGTATCGAGGACCTCGTCGAGCTGGCCGGCGGTGGGGATCCACTGACCGGCGAGGTCTTCGGCGCGTCGGTGAGCGCCAAGCTGCTGGACGAGGAACGACGGTTGTTCTACGTCGCCGCCACCCGGGCCCGCAAGCGGCTCATCGCCACCGCCGTCGGTGGCGCGGACAGCGAGGACCGTCCGTCGCGGTTCCTCAACGAACTGCTGCCCGGCGCGTTCGAGCAGTCCACCCTGGACGAGAAGACCCGCTGGCTGTCGCTGTCCGCGCTCG
>JAWWPC010000332.1:0-3572 GCA_033851055.1 Kribbellaceae bacterium | reverse complement strand
GTACCTCGACGTCAAGTACATCGCTATCAAGACCGGGTCCTAACGGACCCGCCGCCGGCGGCGGTCGGCCCGGAAGCTCAGCAGGGTGACGGCCAGCAGGACTGCGCCCGAGACGCTCACGGTTCCCGCCCACCACCAGAAGTTGTCGGCCGGGCCGGGCCCCGCCAAGGCGAGTAGCTCGCGGGAGAGGGCCGGGCTGACCGCGGCCGCGGTGAGCGACGGCCGGGCTGCGTTCGAGGTGTCCGCGGCCAGGTCGTAGGTCAGGCGGCCCGCCGGGGCGTCGATCTTGAGATAGGAGAGCCAGGCGGAGGGCGCCATCCACCCCATCCCCCGGTCCGAGCGCAGGTCGGTCATCAGCGCATCCTCGGCGGGGCGGCTCTGCACCAGGCGGATGCCGGGGCCGCTCAGGAGCGCGGGCCGTGGTCGGTGAGCATGAACACGTCGGCGGTGACGCGTTCGGCGGCGCCCTTCGCCAAGGCCAGGATGTGGAGGGGGACCCAGGGGTTGGTGGTGGGGATGGTGATCTGGACCGGTGTCCCGTCGCCGAGATGCTGGCCCCTGGCAGCCACGGACGCGGCGTCGAAGGTGGCGGTGAGGAAGATGGGGCTCCGGCGGGCGTAGAAGTCGAGCATGGCGGGCAGGTCACGGCTGATGGCGAAGCCGTGCTGGCGAACCCAGTCCGTGACCGCCGGCCCAAGAGCATCTGGCTGGTTACAAGGCGATTAAAAACGAAACAGGAGGTCTTTATTCCACTCAAGTGTCCACCCATTGTCTCTAGTCTCTTGGCCAAGTATTGTCTAATCGTTCGACCGGTCGAATCGCATATTGCCTATCATCTGAGAGGTAAGGAGGCTAGGACTTTGTACAAGGAGTATCTCTGGGTCCACAATTGTGAGTTGCTGCAGAAGAAGACGTTCTACAACATGGTTCCAGACTTTCTTGAGGAACAAGTTCATGAGCGAATCGGCATTCACGATTATCGGCAACTCGCAGTCGAAATTGGTCGAGTCTTTTTGGGATCTGAGATGGAGATTGAGCATGAGGAGCTGGATGTTCTGGCAGCACAAAGGGGACACTCAACTGAGATGGCGCGATTCAAGTATGCTTCAGAGGTTGGTCATTTGCCTGGACTTTCTAGCGACTTACTTCTGCGATTCGGACGAGTTGCTGAAAAGTGGTGGCAAGTTGCTGGTTTCATGCCAGGTCAACCTCCCCTTCTTCCTCTCAAGACTCGCCAAAAACTTCGAACTACTGGGACCGATGCAGCGAATCGTCAACCATTCGACACTACTGGACTTGTACCTCAATTGTCAGGAGTCATCCGCGAATCGTTGGAATCTTTCAAGACCAATCAAGAGGCGCAAATCGAAGAGATTGTTTCCAAGGTGGTTACGAATCGCATGTCTGGACTTGAAGAACAACTCGAGCGAATCGTCACCAAGGCTTTGGAGAATCGCATTCAAGACACATGGTTATCTGGGATTCCTGCATCTCCACCTCCCAACACCTCTACTGCTCCATCCCTTGGAATTCCAGACTTTTCTGAACCAGATCCCCACAATATTGATGACATCTATGCTGATGAGGATGCGATTCGTCCGATTCGGTCAACTCAATCGTCAACTGCCATTGCGACTCGCTCTGATTATCAACCTAGTGAACTAACCAAGGACTTTCTTCATCATCTTCTCACTCTGCACTTTCCTGATACTCCCAATCCTACCTTCAAATCCAAGGAACAAATGTTGGCTGTTGAACTTGCTCTGGCTCGCGAGGAAAACTTTGTGCTTGTTCTGCCAACTGGTGCTGGTAAGAGTCTTGTCTTCACACTTCCTCCGTTCAACGAATTGCAATTCCGGACCTATGTGATTGTTCCCAACAAGGCCCTTCTGAATGATCATATGGAACGGTGCAACAACTTGGGAATCGTCGCGTTTCAATGGCTTTCGCATCACAAAGGGGTTCCGGACGAATCGCAGATTGTGTTTCTGGCTTTGGAAAGTGCAACAAGTCAGATGTTTCGTATGTAAGTTAGGCCATGGTTCTTTTCAAAGTTAGGCAATTGATTTTGCGACTCGCTAGTCATTGGCACTCTCAGGAAAATAAGGCGATTCGATTGGTCATTGACGAATCGCATCAAATTCTCTCGCACAGGAGCTTTCGCACTCAGTTTCACAAACTCAAAGAGCTAGGTGCATTCAAGGTTCAAAAGATTTACATAACTGGTAGTCTGCCGATTCGCCTGGAACGACGATTCCTCCTTGAAACTTCTCTTTCCTATTCGACGCGAATCATTCGTGCCCCTACATATCAGCCACAGATCAGTTATAATCTTTTCCATGTGTCCAACATGACCACCACCACCCTGCGATTGGCGACCGACCTTGTGAATCTTTTCGATTCGCTTATGGAGTCAGATCAGATTGGACTTATCTTTTGCAAGAGTAAAGATGAAGCAGACGAATTGCACAAACATCTTACTCACTGTTCATCACATTCTGATCTTCCTACCTCTGAGCGCAGTCATAACGAATCGGCATGGATGGCTGGCCACAAGCGATGGATTGCAGCGACGACTGGGCTGATTCACGGTATCGATTCGCCAAAAGTCGGAGTGGTAATCTTCTTTGGACTTCCTTATGGATTGATCAACACATATCAAGGTGCTGGTAGGAGTGGACGAGACGGTCGACGCTCATGGACGGTGGTGATTAACTTCACCAATTTCAATCAAGTGCGACCGGATATGCGAAACGATGACTTGGAATGTGTAAATGAAGGTTTGGATTTCTTGAACAGAGAGGATTGCCGGCGATTGGTATTTTCCGAATCGCTAGATGGTCGCCACGATTCGTGTTTGGATATTCCTGACTCTCATTGCTGTGATGTATGTGATCCTCTGTCTCCTGTCGCGATTCGCATCAAGAGTTTCCTTCGCGATCCATTGGTCCCTCCTACTTCAACTGTGCCTTTTGTCATACAGGATGAATACGACCAGTACAACGATTCGCTTGACATGATTGTCGACTTGCCTGAAGAGGATCTACCTGTTTCTATTCAGGCGAATCGCACACCTCCAACTCATCATCACCAGCCAAGTCCTGAACCGACGAATCGCATTCCTGACGAATCGACTTCTATTCCACGACTCGCCATTGCTCCTGCACATCTTGTTCCACCAACCACTAATGCTCCTTCTACTCAGATCCTGCGAAATGTTCAAGGCTACCATCAAAATCTGCAAACACTCAAGGCCAAGAGTTCTATTCTGAACAAGATGACCTCCAGGCTGAGTCGCAAATGTGTCTTGTGCTTTGCATATCAAGGTATTTATGCGAATCAGCACAAGGAGGGACTGTGGCGCAAGTGCAACCCCGATTCGCCAGCGATTCGAACGAATTGGATTGCATTCAAGAAGCTTTTCCAATTTCCTCAATACCAGAATTGCTTTCAATGTTTCCTACCTCAAGGGGACTACTTGCCTCCTTCTCATCCAGCGTTTCGCAAGAATGAAATGGGAAGAAAGCCTTGTCCTTTGGAGGATTTTGTTGTCTTGTTGATTCTTTTTATTC
>JAWWPC010000225.1:0-72148 GCA_033851055.1 Kribbellaceae bacterium | reverse complement strand
GTGCCCGGGCGATGACCTCCGGCCCGACCGGCTGGGTCCATTCGTTACTGTTCTCCACCTCGCGGTCCCAGGCGGCACGGTTATACGCCACGGGATCAAAGCTGTCCGTCACAACGGCAAAGCTTAGCTAGGCGGCTTGCGAGCCAGGCGAGGGTAAAGCGACGGTCCGCTCAGTAGTGGGTTACGGCTCTGATGGGGTGCTTTACGCGCGCGAGAAGCTCGGGCTGACCGACGCGCAGTACGGCCTCCTGATCTCTGCCGGCGCGATCGGCGCACTGGTCGGAACACCCGTCTACCACCTACTCGAACCACGGGTCGGCAGTCTGACGCTGCTCCGGACCGGGCTCATCGTCGAGACACTCACGCACCTGGTCCTCGCGCTGACCCGGAATCCGTGGGTGGCCGGGGCCACCATGGCCGCGTTCGGTGTTCACGCGATCGTCTGGGGAACCGTGTCGACGACCGCCCGGCAGCTCGCCACACCGGATGCGCTGCTCGGCAGGGTCAACAGTGTCTACCTGCTGGCGTCTGTGGGAGGCGCCGCTGTGGGGTCGCTGGTCGGCGGCGTACTTGGCTCAGCAGTTCGGGCTGACAGCACCATTCATGGTCGCCTTCGTGGCGATGGTGGCGATGACCGCGGTTGCCTGGCGTCCACTTCAGCAGGTGTCGGTGCGGGCGTCGGCGGAGACTCCGCAGGCCTGAAAAGGTTGGGCGCTCTCGGTCGCAGGTTGCTAGTCTCGACGGCCGAGAGCCCCAACCGTAGGCGGGGAAAGCCCCCGGTGGAGCGGTCTCGCAGCGCCTGCTGCGGGTGGGCCGAGTCCTTACTGATCGGAGCACCCCGTCATGCCCACCCTCGCGTCACTCGGCCTGCCGGATGTCCGCGGCCGGGTTCCGCTGCTGGTCGGATTGGCCATCGACTCGTTCGGCGGCGGCTGCGCCGGCCCTCTGTTGCTGCTCTTCTTCACCCGGGTCGCGGACATCCCGCTCGGCGCCGCCGGACTCACCATGACGATCGCGACCCTGTTCTCCGTCGCGGCACCAGCGGCCGTCGGCGTAGTGATCGACCGGGTCGGGCCGCGGAACCTGGTGATCGGCGCCCAGTTCGCGCAGGGGCTGGCCTTCGTCGGCTTCTTCTTCGGCCGCTCACTGTGGCTGCTCTTCCTGTGCACGTTGGTCGCGACCACCGGACAACGCGTGTTCTGGTCGTCGATCTTCAGCCTGCTGTCGGACGTTTCTGAGCCGAAGGAGCGCGACCGCTGGTTCGGGCTAGGCGGGATGATGCAGGCGGGCGGCTTCGGACTGGGGGCACTGGCGGCCGGTGCCCTGCTCAGTTTCAACGGCGATGCCCCATTCCTGATCGCGATGGCCGTGGACGCGGTCACCTTCTTCGTCGCCGGTCTGCTGTTGACCCGGATTCACAGCGCCCATGATCCGCGCGCGGCTCAGGACAATGGGCCGGCGCCGCTGCTGCGGAAAGACAGGCCGTTCCTGGTGCTGATCGGCGCTAACTCGGTGCTGGCGCTGTGCACGATGCTGATTGGTGTCGGACTGCCCGTGTACGTCGCTGAGGCGCTGCCTGCGCCGAAGTGGATCGTGGGAGTCCTGCTGGCCGCGGTCTCCGTCGTACTGGCTACCGGCCAGACGCTGGTGGTGCGGCACACCGAGCTTCGTCGCCGGACCAACGTGATGGTTCTGGCGGGTCTGCTCTGGGCGGCTTGGGGTGTACTGATGGCCGGTCTGTTGCACATCCCGGCTGGGCTGGTCGTTCCCGGTCTAGTGGTTGCCACATTGGTCTTCGCCAGTGCCGATGTTCTGCACGCCGCGACGTCCAACGCGCTGGCGGCTGCGGTTGCTCCGGATAACGGGCGTGGAAAGTACCTGTCCTACTGGCAGTACTCGTTCACGCTGGCCAGCGTGTTGGTGCCTGCCTTCTTCGCCCAACTGTTCGACCGGCGGGCGGAGTACCCGTGGCTCGCAATCTCCATTCTTGCGCTCGCGGCTGCCGGCACCATCGTGGTCCTGGAACGAGTGCTGCCTGACGCGGCTGTTCGTCGCTCGTAAGCCCCTGAAAGCCCTTCTCCGCAAGGGGTTCCTGGACTTGGCCCGCGCAGGGTCACTGAGTTGTCAACAGCACTTGCGCGCTTCGAATGAATGTTCTATTGTCCTTTTTGTGGTCGAAGCCTCGCCCTCCGCTACTCCGTCCCTCGTCCTGGTCCGCCGAACCTCCCACCTTCGATGTGGACTGCTGAACCAGGACGGCGACCGCCCGGGCAGTGAAGGCCCGGGCACCGGCAAATAGAACTGCAGGGAGGAGAAGGCATGCGTTCGCCGTTCCTTGAGAGGGGACCTAGACGATGTTGCTGGAACACCGTGGCCGGCGGCCGGTCGTGCCAGAGTCCGCGTACGTCGCGCCGTCAGCGGTGCTTTGCGGAGCGGTTGTGTTGGCCGAAGGCAGCAGGGTGCTGCACGGCGCAGTCCTGACCGCGGAGAACGGTGACGTCCACCTCGGCCGGAACAGTGTGGTGATGGAGAACGCCCTGGTGCGCGGCCGGGCGGATCATCCAGTACTCATCGGCGCTGCGGTTCTCGTCGGTCCGCACGCACACGTGAACGGCGCCACGGTCGAGGACGAAGTGTTCATCGCTACGGGCGCCTCCCTGTTCCCGGGCTCGGTCGCCGGTGCCGGCGCCGAGCTGCGGATTAACAGCGTCCTGCAGGTCAACTCACGCCTAGTGCCTGGCGAGGTGTTGCCGATCGGCTGGATCGCGGTCGGCGATCCGGCTCAGCTCTTTTCACCCGATAGGCACGAGGACCTATGGGAGGTCCAGCGCGACCTGGACTTCCCTGGCACCGTGTACGGCGTCCCACGTGGTACGTCGATGCGCGACATCATGGCCCGCCAGTCCGAGTACTACGGCACCCACCAGGAGGACCGCTTGGTCACCGACGAGTAGAAAGCACCATCGCCACGCTGGACCTCGACCAGGCCGACGAGGTCGAACTGTCGGACCCGGCCGGGCGGCGAGGAGGCACAGGTCATCGATCCATCAATGGCGACCAACCGCGCAGCCACCACGACGACCACCTCTTGTCCTTCGTCGTCAAGACGCACTCGCCACCTGTCCCGCGCCAACTCCTGTACGGCGGTCGGCCGGAGCGAGTCGACCTTGAGCGACCGCCTTGCGGCACGAGCGAAGTGCTGCGCGGCTTGGACCTGCGGTGGCAGCGCGCCTACTCCGCGGAGCAGGTCGGGTACCACCAGGCCCTCGTCGTACCGGCTCACTACCTCGGCGGCCCGGGTTGGCGGGACGTGGCCGTAGAAGAGACCGTGTGGCAGGAGGACCACGTTCGCGGCGAAGCGGTCGCCACCGACGTGGCTGCACTCCCACGTCCTGTCGGGGTGGATCGCAGCCAGAGCGGCGGCAGTCGGACGGCCGCGCATGGCGCAGCACGGGTCATGCCGTCCATGGGTGCAGATCAGGTAGATCGGCTCATCGCTCGGTGCGCCCTGATCCCGACCAGCCAACACCTCGAGCAGGTGCTCGTCCGTCGGCAACTCACCCCAGCGAACCGACTCATGTCCGAGGCGGCTGTCGACCATCGCCCAACGGCGCGGCACCGCCTGGTCGATCCGGCCGTAGCGTCGGATCAAGGCAGGACGGCAGCGCAAGGCCGCACAGAAGCGCGAGACCTCCGCCGCCAGGTCATCCGCCCGAATATCCGCCGCACCACCCCGGCCATTGAGCTGATCACGTACGCCGGACTGCAGGTCGCGGTCCTCGGGCGGTCTGCGGAAAGCGGTCAGCGCGTCCCGCGGCCACGGTCCGCGACGCTCGATCAGCAGCCAGCGTTCAGCCGGTGGCGCCGAAGCCGCGAGCACATCGGCACGCCGTTCGGCCGAAGCCGCACAACCCGAGTCCGGCTGGTAGGGCAATGCGGTCACGGGTTGCTCGCGACCAGGACCGCCTCGGTCATCAGCCGCCGGACCAGTACCAGCTGGTCGGCCTGGTCCAGCCCGGGCAGTTCTCCGACCTTCACCTCATCACCTTCGCACAACCGCACTACCGCGTCATTAGTTGCTACGGGCAAGGAGATGGTCCGGTCAGGCAACTGCAACAGAACAGGATCGCCCGGGACCACTCGATGCCGGAGACCCGCGCGCAGCCTGACCGACGTACCGGCGGCGAGGTCGGCGATCGCTGCGGCATGGGCGAGCGGCGCGAGTGGGGCAGGGCGGTTACCGGACCAGGTATGTCGCTGGAGGCGGACGGCCAGGTCTTCGGCCGATGCCGTCTGAACCTGTTCGGCGAAGATCGAGGCCACTCGTTCCAACTGCCGCCCCACCTGGGCCGGGTCGCCCGGGTCGAACCCGAGCGGCAATGCCGTCCGCAGCTCCGCTTGATCGGCTGCAAGGGCTGCTAGTTCCTGGACCAGCAGGTAACGCGTCATGGTGTGGAGCCCGACGGTCAAATGCGCGCTGACTTCGCCGAGAGCCTTCGCGGAATGCAAGAACCCGCGTGGCACGTAGAGGGCGTCACCCGGGCGCAACACCTCGTCGACCACTGGCGTTCGGTCCCGGGCAGCCGCAGCAACGGCCTTCGAATGATCGGTCCAAGGCTGGTTCCGCAGCGGATCGACGTGCACAGGTTCGTAGACCGCCCAGTGCTTCTCGCCGGCGATCTGGAGCACGAAGACGTCGTGGACGTCGTAATGCGCCGCGAAGCCCTGCGAGTCGGGCGGTGTGATGTACGCGTTGATCTGTACCGGATGCCCGGCATCAGCCGCCAGTTGGGTAGCGAAATCCACTAGCGGCGGCCAGGTCCGGTGCAGCGCCTGCAACACCACGGTGTGGCCACTGGCGAACAGCGCGGCGACCCGATCGTCCCGCACCTGATCGCCGATCTCAGCGCCGACTCCGCCGGATCCGGTGAACTGGTTGTCACCGACGACGGCGCCGTTCTTTGCGATCCGAAGGAACGGGGTCCGCAGACCCCGTCGCGACAGCAACTCATCGGCATCGGCGAGGGTCAGCAGATCCGCGAAGGGCACGGGCAGTTCCGCGGCGTGCGACAACAGCGCCCGCGAACCCCAGTAGTCGTTGGCGAACTGGTCCAGGTCACCGGCCACACAGCGTCGGAGTGCCGGGCGACTGTCCAACGGTCGCCCGGCCTGCGGCCCGTGAGTCACCAACTTCCGGAACTCCCCTCAGCGACCAGCGCCGCTGTCAGCTCCGCCATCGACCGCACCGGGCCTCGCACCACCATCCGCCAGACCCTCACCACCAGTTCCACCGGCACCACCATCCGCGCCACCATCGACCGCACCAGGCCTCGCACCACCATCCGCCAGACCCTCACCACCAGTTCCACCGGCACCACCATCCGCGCCGGCGTCAGCACCCCCGTCAGTCGCACCGGGTGTTGCGCCTCCGTCAGCCAGACCCTCGCCGTCGCCGGCCGCGGTCGTCATGTCGTCGTCGTCCAAACCCATGATGCTGCTCCTTCCGAGAGTGCTGGTGCCTCCCTAGTGCGCACAGTTGAACCGGCCTAAACCCCCACGCGAGTTACCGCCAGCCCCTCGGCTTCGGCCTCGATCGAGTGATCAGCCGAGAACGTCGCGCCAGACCTTCAGGAAGCTGTCCGCAACCGCCTCCGGCCGCACCGCTATCCGCAGCCAGTCGGGCCCAAGACCGGGAAAGGTGTCGCCGCGCCTGACCGCGAATCCGCGCTCGCGCAGCGCTTCCCGAACCGCCGCCGCACCGGTCAACCGCACCAGTACGAAAGGCCCCCGAGCCACCCCGTACGTCGCCACGCCAGCAGGCCCGGCAGACCCGGCAAGACCAGCCAGCAGGTAGTCCCGCTGGCGATCCAGCTCGATTGCCGCCCGGGTGGATTCGTCCAAAGCCCACTTGTGGCTGCAGGCTATCGCGGCCGCGAGCGCCGGAGTGGAGACCGGCCAGTGCGGCTGTACCTCTGCCAGCCGTTCGACCAGACCTGGCTCCGCGACGACATACCCGACGCGAAGTCCGGCAAGTCCCCAGGTCTTGGTCAGGCTGCGAATCACGACCAGGCCCGGGACCTCCACCCCGACCAGTGACTCGGGTTCACCCGGCACAGCATCCATGAACGCCTCGTCGACGACCAGGATCCGACCTGGACGGGCCAGCGAACGGAGGACCTCCGCCCTGTGCAACACCGACGTCGGGTTGGTCGGGTTGCCGACGACAACCAGGTCAGCGTCGTCCGGAACCAGTTGCGGATCCAGGACGAACCCATCCTCGGCACGCAGCAAGACCCGGTCGACCGCGTGTCCGGCAGACCGCAATGCCGCCTCGGGCTCGGTGAACTGTGGGTGCACCACCACGGCGCGACTCGGCCGGAAGGCCCGGGCGATCAAGACGAACGCCTCCGCGGCACCAGCCGTCAGCAACACCTGCGCAGGCGCACACTCATGCCGCGCGGCCACTGCGGCGAGGGCGGCGTCCTGTCGTGGGTATGCCGCCAGGTCCGTCAGGCTGGCGGCGATCTCGTCGAGCAACCACGACGGCGGCGTACCGGTCCGGACGTTGACGGCGAGATCCACCAGTCCGTCCCCGACCTCCTCGTCACCGTGATGATCGAGGTCGACCTCGCCCGCAGGATCCGTCACCCCACTAACCAGCTCAGCGAGGGCTGACGGTGAAGCGGCGGTTCTGCAGCGACGGGTTGCGCTTGCGGACTTCGGCCAGCCGTACCGGGTCGATCTCGGCGATCGCATGCCCGTCGACCTCACCGACGGAGGCCACCGCAACGCCCTGCGGATCGATCACCTGGCTCAGGCCCGAGTACTTCTTCCCGTTCTGCGCCGCAGCCGCGACGTAGCAAGTGTTCTCGATCGCCCGGGCCGTCAGCAAAGTCGTCCAGTGATACTCCTTGAGCGGCCCCCGCACCCAAGCCGCGGGGACGACGAGGACCTCGGCGCCGGCGTCGACCAGCGCCCTCGACATCTCGGGGAACCTCAGGTCGTAGCAGGTCATCAACCCCAGCTTCCGGCCGGCGATGTCCACCACGACCGGTGCGACCTCACCGGCCGTCAACTGGTCGGACTCACGGTAGCCGAACGCGTCGTACAGGTGGATCTTGCGATAAGCGCCGAGGAGTTCGCCGTCGGCACCCACCGCGAGCACCGTGTTGTAGGGCCGGGCCTCGTCGAAGCTCCTCTCGAACATGCCGGCCACGATCGCCGTACCGTGCTCCAGCGCGGCCTTACGCAGCAGGCTGACGAACTCGCCGTCGAGCGGTTCAGCCTGATCGCCGACCGAGCCGCCGTCAGCGGCGAAGTCCGCCATCATCGCTTCGGGCAGCACCACGACGTCCGGCTTCCCGGCCGCGGCCGCCGCGACGAGTCGTGTCACGGACTCCCGGTTGGCGGCCTTGTCCTGAGTGCTGGCGGTCTGTACGACGGCGATTCTCACTTCTCCATGGTGCCGCACATCGCCCGGACCCGGCGCCGGGGTGGCAAACTGCGGAGGCATGAGCTTCGATGCGATCGTGCTCGCCGGCGGCGAGTCGACCCGGTTCGGCGGCGTCGACAAGGCCCAGCTCGTGCTGGACGGCATCTCGCTGCTCGACCGGGTGCTGACGGCAACCAGCTCGGCGGCCTCCACCGTAGTGGTCGGCCCCGTTCGCAAGACCTCCCGGCCAGTCGGCTGGGCCACCGAGGAGCCGCCGCTGGGCGGACCGGTGGCCGGGATCGCCGCCGGGCTATCCGCTGGCGCGGCACCGATTGTGGTGCTCTGTTCCTGCGATCTGCCCTGGCTCACCGCGGCGGACGTGGCTCGCCTGGTCGGCGGGATCGGCGAGCACGACGGCTACGGACTCCGCGACTCGGACGGACGTGAGCAACGCCTGGCCGCGGCCTATCGGCGTACGGCGTTGAGTGGAGCGCTGCAGGCACTCGGGGACCCACGGGACCGGGCGGTGCGCCACCTGTTCGCGGGACTCGACCTGGCCTGGACCAAGCCGAGCCGGGCTGGTGATGACGTCGACACCTGGGCCGACTTCGACGAACGAACCCCGCACGACGACTGATATTCGGTCGACGGCGGTACCCGATCTCCCTACGGTGTGGTCGTGACCGAGTTCGCACTTGACCTGCTGGCGGCGATGACGACAACCGCCTGCCCTGGCAGCGTCATCGAAGAGATCGTGCCCCGGTCAGGCGGGCAGTTGAACACCGTCTTCGAGGTACGACGCCGCGCCGCCGCGCCGGTCATCATCAAGCTCTACGAGCCGGAATGGGCTTGGAAACAAGCGAAAGAGGTGCACGTCTACGGCCTGCTAGCCAAGCCACTGGGAGGCTCCGTCCCGGCCGTCCTGCATGCCGAACCGGCCGGCGACACCTTCGGTCGTGCGTTCACCGTGTTGACCAAAGTGCCAGGTGTTCCGCTCTCCGAGGCCGGCGAACTGACACCGGCCGAATGGACCGGCGTCTACGCACAACTCGGCGCAATACTCGCCGAGATCCACCGCATCCCGCAGCCGGCGTACGGGTATCTGACCGACGAGGTGCTCGAGCCGCAGCCGACGAACGACGCCTACATGCGCCGTCAGTTCGCCAAGAAACTGAAGGAGTTCGAGGAACTCGGCGGCGATCCCGCGTTGCACCAGGCCATCGACCAGTACGTCGAAACGCGGGCCGGGTTGTTCGACCGATGCGCCGCTCCGACCCTGTGCCACAACGATTTCCACGAGGGCAACGTGCTGGTCGATCCCAACGGCTGGCGGGTCACCGGCTTCATCGACGTGGAGAACGCGATCGCAGCCGATCCGTTGATCGATCTGGCCAAGACCGAGTGCTACTCGATCCGCGACAACGCAGACAAGCTGACCGGCCTCACCCAGGGATATGGCGACCTGCCAACAGACTGGCGGGAGCGGACCACGCTCTACCGCCTCTACCACGCCCTGGAGCTGTGGGACTGGTTCCGCATGATCGGTACGACGGAGCCGCTGGACGGGATCGCCGCCGACATGGCCGTACTCGTGCGATAGGAAAGCAGTACCGTGTCTCGCATGCAAGCTGTCGTGTGTGAGGGTGCTGGTGGCGTCGAGGTATTGAAGATCGGGGAGATCGAGGACCCGACGCCGGGGCCGCGCTCCGTCGTCATCGACGTGGTCGCCGCCGGGGTGAACCGGGCGGACCTGTTACAGCGGCAAGGCCACTACCCACCACCGCCCGGCGCCCCTGAGACGCTCGGTCTGGAGTGCTCCGGGGTGATCTCGGCCGTCGGCGAAGGTGTCGACGACTGGTCGGTCGGCGACGAGTGCTGCGCGCTGCTGGCCGGCGGCGGATACGCCGAGAAGGTCGTCGTGCCCGCCGTGCAGGTGATGCCAGTGCCTGAGGGCGTCGACCTGATCAGCGCCGCCGCCCTGCCCGAGGCCGTAGCGACGGTCTGGTCGAATGTGTTCATGATCGCGCACCTGAAATTGGGCGAGACGCTACTGGTGCACGGCGGTGCGTCCGGCATCGGCACGATGGCGATCCAACTCGGCGTCGCCCACGGTGCGCGGGTGCTCTGCACCGTCGGCAGCAAGGAGAAGATGGAGTTCTGCTCGCGGCTCGGCGCCGAGGTCGCGATCAACTACAAGGAGGCCGAGTGGGCCTCGGTAGTCCGCGAGGCGACCGCTAAGGCGGGCGCCGACGTGATCCTCGACATCATCGGCGCGAAGTATCTGGAGGACAACGTCAAGTCCCTCGCGTACGACGGCCGGCTGGCCGTGATCGGCATGCAGGGCGGCACGAAGGGCACGCTCGACCTGGGCCGGCTGATGAGCCGCCGCGCCCTGGTCGCGGCCACCGGCCTGCGGGCGAGGTCAGTCGAGGAGAAAGGCCAGATCATCGACGAGATTGTCGGGCACGTCTGGCCACTGGCAGCCGCGAAGAAGGTCCGGCCGATCGTGCACCGGACCTTCCCACTGGCCGACGTACGCCAGGCACACGAGATGCTCGAGCAGTCCAACCAGATCGGCAAGGTACTGCTGACTATCTGAGCGGTCACGCGGGCAGGTTGGCGAGCCACTCCGGGTCGGGGGTGGTGAGCTGGATGACGTCAAGCCAGGTTCCCTCCGGATCGCGGACGAAGAAGTGCCGCTGGCCCCACGCCTCGTCCACGATCTCGCCCTCGAGCTCGGCTCCGCCCTCGACCAGGGACTGGGCGATCTTGTCCACGTCGTCGACGACGAAGCCGAAGACGTTCGTGCTCGCCAGAGCGGCTGAGACCGCAGCGGGCACAGCGGAGTGACCACGCTCGCAGATCGCGATCTCCCAATCGGCCCCATCCCGGCGCAGGCAGATGAACCAGCCGGTGTCGACGGTGATCTGCAGGTCGAAAAATCGCTGGTAGAAAGCGGCGACCTCGGCCGGGCGCGAGGTGACGACGGTCGCACCGAACGCCGATGGTTTCATCTCGACTCCTAACTACTACAACTGTCGTGATTGAGTACCACAGTTGTAGTGGATCACTGTTAGGCTTGTCAACATGCCGAGAAATCCGGAACGCCGCACCCAACTGGCCGATGCCGGCCTGGCTGTCCTGGCCGAATCGGGTGCCCGCGGCCTGACCCACCGCGCTGTCGACGCCGCGGCCGGACTGCCTGCCGGCACCACCTCGAACTACTTCCGTACCCGCGACGCCCTGCTCGGCGCGCTCGGTGAGCGGATCTTCGAGCGGCTCGCGCCCGATGAGGCAGTGCTGGCCTCACTCGCCGAGCGGGAGCGGTCGCTGGACCTCGTGGTCGACTACGTGAAAGACATCGTCGAGCGGCTTCTAGGCCGCCCGGAGCTCTCACTCGCGCTGCTCGAGCTGCGACTCGAGTCAGCCAGGCGTCCGGGCCTGAACGAGATCCTCTCCCGCACCCTTCAACACGGTTTCGACGCCGACGTGTCCTTCCATGTCCAGGCCGGCCTGCCTGGTGGCGCCGAGGAGGTCCGGCTGCTGCATTTCGCCATCGACGGCCTGGTCCTCGACCAGCTCACGCCCGGCACCGGACGCCGGTACGACGTGGACGAGATCACCGCCCGGCTGGTTCGTCGCCTGGTGCACGGTGGCGGCGACAACAGCTCGACCATTGACGCATAGATACTGAGTATGCATACTCGGTATCCATGTCCATCAAACACGGTTTGCTGGCCCTGCTCAGGGCCGAGCCGAAGTACGGCTACCAGCTGCGCGGGGAGTTCGAGGCCGCCACCGGCTCGACCTGGCCACTGAACATCGGGCAGGTCTACACCACCCTGACCCGGCTCGAACGCGACGGCCTTGTGCAGCCGGCGACGGATCCAGCGGCCGGTGATACCGGGGACGGCCGCTCGATGTACGAGATCACCGACGCCGGCCGGGCGGAACTGACCAGCTGGTTCGAGACGCCGGTGACCCGGGAGTCGCGACCGCGGGACGAACTCGCCATCAAGCTGGCCCTCGCGCTCGCCGTACCAGGGGTGAACGTCCCCGCAGTAGTCCAGCGTCAACGCGCCGCGACCATGGAGTCCCTGCAGGAGCTGACCCGGCTCAAACGCAACAGCCGCGACAGCGACATTTCCTGGCGGCTGGTGCTGGAGTCGATGATCTTCGCTGCCGAGGCCGAGGTCCGCTGGCTCGACCACTGCGAGGCGATGCTGTCCCGCCATCGCAGAACCGAAGCCGGTACGCCGACCCGCAGCACGTCGACCGAAACGCCAACGCTGCAAGAGGAAAGCCGCAGAGAAACCGGAGCGCAACGATGAAGGCCGTCCTGGACATCCGCAATCTCACCCGGGTGCACGGCTCCGGCGACCAAGCCGTGCGCGCACTCAGCGGAGTCGACCTGGCGGTTGCCGCGGGCGAACTGGTCGCGGTGATGGGTCCCTCCGGCTCCGGCAAGTCCACCCTGCTCACCTGCGCGGGCGGCCTGGACCGGCCCACCAACGGCGAGGTGCTCGTCGACGGGCAGGACCTGGTCACCCTCGGCCGGAGCGCGGTGGCGGCACTCCGCCGTCGCCGGATCGGCTATGTCTTCCAGGACTTCAACCTGATCCCAGCACTCACCGCGGCCGAGAACGTGTCGCTGCCACTGGAGTTGGACGGCGCACGCTCCCGGACCGCGCGCAAGCAGGCCGAGAAAGCCCTGGCGGAGGTGGGGATTTCCGAGCTGTCCGCGAGGTTTCCGGACGATATGTCAGGCGGACAGCGTCAGCGCGTGGCGATCGCCCGGGCCATCGTCGGCGAGCGGCGTCTCCTTCTTGCTGATGAACCGACCGGCGCCCTCGATTCCGACACCGGCGAGGCAGTTCTCCAACTGCTGCGCGACCGCTGTGACTCCAACGGCATCGCCGGGGTACTCGTCACCCATGACGCCCGGCACGCCGCCTGGGCCGATCGGGTCGTCTACCTGCGCGATGGTGTCCTGGTAGGCCAGTCGGGTCCGCTGGAGTCGGCCGAGGTGTTGCTCGAGGAAGCACGCTGATGAGGCTGCTGAAAGCCTGGGGCCCACCGCTGCGGATCGCCCGGCGAACAGCCCGCCGGTCGGTGGGGAGAACCTTGCTGGTCGCTGCGCTGATCGGGCTGCCGGTGGCTGCCGCGACCTGGCTCGGCGTCGTCAACCAGAGCAGCAGCCCGAGCGGCGAGGTCTTGGCACGCCAGCTCATGGGGACTGCGGACGCCCGGGTCGAGGTGTCGCAGTACGGCGCCTTTGCGGCCGGCACCCGGATGCCCAGCGTCAACGAAGGCGGCACACCTGCGCCCGCCAAGGGTGCAGAGAAGCCAGTTCGCGACCCGGCCACCTTCGACGTACAGAAGGTGCTGCCCGCTGGGAGCAAGGCCGCCCGCCTCTTGATGGAGACCGGCACCGCCGAGGTTCGCGGGCCGAAAGCGAATAACTCGGTCGTCGTGATGGCCGGCGACGGGCAGAGTCCGCTCACCAAGGGGATGTTCCGGCAGATCAGCGGCAGGATGCCGGCCACGCCGACCGAGGTCGCTGTGTCGCCCGCCTTCGCCGAACGCCTCGAGTTGTTGAGCGACGGCAAATTGAAGCCTGATGCCACCATGACCACCACGGACGGCAAGCAGTACACGGTGGTCGGGCTGGCCATGACGCTTCGCGCCCCCGACCAGATGACGGCTTTCGCGATCCCCGGTTCCCCGCTGGCGAAGGTCACCCCCGGCACTTCGGCCACCTACCTGGTCGACCTGCCGGACTCGGTCGACCCGTCCGCCCTGTTCACGAAACTCAACGCGCAGGGCATCATCCTGATGCCGCGAGTCAACGTGGTCGACCCGCCGCCGACCCAGTACGGCGGCGGCCAGGACGCGGGTGCCAAGGCAGTGATGGTACTGGTGATCGGCTTCGGTGTGCTCGAGATAGTGCTGCTCGCCGGCACGGCCTTCGCGGTCGGCGCCCGTCGCCAGACCAGGGAACTGGGCCTGGTATTGGCTGCAGGCGGCACCCCGAGCGACATCCGCCGGATCGTCCTCACCCAAGGGGTCCTCGCCGGGGCGATCGGCGCTTTGAGTGGCGTGGCCATCGCCCTCGGGGTCGCACTGGCCGGGCGACCGCTCTGGGAGCGGCTGCTGTCCGGGCTGATCCCGGAATGGCAGATCCCGTGGAAGCAGCTCGCGGTGATCGCGGCGATCGGGCTGCTCGCCGGTCTCGCCGCGGCGATCGTGCCTGCTCTCAGCGCCGGACGCCAGTCACCGATGGCGGCACTGGCGGGCCGGTTCATGACCTCCCCGAGCAACACCCGGCTCAAGCGTCCGGCGGTGGTCCTGCTTGCCTTCGGCATCGGTGCTGCCGTGCTCGGCAGTTCGCTGATCGCCAAGGCCTTCGCCGAGGCGAAACGCGCCCCAGTGGAGTACGGCTATTCCACCACCACCGTCACGCCGACCGGTCCGATCGCCCTTGTCCTGCTGGGGATCACCAGTGTCATCGCGGCGCTCGTCTGGATGCTGCCCACCTTGGTTGCCAAGGCCGGCCTGCTGGCGAGGGCGCTTCCCCTGAGCGCCCGGTTGGCGCTGCGGGACGCGTCCCGTCATCGCCACCGCACCGGCCCGGCGACGGCCGCGATCATGATGGCGGTCGCGGCAACAGCAGCGGCGTCCTTCGCAGTCGCGAACGCCTTCGCGGCGGAGTCCGAGAAGTACATCCCCACGGCCCGCGACGGCGTCGGGGTGATCGCGTTCGCCGCAGACGGTACAGATCAGGTGCGGTGGGTTCCCGGGATCGCCGACAGGATCGCCGCCGTACTGCCGGCCGACCATGTCTATGAGATCGCGTCCGTCGATGCGCGACCGAAGCCAGGCCAACGGACCGACTATCTGCCTCCGTCTCTATACCTCGCGGAACCCAACGAGACGCAGGTCTACGGGGGAGTCAGCATGTACGCCGTCGATCCGTCGTACCTGAGGCAGTTCGGTGACGTCGGACGGCAGGCTGCGGACGCGCTGCAGGCAGGGAAGGTGGTCACCTGGAAGTCGACGTTCGCCCCTAACGGCACGGCACAGCTCTCCCTGGGCGTGGGCAACAAGGTCTATCGTCATCCGGCTGTCGTCATTCCCGGGCTGCCGAAGATCAAGTGGCTGCAGGAATCCGGCCTCATCAGCCGCGAAGCAGCCGCCAAGTACGGCAACCTGCACGTGATCGAGGCGCAGTTCGACCTCCGTCGCGATCCCACCAAGGATGAGCTGGCAGCAGTCGCCGGCATCGTTGGCCATGAGGACATGCTCACCATCGAGCACGGGTACCAGGCTCCAGTGGGAATCGCCACGGCAGCCATCCTCGGTGTCGCCGCTGTGGTGACACTTCTCGGCGTCGCCATCTCGGTGGCGCTGTCAGCAGCAGAAGGCCGAGCCGATCTGGCAACCCTGGCCGCTGTCGGAGCACCGCCGCGCCGACGACGCAACCTGGCCGCAGCACAAGCCTGGGTGCTCGGTCAGCTCGGCTGCCTGCTGGGCGTA
This sequence comes from Kribbellaceae bacterium, assembly GCA_033851055.1. Lineage (GTDB taxonomy): Bacteria > Actinomycetota > Actinomycetes > Propionibacteriales > Kribbellaceae > Kribbella. Next base: position 57,180 of record JAWWPC010000225.1, on the reverse strand, counting down.
GGTGTTGGCGCACTGTACGGCTACACCGCGCACGCCGCCTTCGGATCACCACATTTCATGATCCCGTGGCGCGACATCGCCGGCATCGTGATCATCATCCCGTTGTTCGCGGGAGCGCTGGCCTGGCTGGCGACCCGGTCCCGACTACCGATGGTCCGCCGGCTCGAGTGACGGGTCCACCGCGTTTCCATGCCGTTTCCTTGCCCGGGGCATCGACCTCGCGTGCGGTCAATGCCCCGGGCGGGCGAGCTCCGGATAGGCGATCGGGTAGGCGGGCGTACTCGTGACCCGCCATTGTCCGCAGGCACACCGCTGGTACACGACGAGCCCTTCGCTGACGGGGTGTGACGACATGACGATCCACCGATGTCGATGGCTGCCGATCTGCTCCCTGGCTGTCATGGCTCCATCGTGATGTAATGCCATTGTGCATCTCAACCCTTACGGCGCCGACGCGGTCCTGCTGGCCGTCAACCTGGTCACCAATCCGGCCGACACCCCGGCCGAGCTTGCTGAACGATGCGAGGAGAGCGGCGTCGAACCCCGCCTGGTCCGCAATCGCTCGGTCAGATCCTCCGACCTGACCGCCGTACGGGTGGCCCTGAACGAGTGGCTGGCCGTGGTAGACGCGCCGGACGACGAGACTCGGGTAGAGCGGGTGAACGCCATGCTCGCCAAGTACACCGAGCATCCCCGGCTGACGAACCACGCGGGCGACGGCTGGCACGTGCACTACCGGCCAGAGCACGTACCGGTCGGGCGACTCGTTGCCACCTTGATCAGCACAGGTACCGCACTCCACCTTGCAGGCCGTGGAATCAGCCGTCTCGGCCGCTGCGACACGGAAGGCTGCGACAACGTGTACGCCGACCTGTCCCGAGGCGGACGCCAGCGCTACTGCAGCCCGGCTTGCGCCAACCGGGACGCCGTCCGGCGGCACCGATCGAAGACGGGGCACTAGCGTCCTGAGTCGGAGCACTGAAACGCATCCTCCTAGGATGGAGGTCATGACCGAGTCGAGCAGCGAGAACCAGAGCGGCCAGGGTAGGCCCATGGCCGGCGCCACGACCGAGGACGGCAAGGTCCTGATCGTCGGTCCGGACGGGATGGCCGTCGAGGGCCCGCCGCGGTCCGACGAGGACGACCACTCGGATGAGCCGCGGTCGGTGACCGAGCTGGTGGAACAACCGGCGAAGGTGATGCGGATCGGCAACATGATCCGGCAACTGCTGGAGGAGGTGAAGGCCGCACCACTGGATGAGGCCTCCCGCCAGCGCCTGAAGGCGATCCACGCCGCCTCCATCAAGGAGCTCGAGACCGGTCTGGCGCCCGAACTGGTGGATGAGCTGGAGCGACTCAGCCTGGGCTTCACCGATGAGAGCACCCCCACCGAGGCCGAGTTGCGGATCGCGCAGGCCCAGCTGGTTGGCTGGCTGGAGGGGCTGTTCCACGGCATCCAGACGGCCTTGTTCGCCCAGCAGATGGCGGCCCGGCAGCAGCTCGAATCGATGCGCCGGGCCCTGCCTGGTGGCCACCTGTCGCCGGATGACAGCCCTGGCTTCCCAGGCGCCCCACAGCCCGGCCAGAAGACCGGGCCGGACAACAGCGGGATGTATCTCTAACCTTTGAAGAGGTTTTCGAGAACGGTGGCGACACCGTCCCGGTCGTTGGACGGGCAGACCTCGTCCACCATCGCCAGCACCTCCTCATGCGCGTTCGCAACCCCGTACGACGTCCCGGCCCAGTCGAGCATCGGCAGATCGTTCAACGAGTCGCCGAACGCGATAGTGTCAGCAGCCGAGATCCCTTGGCCGGCTGCGAAATCGGCCAGCATGGCGGCCTTGGAGACCCCGGTGGCGGAGATCTCCACCAATCGTTCCCCGCCGGAGTGGCTCGCGGCCACCCGCTCGCCGACCAGCGCCTGGACCCGGCCGAGCAGTTCGTCCGCCTCCCAGCTCGGATGCTTGACGAGCAGCTTGGCGGCCGGCTCCGACAGCAACTCTGACACCTCCGCGACCAAGGAATTCTCGGGCACCGGCCACCGGTTGAGGTAGTTCGGCTCCTGCCCATAACGATCCGATCGCTCGATAGCGAAGTTCACCTCGGGCATCTCGGCCCGGATTGCCTGCGCCACCTCCAGCGCTACCGCCGGTTCGATCATCCGGGTCCGGATCGCCTGGCGCCGCGCTACGTCGTACAGAATGGCGCCGTTGGCAACGATCGCGACGCCGTGCGCACCGACCAGGTCGGCCAGGTCATGCAGCCAGCGGGGCGGGCGCGCGGTGACCATCACGAAGACGCTGCCGGCGTCCTGGACGGCCAGCACCGCGGCTTTGGTGCGGGGCGAGACCGACTGGTCGCTGCGGACCAGGGTGCCGTCGAGGTCGGTGGCCACCAGGCGGGGAAGGCGGGATGGACGGATTGCTGAACGGTCTGACACGAGCTCACCGTAGCGGGCGTGGCCGACAGGCGTCCTACCCTCTCGGGGTCCCATTGCGCAACCACCCGGAGACCGGTTTCCAAACCAATCTGATTGACCGTTGAACATCGTCACCAGACCGTTACGGCAGGATGCTGCAACGGCAGCAAGTTCCCATGCGCAGCACGGTTTGTGCATGATTTCATGCGGTGGCTAGCGGGGAACCAGGGGCGACACATCCGCGTCGTACGCCTGTTCCGGATCGGAAGATCTGGTGCAGCCCCAACCATCGAGAAACACCGTCGAGGAACTAATGCGGATCTGGTGCAACCAAATCCAATCGGGTGACGTCCAGTGTTATGGATCGGTGCGTCCCTCGCCGGAACGACAGGGTGGGTCGGCAACAGATCGTCGGTCCGCCAGCCAATGGGCTTGGTGTTCGAACGGAATTCAGCGTTCGTTCACACGGGTCCTGGAACTTGGGGAGCCACGATGACTGTCAACAGCACCACGATAGCGGGGCAAGGGAGCAAGGGCTCCCGTGCGGCTGTCGACACATCTTCCATCATGGAAGGGGCTATGACCGGCTGCAGTGCACGTTCGGACATTTTCCAGCACCGCCTGATGGAGGACCCGCCGCCAACGTCGGCGACCAGGCGAACCCGGGAGCGCTACGAACAACTGGTCCGTGAGGCCAAGTCGTTGTGTGCGTCCTGCCCGATGTTCACCGACTGCCTCTTCAACGCTGTCGCCCGGCACGACGTCAGCGGCTTCGTCGCCGGGACGACCGCCGCCCAGCGGCGCTCGATGCGCAACCTGCTGGACGTCGAGGTGCAGGCGGACGACTTCGACCAACTAGCCGGGGCACGAGGCACCCGCCGGCCGGTCAGCCACGAGGAAGTGCTGCGGCTGCGTACGCAGTACCCGAACGACAGCCTGGAGTCGCTCGCGATGCGGCTGGGTTGTTCGCTCTCGACGGTGAAACGCCATCTACGCAAGGCCCGCCGGGGTCAAAGCCCGGCATCCAAGGCGCCGCGCCCCCGCCCGGAGATGACCGCCGTCCTGGACGCGTTCGACGCCGTGGTGGACCAGCCGCGCCAGTCACCACAACCCGGCAGCACCCGCGTCGCCTGAGCTGAAAACTCGGGCCGCCAGCGGACTTCAGCGAACGCCCGAAGGGCCCGGAAAACCCCTGCGCTCAAGGGGTTTCCCGGGCCCTTCGACACTAGTCAGAACCAGCGGGCAAGCACGGCCGCGACGCCGTCGTCCTGGACCGACTTGGTGACCTCGTCAGCCGCCGCCTTGACCTCGTCCGGCGCGGTTCCCATCGCGATGCCGAGACCGGCATACGTCAGCATCTCGATGTCGTTGCGTCCGTCCCCCATCGCCAGCAGGTCCTGCGGTTGCAGGTCGCACTGGGCCAGCGCGACCTTAAGGCCGGTGCTCTTGTCAACGCCTTCGGGTGCGATGTCGAGCCACGCGGTCCAGCCGACGAAGTAGCTCACCCCGTGCAGGCCGAGTCGTTCGGCCAGGAGGACGTAGTCGGCCTCGGACTGCTCCGGGTCGCGGATGATCAGCCGGGTGACAGGCTCCGGTGCGAGTTCCGCGTCCGACACCACCCGGATCTCGACCCCTTCGCCGAGATCGCCATCGGGGAAAGGCGCCGTCACCCGGTAGCCGGAGTGGTGCTCCTCGACTGCCATCCGGGCGTTCGGAGCATGCTCACGCACCGAGGCAATCACCGTCGACGGGTCGAAGGTCCGCTCGTCCAATGCCTCGCCGCCGGGATAGCCGAGCGTGCGTGCACCGTTGCTGCAGACAACGAATCCCTTCGGCAGGCCCAGTGTCTCGGCCACTGTCCGGGTGGACAGCCAGGACCGGCCGGTGGCCAGGATGACCGGGACCTCCGCGGCGGCCCGGCGTACGGCGTCGATGACGGCGGGGGAGATGTTCTCGTCCCGGTCGAGCAGGGTGCCGTCGATGTCCAGGGCAACAGCTTTCGGCTGCCAGCCACTCCTCATCGGGTGACCGGTTCGAGAACCTCACGGCCGCCGACGTACGGCTGCAACGCGGTCGGGACCCGAACCGAGCCGTCCGCCAACTGGTGGGTCTCCAGGATGGCGACGATCCAGCGAGTGGTGGCGAGGGTGCCGTTCAAAGTCGCCACCGGTCGTGGCTTGCCGTCCTTGTCCCGGTGCCGGATGTTCAGCCGACGGGCCTGGAAGTCGGTGCAGTTCGAGGTCGAGGTCAGCTCCCGGTACCGGCCCTGGGTCGGGACCCACGCCTCGCAGTCGAACTTCCGGTACGCCGACGTGCCCAGGTCACCCGCGGCGGTGTCGATCACTCGATAGGCCAGTTCCATCTGGTCCAGCATCTCCTTCTCCCAGCCGAGCAGCCGCTGGTGTTCCGCGGCGGCCTCCTCCAGGTTGCAGTAGGAGAACATCTCGACCTTGTCGAACTGGTGGACACGGATGATCCCGCGGGTGTCCTTCCCGTACGATCCGGCTTCCCGGCGGTAGCAGGACGACCAGCCGGCGTACCGCTTGGGGCCGTCGGACAGGTCGAGGATCTCGTCCATGTGGTAGCCGGCGAGCGGAACCTCCGACGTACCGACGAGGTAGAGATCGTCCTCGGCGAGTCGGTAGACCTCATCGGCATGCACGCCCAGGAAGCCGGTGCCGCCCATCACCTCGGGCTTGACCAGGCTGGGGGTGATCATCGGAGTGAAGCCGTTCTCAACCGCCTGCGCGATGGCCAGCTGCAGCAGGCCGAGCTGGAGCAGCGCGCCGACGCCCTTGAGGAAGTAGAACCGGGCGCCGGAGACCTTCGCGCCGCGCTCCATGTCGATCGCGCCGAGTAACTCGCCGAGCTCCAGGTGGTCACGCGGCTCGAAGCCCTCGGCCGCGAAGTCGCGCGGCTTGCCGATCTCCTCGAGTACGACGAAGTCGTTCTCACCGCCGGCGGGTGCCTCGTCGGCCACCAGGTTCGGCAGCGCCCGGGAGAGTTCGTCGAAACGGGCCTCGGCCTCGTGCGCCGCGGCCTCATGCGCCTTCACCTCGGCCGCGAGCGCCTTGGTACGCTCCAGCAGCGTGGTCCGCTCGTCGCCCTTGGCCTGTGCGACCTGCTTGCCGAGGCTCTTCTGCTCCGCCCGCAACGACTCGAACGCCGCGATGGACGATCGACGATCAGCGTCGGCCGCCAGCACCTGGCCGACCACGTCGGTACTCTCACCGCGCTTCGCCAAGGAAGCACGGACGACATCGGGATTCTCGCGGAGCAATTTGGCATCGATCACACCCCGAGGGTAATGCCCCTCGCCGGGAAGGGGGTGCGCACTCGCTACCGGCCAGGGGGATTCATGGGGCGTGTCCTGGGCGGCGAAGTCCATTCGTGGATGATGGGCAGGCACCAGCCGAGGAGTGAGGGGATCATGAACCACCAGCCACCCAGTCCCCTCGGCCGTGCGCTCACGGTCGTGCTGGGTGCATTGCCCTTCACGGTCATCACGCTCCTCGTCTTCAAGGACTGGCCGCCGCTGCGGCGGTGGGACCTCTCCGTCGCTGAGGACATGGCCCGGTACGGCGCGGCGCACGACGGCTGGGTGGACTTCTGGCAGGTGATCGGCGCGGTCATTCTGCCGTGGGCCTGTCGGGCCGTGATCCTGATCGTGGCTGCCTATCTGTGGCGACGCCGGGCCCGGCTTCTGACGTTCTGGCTGCTCGTCACGGCGGCGGCCGAGCTCGTGCTGGTCCAGGTGGTGAAGCAGATCTTCGAGCGGCCCCGGCCACCCCAGATGCTGGTCCACATCAACGACTGGTCATACGTCTCCGGTCACGCGACTGCCGCCTTCGTGATGGCGGGTGCGCTCGGCGTGGTGCTGCCGTCCGTCCGGGGCTGGCGTCGGCGGTTCCGGTTGCTGGTGACGCTGCCGGCGATCGTGGTGGTGCTACTGGCCTCGGCGGACCGGATCCTGCTGGACGTCCACTACGTGTCCGACGTACTCGGGGGCTGGGCTCTCGGGCTCGCCATCCTGACCACCACCTCGGTCTGTTTCGGCCTCCGCCCGCGGCCGCGCCGGAGGCGTCGTCGTACCAGGTCGCGCGACGACAGTACGACGACCTCGCCGCGAGCCGCGGTGATTGTCAACCCGATCAAAGTCGGGGACGGCGTCGCCTTCCGACGCAAGGTGACCCGGGCCTTGGCCGTCCGCGGGTACGAGGACCCGCTCTGGCTGGAGACCCGGGAGGACGACGCGGGCCATGCGATGGCCAAGCTGGCGATCGAGAACGACCCCGACCTGGTCTTGGTGGCCGGCGGCGACGGCACCGTCCGGGTGGTCTGCGCCGCGCTCTCCGGCACCGGCATCCCGGTCGGCGTGATCCCGGCCGGCACCGGCAACCTGCTGGCCCGCAACCTGCGGATCCCGCTCGATCAGGAGGATGCGCTGGAGCAGGTCCTGGACGGCCGGGACCGGCGGATCGATCTGGTCAAGGTGTACGGCGACGGCCTGGACACCGACCGGTTCGCGGTGATGGCCGGCCTCGGTCTGGACGCCGCGATCATGTCCGACGCCCCGCCCCACCTGAAGGCGCAGATCGGCTGGACGGCGTACCTGGTGTCGGCGGCCAAGAACATCAACCATCCATCGGTGCGAGTCCGGATCACGCTGGACGACCAGCCGCCGCTGGAGCGCCGGGCGCGGACCGTGGTGATCGGCAACGTCGGCATGCTGCAGGCCAACATCCCGCTGCTGCCAGACGCGCGGCCGGACGACGGCCTGATCGACGTGGTGGTGATCGCGCCCCGCCGGGTGACGCAATGGCCGCTGCTGATCCTCCGGGTGATGACCCGGAGGAGGCGGACCGACCTTTACCTGGAGCGCTTCACCGCCAAGAAGGTCGAGATCCTGGCGGCCGTCGATGTGCAGCGACAACTGGACGGCGACGGGATCGGACCTGGCCGCAGCCTCACGGCCGAGGTCGAGCCGGGGTCACTGCTGGTTCGGGTGCCCAAGCGCCGGTGATGCCTTGACCCGAAGCGTCTCGATCGCCTCCGCCTCCTCGGGGGACAGCTTGGACTCGCTCGCGAACCCCTTGACCTGCTTGGCGTAGGAGCGGGCGTCGTTGCGGCTGTTGATCGAGGTCAGCACCACGCCGTTGCCGTTGTCGTTCACCAGCGCCATGGACCAGGACAGCCTGCCGCTCATTTCGCCGTACGCGTCGTACCGGACCACTGCCAGGTGCTGCAGCGTCTCCGTCAGTTCCAGTTTGGTGGCATCGAGTTCCTTGCTCAGGCGGCGGAGCTCGGACTTCACCGTCCCCTGCTTGGCCTCGGGCGACGATGGCTCGAGCTGTGGCTCAGGTTCCGATGGTTGGGACTGGGTGTCGGAGCCGCGTTGGGCGCGCAGGGCCTGGATGGCGAACACCAGGGCGAGCACGGCCACGAACAGCGCAGCGATACCGAAAACACCGGCAAGGGTCGAGGACACGGACGGCAGCCTAGTGGTTGACCCGCGCCACGAGCTCGCCAGGGAGCCGGAAGACCGCGTTATCCGCCGCACGTATATTCACGGCGTGACACATTCGCCTCATCATGATCCCCAGCCGGGGGTGCACGACCTCGGGTATGCCCGGCTCGACACCGACCGGTTGCAGCGCACCGGCGACGCCGAGGTGGTTTACGGTGCCGGCAAGACACCCGAGCAGGTCGTGGAACTGCTCCGCACCCTGCACGCGGCCCACCCGGATCACGCTGTACTGGCTACCCGGTTGGCCGTCGGGGCGTTGGAACTGGTGGCCGCATCGCTGCCCGACGCGGTCGTCGACCCTGTTGGCCGCACCGCTGTCTTGGGAGAACCGCCCGCATTGCGCGGAACCGTCGCCGTCGTCTCAGCCGGTACGTCGGACGCCCCGGTGGCGGCGGAGGCTGCCACCACCGTCCGGGTCTTCGGAGCCGGTGTCGACCTGATCACCGACGTGGGCGTGTCCGGGCTGCACCGGGTGATGGGAGTACGCAACCGGCTCGACGCGGCGGACTGCCTGATCGTCGTGGCCGGGATGGAAGGTGCGCTGCCAAGTGTGGTCGGAGGACTCGTCGGCGTGCCGCTGGTCGCCGTACCGACGTCTGTCGGGTACGGCGCCTCGTTCGGCGGGGTGGCCGCGTTGCTGGCGATGCTGAACTCATGTGCCCCGGGTGTGACGGTGGTCAACATCGACAACGGGTTCGGCGCCGGCGTGTTCGCCGCCAGGGTCGCCCGGCGCGCCGCTCCTGCCATGATTCCAACCGCCGCTCCGACCGTGGCTCCTACTGCTGTTCCTGCTGAGACCAACGGACTGGAGAATTGATGAGGGTCGCCTGGATCGACTGCTCCGCGGGTGCGTCCGGGGACATGCTGCTGGGTGCGTTCCTGGATGCGGGCGCCGATCGGGAGCAGGTCAACGCCGCCGTCGCCGCGGTGGACGACTCGCTCAGCGTCACGGTGGAGCGGACCAGCCGGCACCAGATCGCCGCGACCAAGGCTTCCGTGCGGGTCAACGGCGAACTGCACCCCGAAGATGTCGCGGCGACAGCTGACGCCCACGGACACGGACACGGACACGGCCACGGCCACGGACACGCTCAGGCGGAAGACGCTGAGAGGGCTGGAGGCGGGCATACCCGGAACTGGGCGGAAGTGCGGCGGCTGATCGAAGCGGCCGGCCTCGCCGACGCTGTCCGGGACCGCGCGCTCGACACCTTCGCGCGGCTGGCCCGGGCCGAGGCTGCCGCTCACGGGGTCGAGCCAGACGACGTGTACTTCCACGAGGTCGGTGCGCTGGACGCGATCGCGGACATCGTCGGAGTCGCCGCGGCCTCGGTCTCGCTCGAGCTCGATCGGGTCGTCGTGTCCACCATCGCGCTCGGAGGCGGCCGCCAGATGCGCGGCCAGCATGGCGGGATCCCCATTCCCGGGCCGGCGGTGCTCGCCCTACTGTCAGAGGCCGATGCACCTGTCGTCGGCGGCACCGCGCCGTACGAGATGACGACGCCGACCGGTGCGGCGCTGCTGGCGACGCTGGCCGACGAGTTCGGGTTGATGCCGACGATGCGGATCGGGCAGACCGGCGTCGGCGCGGGTGGCCGTGACCCGGTCGAGGTGCCGAACGTGGTCCGTGTCGTGATCGGGGAGTCGATCGAGCAGCCGGCCAACGAGATCGTCTACGAGACCAACGTGGATGATCTGGACCCGCGGATCTGGCCGCAGGTGCTGGCCCGGCTGCTGGAGGCCGGCGCGGCCGACGCGTGGCTCACGCCGATCCTGATGAAAAAAGGCCGGCCGGCTCACACCCTGTCGGTGCTGGTCAGCTCCGCGAACGCCGAGGTGGTCCGCTCGGTGATCCTGACCGAGACCTCGGCGATCGGGCTGCGCGAGTTCGGCATCACCAAGCATGCGGCGGACCGCGAGTTCGCCAGCGTCGAGGTCGAGGGCGAACGCATCCACGTCAAGATCGCCCGGTACGGCGGCCAGGTGGTCAACGTGCAACCCGAGTACGACGACGTCGCGGCCGCGGCCACGGTGCTCAAGAAGCCGGTGAAATCCGTGCTGGCGAAGGCTATCGCGGCCGGCCACGACCTCTGGAGCTAGCGTTCTGGGTCGGGTTAGTTCGCTTCCGCCTTCTGGGACATAGCCGGCTGCCTGCGCCTCGGCCAGTCGTACGGCCACCACTGAGCGCCACCGCGGCGGGCCCAGACGATCAGCCCGATCAGCACCGCGAGCTCGATCGCCGGGCAGATCGTGTCGCGCAGCCGTGCGCTGAACCACTCCAGCGAACTGGAGAGCTCACCCGCCACCTGCCGCGCATTCGGATCGCGGCCCGGGACGTAGGCGATCGCGAGCATGGTGGTCCGAACCACCATCAGCTTGTCCACCTGGGACGCCGCCACCATCCCCAGCGCAACCCAGGCAGTCAAGTCGTACCAGGGCAGCGTGTACATCGCGGTGAGCAGCCAGGCGATCGCGTAGATCGCGGTGTATCGGATCGCGTCGGGCGTGGTGTCCTCCGGATGCGCCTTCGGCACCAGTGACTTCGGGAACACCTGGGACAGCAGGATCGCGACCACCACCAGCCCGACCCACGAGAGGATGCCGAGCACCGTCCGGACCAACGCCCCTGGCAGGAACAGATCGAACAGGCTCAAGAGCACCTTGTGCGGCGTACCGGTGGAGATGAAGGAGGTCTGCGACCGCGCCTGCTGGAATGCCTGCAGTCCGACGAACGCGTACAGCCCGACCATCGACGCCACTCCGCCGACGCAGAACCGGACCATCTTGCGCCGGTCCGCGCGCAGCGACCACAGCATCGCGACACCGACCAGGCCGATCGACAGCTTTGTGCAGCCGGCCACGCCCAGCATCACCCCGGCCCAGAAGATGTGCCGGCGGAACAGCACTAGCGCCACGACCGCGAACATCACCGCGATCGCGTCGTTGTGCGCGCCCGCCAGCACCGTCCAGAGGACGAGCGGGTTTGCCAGGCCGAGCAGCAGCACCCGGCGACGGTTGACCAGGTTCGGCCCGACCAGCTTGAGCATCAGCAGCCCGGAGACGATGAGGCTGAGCGCGACCGACAGTTGCAGCATCCAGACCGTCAGCTGCATCGAGTCACCGCCGACCCAGGACGAGAACCACTGGATCCAGGTGGCGATGGGGCCGTACACGCTCTTTGCGCCCTGCCAGGGTCGCTCGGTCGCGACGATGACCGGGTCGTAGCCGAGCCGGATCGTATCGGCCGGTGCCGTCGTGTACGGGTTGCCGCCGAGCGACATGATCCGCCCGTACGCCGCATAGATCAGGACATCGCCCGAGGCCATCGGCGGCACCAGCGTGATGGCCGCGGTGGTGCCGATACCGAGGGCGATCAGCCGCCCGATCGGCGGCGCCCAGCCGTTCTTCAGGGCCCGCAGCGCGAGGATGATGCCGTACCCGCCTAGCAGGATCGCGACGTAGACCAGCGACGTGACGAACCAGTCGTTCGGCTTCACGTTGAACCAGTACGACGGCAGCCAGGCGTGGCGGTTCGTCAGAGTCAGCACGACCACGGAGGGGCCGAGCACCCCGGCCAGCACGATCATCGCGGTCGAGATCAGGTACAGCGAGATCGCCCGCCGCCCATCCTTGCGAGCACCCGCGCTCGCGGCAACCGGCGTACCGGATCCATCGTCAGCCGCAGTCGTGGCGGCCGCGCCGCCAAGCCTTTCGCTGCTCATCGGGCTGGCCTCCGAGCAGGAATGGCGCTCCGGACGGCAAGGGCCCTGCGGACGTGCAGAAACTGACGGCCGCGGTGCAGTTGCCCGCGCAGATCGGTCCCGGTGGCCCGGTGCCGGACATCGATCGGCACCTCCAGGATCCGGAATCCCTTCCGGCCCAGGTCGATGGTCAGAGCCGTCTCCACACCGAACCCGCTGGCCAGCGGAACAGCCGCATCGAAGGCCACCCGGGTCAGGCACCGCTGGCCCGAAAGCGGCTGCTCCGGTGCCCAGCCGATGGCCTGCTCGATCCCCGCCCGCGCCAGCCGAACGACGAATCCGTGCCCGCCCGCCTTGCTCCCGTCGGCCCTGACCTGGGCCGGCAGATTCCCGATCGTCATGTCGGCGCGACCCGCCTGTACCGGCTCGATCAGCGGCTCAGCCCCGGCTGCGGAGTCGGTCAGGTCGGCATCCAGGAACAGCAGATGCCTCGGCTCGGCCCCATCCCGCTCGGCGACCGCCGCCGCCCCGGTCTCCATCGCCGCCGCCTTCCCCCTGTTCCGCTGATGCCGTACGACGATCGCGCCGGAGTGCTCGGCAGCTCGCGCCGTACCGTCGGTCGAGGCGTCGTCGACGACCACGACCAGGTCCACACCGGCGATCTTGTGCGCCGCGTCCACCGTCGCCGCGATCCGCTCGGCCTCGTCCTTCGCCGGGATCACACAGGCGATACCGCGGGTTGCGGCACCACCCCGGACGGGCTCGACGGAAGGCAGATCGGTAGCTGGCACAACACCGCAGCCTAGTTGCTCAGCGGACAATCCCACCCCTCCCACCTACTCCCTGTGCATATCTCCTCCTTTCGAATGGCGCCACCCCTCCGTCTTGGATCGTTCGTCGGACCTTCTGACCGGGCTGTGGATAACGGCGGCTTGTGGGTCATATCCGGGCACCTTCTTGAGCATGACCAGAAGGAGGCACGATGGGAGCTGTGAAGAAGCTGCCGTACGGACGAGCATTGACCCGAGCCGACCTCGCCGAGATGCCCGATGACGGGCACCGTTACGAACTCATCGACGGTGTGCTGCTCGTGAGCCCGGCGCCGTCCCGTCCGCACCAACGCACCGTCGGAAATCTCTACCTGGCTCTTCGGGGGGCCTGCCCCGAAGAGCTGGAAGTGCTGTTCGCCCCGTTCGATGTAGCCATCAGCGACGACACGGTGATGCAGCCCGATCTGCTGGTCGCCCGGCGTGCCGATTTCACCGATAGAGATCTGCCGGTTGCACCGTTGCTGGCTGTCGAGGTCTTGTCGCCCAGCACGCGTCGGGTGGACCTGATGCTCAAGCGGTCCCGCTTCGAGGCTGCCGGCTGCACATCGTTCTGGGCGGTCGATCCGATCGACGCCCAGCTGTTCGCCTGGGATTTACACAACGGCGTCTATACCGAAGTAGCCGGCGTGAAGGGCGATGACGTCTTCAGGGCCGTGCTGCCGTTCCCGCTGGATCTCATGCCGTCACAACTCGGGCTGCCGTAGCTTGGGGGGATGGCTGGTCCGGGGGCGGATGAGAGGACAGTGGCATGGCAGAGACGTATGGCGTCGACAGTGAAGTCGGGCCGCTGCGGACGGTGCTGCTGCACCGACCCGGGAACGAATTGCGGCGACTGACCCCACGGAACAACGACGGGCTGCTGTTCGACGGGATTCCGTGGGTCGGGCGGGCGCAGGAGGAGCACGACGCGTTCGCACAGACCCTCAGGGATCGGGGCGTCGAGGTGCTGTACCTCGGCCAACTCCTGACGGAGGCGCTCGCCGATCCCTCGGCTCGGGCAGTCGCGGTTGCTGGGGCTACCGAGGACCTGCGGTTGGGGGACACGTTGCGCGAGTATCTGAGCGCCCAGCTCCGCTCACTGGATCCGGCTCGGCTCGCCGAGACGCTGATGTCCGGTCTACGGAATGACGAGGTCCGGGTTGGTGGGCTGGTCACGTCACTGCTGGCGCACGAGGACTTCCTGATCGATCCGCTGCCGAACTTGTTGTTCACGCGGGACTCCAGCGTCTGGATCCGGAACTCGGTCGCGGTCACCTCGCTGGCGATGCCTGCGCGAGCCCGGGAGACGCAACTGACCGAGCTGATCTACCGGTATCACCGGCGCTTCGTCGGCGTGGATCACGTGTACGACCATCATTTGGAACACGTGGAGGGCGGGGATGTGCTCGCACTCGGGCCCGGCGTACTGGCGGTGGGAGTCGGCGAGCGGACCACACCGGCCGGAGTGGAGCGGCTGGCCCGGAGGGTGTTCGCCAAGCATCTCGCGCACACCGTGCTCGCCGTACCGATCGCGCAGCAGCGGGCCACCATGCACCTGGACACGGTCTGCACGATGGTCGACGTCGACGCCGTGCTGATGTACCCGAACATGGCCGAGGAGATGCGCGCGCTGGCTGTCACCGCGGACGGCGAGGATCTGCACGTCGCCAAGTCCGAGCCATTCCTGGTGGCGGCGGCCAAAGCGCTCGGCATCGACACGCTCAGAAGGATCGACACCGGGCTGGACCCGGTCACCGCCGAACGCGAGCAGTGGGACGACGGCAACAACACCCTCGCGCTGGCGCCGCGGGTCTGCATCGCGTACGAGCGGACCGTGGAGACCAACGCGCGGCTCGAGGAGGCCGGCATCGAGGTCATCCGGATCTCCGGATCAGAGCTCGGCTCGGGTCGGGGCGGACCGCGCTGCATGTCCTGTCCGATCCTCCGCGAGCCGCTCGGGGCAGGTACCTGACAAAGCGAGTAAGCCCAGAAACACATGGAGTGAGATTAGAGTGAGAACAGGGGTTGTTGCGAAGCCCAGATGTGAGTACTGTTCATGCCTAGGCCCAAGCCCTGTTGCTCCCCCGTCAGCAGGACTTGGGCCGTCCACGTGGTCTGAGGGCCCGCGCTGAGCGCGGGCCCTCGATCATTTACCGAATGGTCAGCTGGCGGCTCGCCAGGCCGGCTCGAGCGGCCCGCTCCTCGGTGGTCAGCGGCGCCTCGGTGGCCAGGGCCTTGTCAAGCGCCACCGCGAACTCCGCGGCAGGCTCCTCCAGGTCCGCGGCCTCGGCATCGGCCGGCAGTTCCCAGACCGGAGCGAGGACGCCGAGAGCCCGGAACGAGCCGATCAGCCGCGTCCCGTCGCTCAGCGCCGACGAACCCGCGGCGTGCAGCCGGGCCAACGCGTCCAGCAGGGTGTCCTCGGCGTGCGGCATCACCCAGCGCAGGTACTTGCGGTCGCCGATCTGCGTCCAGTACGCCGCGTCGACCGACTCCAGGCGGACAGTCGGGGCAGCCGCGGCGTTGGCGCGCTCCAGGCCGGCGGCCACCTCACCAGTCGGGTCCTCCACGTTCTCGCCGACCCAGTAGTCGAAGCCCTCGTGCACCTTCACCGTGAGGGGTTCCGACGCATCGATCAGGTCCTGCAGTCGCGGACCGTCCTTGAGCAGATCACCCAGCTGGATCGGGTTGCCGGGCTCGGTAGCCAGCGCCGCGGTGATCGCATGGCCGAGGTCGCGGCTCGGGTCGCCGGTCGAGTTGTGCGTCTGCAGACCGATCCAGATCGTCTCGTCATCGCGGACCAGACCGGGCATCGCCATCGGCAGCAGGGTCACCAGGTTGACCTTCTTGCCCTGGTGCTCGCCGGTCAGTATCACCTCGGCGGTACCGGCCGGGACGATCTCGCGGAAAGCGATCAGGTCGCACTCCGACGGCAGCCCCTCGAACGGCCGGACCACGAACGCGTCGGCGGCGTGGGCCTGCTCACGGCCGTGGCACTGCTTGAACCGCTTCCCGGATCCGCACGGGCAGGGCTCACGCTGGCCGACGTCGACGAGATCGGCCGGGGTGAGCGTGACGGTCGTGACGTTCTTGGCGCGGTTGCGCGACTTCTTTCCCATACCCGAAGTGTTGCAGGATCTACGCGCACTGACGACGTCGGCCGTCCGCACGCGGGCGGAGCCGACCGTCGTCTAGTGCGGTACGACGGCGTACACGGTCCGGGTGTCCTCAGAGGTGCGGACACCCCAGTCAGAGCTGAGGACGTCGACGATGGCCAGACCGCGCCCGCCGATCGACTCCGGGTGCGCGTCGGTGATCCGCTGCGGCTCGGTCTCGCCGCGACCGTCGGTAACTTCCAGGTGGATCCCGGTCTTGTCGACCCACCACGCCACCCGGACCGCACCGGTGGCCATCGGCGGCGCGTAGCGGATCGCATTCGAGAGAACTTCGGAGAGCACCAGTTGTGCATCATCGCGGGCAGGCTTAGCGACCCGGCGCCGTTTCAGGTAGCGGGCCAGAGCGCGGCGAGCATCCGCTACCGCGGTCACTTGATGTAGCAGTACGACGTCTACAGAGCTCACGTCGGCAGGCGTGGTCGCAGAGGACAAGCAGGGTCTCCTCGGTCATCAGAGCAGCACTAGCAGTTCTGCCCAGGATCAAGGGATGGAAAACACCTGCGCGACTTCTGTTACATAGCGCCACAGAAGATCACGGGTTCGGGGAAACAAGGCGAGAGAAAGCAACAGAATTCACCATGCGAATAACGCGATGCATTCGCCCAGCTACATAGAACCACAGGGCCATCCCGCCAAGTCAGGCCGAGCGCCTGGTCCGACGCGACTTCGACCCGCCGGCCGTGGTGCCAGCGGCCCGGCCGTCAGCAGGTTCCTCGGCCAGGATCTCCAGCGCCGCCCCGGGCCGGTCGCTGATGATCGCGTCGACGCCGATATCCCGGCAGTGCCGGACGTCGTCCGCCGAGTTGACCGTCCAGACGTGCACCGCGTGCCCGTGTTTCTGCGCCCGGTCGACATACTCGGAGTGTGCGGTGACGATCTCCAGGCTTGGACCGGCGTAGGAGACGCCGGACGGCAGCGAGCCGTCCCGGAACCGCAGCGGCACCCGCTCCATCAGCAGCACGGTCCGCAGGCCCGGCGCCATCGTGCGCATCCGGCGCAACGACAGCCAGGAGAAACTCATCACCCGGGCCGGCGACTCCGAGCCGATCCTCGGGTGCGCCCAGCCGAAGCGGTTCAGCGTCTCGATCAGCCGGCGCTCCACCAGGCCGGCGTACCGGGTCGGGTGCTTCGTCTCGATGGCCAACTCGAGCGGCCGGCCGGCGTCGTGCACCATCGCCAGCAGCGACTCCAGCGTGAGCACCTTGAGCAGGTCCGGGTCGGGCCACTCAGCCTCGTCGTCCAGCTCGGCCCACGGGTTCTTCCACGACCCCCAGTCGAAGGTGCTGAGCTCTTCGAGACTCATCGTGGACAGCACTCCGCGGCCGTTGGAGGTGCGGTCGATCCGCCGGTCGTGCACACAGACCAGATGGCCGTCAGCGGTCAGCCGGACGTCGCACTCGAGGCCGTCGGCCCCGGACTCGATCGCCCGGCTGTACGCCGCCAACGTGTGCTCGGGACTGATGTCACTAGCGCCTCGATGGGCCACCACGCTCGGGCGTTTCCCCATGAGGACAACTCTGGCACGCCGCACTAATCGGCCGTCCCGCGGGCACGCCGACGGGAAGACGGTTTCTCTGCCCGGCGCGGACCCGCCGGTACGCCGTGTCGCAGACTTGGCTCGTGATCGACATGCGCGCAGTGGTCCTGGACAGACCCGGTCCGCCGGAGTCGTTGGAGATCAGCCGTATTCCCCTTCCCGAGCCACCGCCCGGCTGGGTGCGGATCAAGGTCGAGGCATTCGGGCTGAACCGGTCCGAGTACCACCTGCGCGCCGGGCTCGCCACCAATGCGGTCTTCCCGATCGTGCCCGGCATCGAGGCAGCCGGCACGGTCGACGCCGCACCCCGGGGAGAGTTCGCCACTGGTCAGAAGGTCGTCGCGATGATGGGCGGGATGGGCCGCGAGTACAACGGCGGCTATGCCGAGTACACGATGGTCCCGGCCACCTCCGTGGTCCCGGTCGAGACAACTCTGGATTGGGCGACACTCGGCGCCCTGCCGGAGATGCTGCAGACCGCCCACGGCTCGCTGCACACCGGTCTGAAGATCCAGCCCGGCCAGACGTTCCTGGTCCGCGGCGGCACGTCGTCCGTCGGCGTCGCGGCGGCTGTTCTTGCAAAGGAGCAAGGCCTCACCGTCTTGTCCACCAGCCGAAACCCGGACCGACTGGACCGGCTGCGCGAATTGGGCGTGGACCACCCGTTGGTGGACGACGGCAATGTGTCGGCCAAAGTCAGGGAGATCGTGCCGCAGGGCGTCGACGCCGCGCTCGAACTCGTCGGCACGAATGTGCTGCCCGACACCCTGCGCGCGACAGCCGTCCACGGCACGGTCTGCTTCACCGGCATGCTCAGCGACGCGTGGACCATCCCGGACTTCTACCCCATCGGGTACATCCCGAACGGCGTCCGGCTGACGGCGTACGGGGGTGAGAGCAGCGACCTGCCCGCCGAGGCACTCCAGCGGTACATCGGCCTGGTGGAAGAAGGCAGGCTGCCGCTGCTGATCGACCGGGTGTTCGCGTTCGACGAGATCGCCGAGGCCCACCGGATCATGGAAGAAGGCCGAGCCGTCGGCAAACTCGTCGTACGGGTCAACTGACACCACGGGTCAGGCAGATGCCACCTCCGCGGTGGAGAGGGTGTCGTACTGGCTGTCGGGGCGGGACAGGCCGTAGTGCTCGCGGAGGGTGGAGCCGGTGTAACTCCTGCGGAACAGGCCGCGAGAGCGCAGGATCGGTACGACGTGGTCGGCGAACAGGTCGAAACCACCCGTCAGCCAGGGCGGCATCACGTTGAACCCGTCCGCGGCGCCGTTGGTGAACCACTCCTCGATCTGGTTCGCGATCTGCTCAGGCGTCCCGGCGACTACCCAGTGCCCTCGAGCGCCCGCCAACCGGTGCAGCAACTGCCGGATCGTCGGCTTCTCCCGATCCACGATGTCCAGCACGACCTGGAACCGGCTGCCGATCCCACGCTCGCCCTCGGTGCTCACCAACTCGCGGGGGAACGGCCCGTCCAGGTCGTACGACGACAGGTCCACGCCGAGCATCCGGTGCAACTGCTGCAGCGAGTACTCCGGCTGGGTCAGCTCGTCGAACTCCGCCTGCAGAGCGAGCGCCTCCGCCTCGGTGGAGCCGATGAACGGGCTGATCCCGGGCAGGATCAGCGGCTGCCTACGCCCTAGAGCCAGGGCTCTTGCTGTCACATCTGTGTAGAAAGCCTGGGCATTCTGCAGAGTTTGGTGCGCGGTGAAGATCGCCTCGGCGTACCGGGCGGCGAAGGACCGGCCGTCCTCCGACGACCCGGCCTGGACGTAAACCGGCCGGCCCTGCGGCGTACGAGGGGTGTTCAAAGGGCCCCGGACCCGCAGCCGCCTGCCGATGTGGTCGATGGAGTGGATCCGCTCGCCGTCGGCATAGATTCCAGACGACGGGTCCGCGATCAGCGCACCGTCCTCCCACGAATCCCACAGCTTGGTGACCACCTCGACGAACTCCTGCGCCCGGTCGTACCGCTCCGCGTGCACCGGATGCTCCGCCAGACCGAAGTTCTGGGCCGCGTTCGGGGCACCGGTAGTGACGATGTTCCAGCCCGCGCGGCCCTTGCTTAGGTGATCCAGGCCGGCGAACAACCGAGCCAGGTTGTAGGGCTCGCTGTACGTCGTGGAGGCAGTGGCGATCAGGCCGATCTTCGACGTTGCCGCGGCGATCCCCGACAACCAGGTCAACGGCTCGATCCGGAACCGGCTGGCGTAGCGGATGTTGTCCGCCAGCGCCGGGCCGTCGGCCAGGAAGATCGCGTCGAAGGTGGCCTCTTCGGCTCTCCGGGCCAGGCCGATGTAGTAGTCCAGATCGAGCACGCGATCCGGCTCGGACTCGCGATAGCGCCAGGCCGCCTCGTGATGCCCGCCTGGATAGATGAAGAGGTTGAGCTTCAACTGCCTGCTCACGCGGTTGCCTCTTGCAACGATCGGGACTGCGACGATCCGGTCTGACGGGAGGGCCGCGGCAGGTTGTAGTGGTCCCGCAGCGTCGTCCCGGTGTACTCGGTCCGGAACAGCCCGCGCTGCTGCAGAATCGGTACGACGTGGTCGGCGAAGGCCTCGAGTCCGGACGGCAATACCGCCGGCATGATGTTGAAGCCGTCAGCCGCACCGGCGTCGAACCAGTCCTGGATCGCGTCGGCCACCTGCTCCGGCGTACCGCTGAAGGTTCGGTGCCCACGGCCTCCCCCCAGCCGGCCGATCAACTGGCGGACCGTGAGCTTCTCCCGCCGAGCCAGGGTGACGATCAACGTGTAGCGGCTCTTGGCGCCCTCGATCTCGTCCTCGTCCGGCAGATCGGCCGGCAACTGCTGGTCCAGCGGCAGGTCTTCAGGCTTGAGCCGTAGCGTCCTGGCTAGCTGAAGGCGGGCGTACTCGGGCTTGATCAGCTCGTCCAGCTCACGCTCCAGCCGCAGAGCCTCTTCCTGGGTCGAGCCGATCACCGGGACGATGCCGGGCAGGATCTTGATCCCCTCCGGATCCCGGCCCAGCGCAGCCGTGCGCTGCTTGAGGTCGGCGTAGAACGCCTGCGCGTCCTCCAGCGTTTGCTGTGCGGTGAACACAGCCTCGGCGTAGCGCGCCGCAAGGCCCTTGCCGTCCTCCGACGAGCCCGCCTGCACGATCAGCGGATGCGCCTGCGGCGAACGCGGCAGGTTGAGCGGTCCACGGACCTGGAAGTGCCGGCCGACGTGGTCGATCGGGTGGACCTTGTCGTTGTCGCCCCAGATGCCGGCCTCCTTGTCCGCGAGGGTGGCGTCGTCCTCCCAGCTGTCCCAGAGCTTGTACGCGACCTCGAGGAACTCAGCGGCCCGGTCGTACCGTTCGGCGTGCGCCGGCTGGTCGGCCAGGTTGAAGTTCTTCGCCGCGTCCGGACCGGCCGTGGTGACCACGTTCCACCCCGCCCGACCGCCACTCACGTGGTCCACGCTGGCGAACCGCCTGGCCAGATTGAACGGATCGTTGTACGTCGTGGAGGCGGTCGCGATCAGGCCGATCCGCTCCGTGGCGGCGGCGATGGCGGTCAGCAGAACGGTCGGCTCCAGCGAACCGGCCGGGCGGCGGCCGATGTCGCCGAACAGCACCGGCGAGTCCGCGAAGAAGATCGAGTCGAACTTGCCGCGCTCGGCGATCCGGGCCAGGTTGCGATAGTGCTCGACGTCGGTGTTCGCCGTCGGGTTGCTCTCCGGCAGGCGCCAGGAGGCCTCGTGGTGGCCGGTGCTCATCAGGAACGCGTTCAGGTGTAGATGTCTTGTCATAGCGAGACTCCCAGGGCATCGAGTAGTCGGGACCGAACCTCGGCGAACCGCGGGTCGGCGGGGCTGCGAGGTGTTGCCAGGTCGATGACCTCCTCGCTTACGAGGCGGCCCTCGTCCAGCACGATCACCCGGTCCGCGAGCACGATCGACTCGTCCACGTCGTGGGTGACCAGCAGCACGGCCGGCTGGTGCGCCGCGCAGAGCTCTCGCAGCAGAGCGTGCATCTTGATCCGAGTCAGCGCATCCAGCGCCCCGAACGGCTCGTCGGCGAGCAAAAGTTCCGGCTTGCGGACGAGCGAACGGGCCAGCGCCACCCGTTGCTGCTCACCACCGGACAGCTCGTTCGGCCAGGCCTTCTCGCGCCCGGCCAAACCCACCTCGGCCAGACTCTGCCGACCGCGGTCGTCCTGACCCTTCAGGCCGAGTACGACGTTGTCGAGGACCCGGGCCCACGGCAACAACCGCGAGTCCTGGAATACCACAGACACGTTCTCCGGTACGGCGATGTCGCCCGCCCCTGCGACGTCTATATCGAGCCCGGCCAGAGCGCGCAGCAGTGTGCTCTTGCCCGAGCCGCTCTTGCCGAGAAGCGCGACGAACTCGCCCGGCGCGATCCGTAGATCCACCCCGTCCAGGACGGCGCGGTCGCCGTACTTGCGGGTCAAGGCGGTGACCTCGACCGTTGCTGTAGGCAACTCCAGAGTGCTCAGTCCGCTAGTGTGCGTCGCCATGACAATGCCTTCCTCTGGATCAGCCGGACGACTCCGTCGGAGAGCAGGCCGAGCGCGCCGTACAGAACCAGGCCGACGATGATGATGTCGGTCTGCCCGTAGGTGCGAGCCAGTTCCATCATGTAGCCGATACCGCTGGTGGAGTTGATCTGCTCGACCACGACGAGCGACAGCCACGCGCCGGTGACCGCGAATCGCAGCCCGAGAAGGAAGCCGGGCAGTGCACCGGGCAGGACCACCCGGCGGATGAACTCGCTTCGGCTCAGGCCCACGGTCTGGGCCAGTTCGACGTACCGGCTGTCGATGCTTCGCAGGCCGTTGTGGGTGTGCAAGTAGATCGGTACGAAGACGCCGAGCGTGATGGTGGTGATCTTCATCGACTCGCCGATGCCGAGCCACAAAATCAGCAGCGGCATCAGGGCCAGCGACGGAATCGCCCGCTTGATCTGGATCGGCCCGTCGAGGATGGCCTCGCCCCACCGGCTCAGACCGGCCGCCAGCGCCAGCACGACGCCCAGGACGACGCCGATCCCGAGTCCGGCGAAGGCGCGCTGGGCCGAGGTGAGGAGGTTCGACTGGAGCCGACCGTCGGCGATCAGCTCACCGGTCGTGGTCACCACAGTCCACGGTGCGGACAGTATCCGGGGGTCGAGCCAGCCGACGGCCGATCCGATACTCCAGATCGCCAGCAGCAGCACCGGCCCGATCACTGCACCGAAACGGATCGGCTTACCCGGGCCGAGACGTCGGCGGCGCCGGACGGCCTGGGTGCTGGCGGCCTGCTCCCGCCCAGCCCGTACGCCGGAGAGCGAAGCTAGTTGGCCGCTCATTTCGAGGCTCCCGCTCCGGCCGCCTTGATCGCGTCGGTGGCTACGGTCTGGAAGCGCAGGTCGTACAGGTCTTTGGCCTGGATCACAGGGTTGTTGGTCTCCTTGGCCAGCAGGTCGATCGTGTCCTGCATCCGCGTGATCGCGTCGCTCCAGTCGGAGGGGATGTCGGGGTGGCCGGAGTTGTCCACCAGCCACTGGCCATCCGCGGCGGTGAGCCCCTGGTCCTTCACGTAGTAGCCCTCGATCCACTCCTTCGGGTGGGTGTCGATCCACTGCTGCGCGACACCCCAGGCGGCGACATACGCCCTGATCGCCGCGGCCTTGGCCGGGTCCTCCAGCGAGGAGGTCAGTACGTAAAGGTGACCGGCGTCGTCACGGATCCCGTGGTCGATGGTGGTGGCGCCGTCCTTGCCGTATTTGCTGAGGTAGCGCTTGATCGAGACGCCACCGATCGGCGCCACGTCGACCTGCTTGGCCGCCAGCGCGTTCGGGTAGACGTCGCCCGTGCTGGGTATCTCGACCAGCTTGACGTCATCCTTGGTCAGGCCGGCCTTCTTCAGCACCTTGAGGATCAGCGCGCCCTGGGCCTGGCCCGGGCTGTAGGCGATCTTCTTGCCGCGCAGGTCCGCCAGCGACTTCACCGAGACGCCCGGCGCGATCCCGAGCTTGTAGACCGGGTGGTTGATCGGGTCCTTCCGGAACTTCGACGCGACGATCTTCGTCTTGAGACCGGTCCAGGCCGCGTTGATCGACGGGATCTCCGCGACCGACCCGACATCCAGCGCATGGGCACGAAACGCCTCCGAGGTCTGCGGCCCGCCGCTGAGGTTCGCGAACTTGACGAAGCCGGAGACCTTGTCCACCTGGCCTGAGAGTTCCAGCGCCTTCTGGGTGGCCGGATCGCCGACGACGATCTTGGCGCCGGCCGGCACGGTGGTCGGCAGTGCAGCGTCGAGCGCGAGCTTCTGCCCACCACCGGCGTCGGCGTTGCCGCCGCAACCGGCGAGCAGCAGCGCTCCGGCGAGGGCAAGCGGCGTCAGGATCGCGGCAGCGCCGGATCGCCTTGTTCTGCGTGGATTTCGGGTGGTGGACATGGCGGGGTCCCTCTCAGGTCAGGCGTTTGCGGAAGATCAGGGATGCGGGGGTGGTGGGTCAGACCAGGGGCTCGGTGGTGGCGTAGCGGCCGTCGTGGTACAGCAGTGGCTCGTGCTCGCGGCGTTCGGCGTGGGTGTCGAGCCGGGCTACGACGATGTGGTGGTCGCCGACCGAGAAGCGATGCTCTACCAGGCCGCGGAGATAGCTCGGCGCCTCATCCAGCACTGGCTCCCCGGTGTGCAGCCTCGACCAGCGGGTCGGCTCGGCGAACCGGTCGATACCGCTGGTGGCGAACCGGCTGGCGATCTCGTGCTGGCCGGCGTCCAGGAAGTTGATCACCAGGCTGTCGGCCGCGTTCACGGTCGGCCAACTGGAGGCGGTGGTGGAGATGGCGAACGACACCAGTGGCGGCAGCAGGCTGACCGACACCAGCGAGGTCGCAGTGAACCCGGCCGGTCCCTGACCGGCGTCGGCGGTGATCACCACCACGCCGGCCGCATGCCGGCGGAACACGGAACGGAATGTATCGG
The DNA here is from genome assembly GCA_033851055.1 of Kribbellaceae bacterium. GTDB lineage: Bacteria > Actinomycetota > Actinomycetes > Propionibacteriales > Kribbellaceae > Kribbella. Next base: position 33,065 of record JAWWPC010000225.1, on the reverse strand, counting down.
CGTCGACGGGCCGCTCCTCAAGGCGATCCGGTACGACGGCCAGACCGGGATTCCCGGAGGTGGCAGGGGTGAGCGCGTGGACGGACATGTCTCTCCCTCAGGTCATGGGGCAGGGACGACCGGCAGCGGACAGCACAGATCACGCGAACCGGGCGGGGTTTGGGGATTCAACTGGCCGGGACGGCCACGATTCGGAGCACGGCCTCGCTCAGGGGAGGCCGGGACAGCGGGTGATCAGCGACAGGTGGCGCTGGCCGTGCGCATCTGATCGATGACGCGACGGCGGGTGAGCAGACGTGTGACCAGTACCGGCAGCACGTGGCTGTGGGATTCTCCGGTCGTCGTCATGTCAACAACTCTCTCATCAAAGTCGACCGCCAAACTAGACAATCCCAGCATGCGGAACGGCTGTCCAGAAACTGACCACCCATTGGAACGACACGCCCACGGCTTGCCTCACACGTCCGGAGGCTGGTGCGTTCTACTGACGTGATGGTTTCGGAGCAGGAGAAGCGAGCGGTCTCGCTGCCGCCGTTCCAGGCGCTTGTGGACGCGCACTGGCGCGACGTGGCGCGGCTGGCCCGGGCCCTGGCAGGACCGGTCGACGGCGATGACGTGGCCCAGCGAGCCTGGGAGAAGGCCTTCGCCGCCTATCCCGGGCTGACCTCGGCCAGGAATCTGCGCAGCTGGCTACTGACCATCACCGCCCGCTGCGCCACCGACCTGCACCGTGCCCGCAAACCTCAGACTCCCTTGTACGACGACCTGCCCGTGACGGTGGACGGCCCGGATGCCCTGGACCGGCCCGACCCGGAACTGTGGCGAGCCGTGGCCGATCTGCCCGAACGGCAACGGGTCGCCGTCACGCTGAAATATGTCGGCGACCTGGACCACCATGGCGTGGCCGCCGCTCTGGAAACCACGCCCGCAGCATCGCGCCGACTGGTCAGCGATGCGCTCGCGACCCTGCGCACCAAGCTCGGAGTAGACCATGAATGAACTCGAGAACCGGCTCAGCCGCCTACAGACGTCAGTGCCGGGGCCAGGTGGATCGTCGTACGAGCGGCCGCCGGTGTTGCCCGACGCCGACGTCTCCTATGCCGTGCACGAGACCCCGATCGGCACGATGCTGCTCGCCACGGCCGCGGGACGGGTGGTGGCCAGCTCGTTCGGCGACGAGGAGACCATCACGAAGCGACTGGCCCGTACCATCTCGCCGCGGGTGCTCCGCCAGCCTGCTGCACTGGACGACCTCCGCCGACAACTGGACGAGTACCTGGCCGGCCGGCGACAGTCGTTCGACCTCGAGGTGAACCTGGCCCTGGCAACGCCGTTCCAGCGAGTTGTGCTCAGCGACCTGCCGACGTTCACCCACTACGGAAGCACCACCACGTACGGCGCGTTGGCCAGCGAGCTGGACCGCCCGACGGCCGCCCGGGCCATCGGGACCGCACTTGGCGCCAACCCGGTGTGCGTAGTACTGCCCTGCCACCGGGTGATCGGCGCGAGCGGCGCGCTGACCGGGTACGCCGGCGGCCTCGAGGCAAAGCAGTTCCTGCTGAACCTTGAGTTAAGAAGCTGACTATTCCGAATTGTCCGCGCCGGCATTTAGACTGGCTGGAGAAGAGGCAGGCCCCAAGGTGGAGTGGGGACCTGCCTCTTGTCATTCACACGCTGGAAAATGCCTTTGCTGCAAGGAGATCCCGCAGTAGCGAATTCGCAGCGGCAGCTTCGCGGAATGATCGGAGCGTATCGTCAGACAATTGCAGAGAATTCTCGCCGTCGGGAACTGATTCGTCAGGCACCCGGCTGGTTGATCTCCAGCAATAGCCGGCGGCGGCCGCCCCACTCGCGCTTATAGATCCGGAAGTTCTCGATCCCGGCTGCCGCACAGAGCCGGCTGTAGCTCACCTCGTCATGGACGTAGTGCCGGCTCGACGTGCCGGAATGCTCGGTCGTCGCGATCCTCTGCCCCGGGCCCTGCCGTATCCCGGTGGCGATCTCCTGCGCGGTCGCCGGCCCCCAGACCGGCCCCTCGATCAAGGCGAGTCCACCGGGCTTCAGCACGCGGGAGATCTCCCAGATCGTGGACAGTTGCTCATCCTCGCCGAACAGTTCGTGGAACGCGGTCCACAGGCAGATCACCGCGTCGAACGTGTCCGACCGGTAAGGCAGATCCGTCATCGATCCGATCGCCCAGTCGATCGACAACCCCTCCCTCTCGGCGGCCGCGCGGCCGGCCTCGATCAGGTTCGGCGAGATGTCGAGGCCGCGCACGACATGCCCGGCACGCCGCAGCGGCAGGCTGATCCGGCCGTAGCCGCAGCACAGGTCCAGCACCGTCTCGCGGCCCGCCAGCATCTCTTCAACGGCCGCGACGATCTGCGCATCCTTCTCCGGAGTGGTTCGACTCACGAGACCCTCCACCCCCAGCTCGGCATAGCTGGACCTACTGCGCAGTGCGGAATTCGACATTGCGCAAGTATCTCGACCCTAACGGGTCAGACCAACGGTTCTGCGTGCCCGACCAGCTCGAGGCTGCGCTGCCACAGCTCTGCCCGAGCCGAAGCGTCGTAAGCCTGCGGGTTAGCCCGGGCCTCCCGGGTTCGGTCGAAGAACTTACCGGTGGAGCCGATCAGGCTCTCGTCGGCGGCCAGCCGGTACGTCGCATCCACGCCACTCTCGAGGCTGTCCACCTGATGCCCGATCTCCGCCAGCACCATCTTGGTCGGCATGTAAGTCGACGGATGCAGGCTGTTCACCGTCACGTCCTCGGCAGGCAGTCGCTGCGCCAGCTCGAACCCGGACATGATCTGCGCCAGCTTGCTCTGCCCGTAGGCACGGGTTCCGTTGTAGCCGTGCTCGATCATCAGGTCGTCGAAGTCCAGCGGATGCTGCCCGAGCGAAGCCACGTTGACGATCCGGGCCGGCGTCGCAGCCTTCAAGAGCGGGACCAACTCGAGCGTGAGCAGGAAGCCGGCCAGGTAGTTCACCGCGAAGCGCAGCTCGAACCCGTCATGACTGGTCTGCCGGGTCCGCTTGTCGGGCAGCCCACTCCCGATGCCCGCATTGCTGACGAACACCTCCAGCCGATCGGTCAACTGTCGAACCTGGGCTGCGAGATCGCGGACCTGGGCGAGATCCGCGAGATCAGCGAGCACGGTCAGCGGACGATCCACACCGTGCTTGGCGCTGACTTCATCCGCTGTGCTGTCAAGCTTGTCCCGGTCCCGGCCGTGCAGGATCAGCTGTTCGCCCGCCTGGGCGAACCGATCCGCCAAGCCACGGCCGAGGCCGTCTGTCGCACCGGTCAGAAAGATCATCAGTTGCTCCTAGCAATCAAGTTGCCACTGGCAGTCAGGATGGCAACGAGGTCGTCCGCCAACTGGTCGTCGAGAGAACGATGGGCGGCCAGCAGCCGGTACCACAGTGCGCCGAAGACCAGATCGATGACCAGCTCCGGCGTGATCGCGACTGGAAGGTCGCCGCGCGCCGCTGCCCGGTCCAGCAGTTGTCTGAGCGCCTCGCGCCGACCCCGCAGGAACGAGTCACGGAACCGCTCGCCGAACCCGTCGTCGATCTGCGCCTCGGCCATCAGCGCCCGGAGTACGGCGACCACCTGCTTGTTACGCGCCAGCGCGAAGGTTGCCGCCAGGAAGGCCCGCAGATCGGCCGTGTAACTGTCTTCAGCCGGTACCGGGATGTGCAGGTCGGCCTTGAGCGCCAGCGCCTCCAGCAACACGTCCGCCTTCGTCGGCCACCAGCGGTAGATCGTCTGCTTGCCCACGCCCGATCGACTGGCGATGCGCTCCACGCTGAGCGCGCCATAGCCCTGCTCCGCCACGATCTCGAACGCCGCCCTCAGGATCGCCAGCCGGCTCTCCTCGCTGCGCTTGCGACCGGGACGGACAGGCTCGGGTTGATTGGTCACGGATCCATGTTAGCGTGTTTCAAACCGAGACGGTTCGGTTCGAAATAGGAGGCGCACCATGACCACACGCACAGCATTGATCGTCGGAGGAACGTCGGGCATCGGCCTGGCCACGGCCCGCCGACTGCACGGCCTGGGCACAGAAGTCCACATCGCCGGGCGCAGCCAAGACGTCTTGGCCAAGCTCGCGAGTAGCGACCCGGACCTGATCGGGCACCGGGCTGATGGCGGCAACCGGGACCAGATCGGCGCAGTCGCCCGCGCGATCGGCAGGATCGACTGGCTGGTTCTCACCCTCAGCGGCCGCGAAGGCCAGGGCCCGATCGCCGAATTGGATCTCGGCTCGCTGCGCCGGGCGTTCGACGCCAAGCTCTGGGCGCAGCTCACCACGGTCCAGGCGGTTCTGCCACGCCTGGCTCCGGATGGTTCGATCACCCTTCTCGGCGCAATCAGCGCACGCATCGGTTTGCCTGGTACGGCCGGCCTCGCCGCGGTGAACGGTGCTGTCGAAGCCTTGGTGAAACCTCTCGCGGTGGAACTCGCGCCGATCCGGGTGAACGGGGTCTCCCCGGGCCTGGTCGACACCCCGTGGTGGAGCGGACTGCCCGACGACGCCCGGGAGGACTACTTCGCCGCAGCCGCCAAGTCCTTGCCCGTTGGCCGGGTGGCTACCGCGGACGACCTCGCCGACGTCGTCGTACTGGCTGCCACGAACGGCAACCTCACCGGCACCGTCATCGAGGCCGATGGCGGCCTGCGGCTGGTCCCGCTCGGCTGAACTCTCTGCGGTAGGAGCAGCATGTCCATGTCGCTGGACGGGTACGTCGCAGGACCCGCAGCCTGATGCCGCCTTCACGGCGGTACTGCCGGCCAGGAATCTAGTACCCCTTGACCAGAAGGAGAAGCGCGATGCCCGAAACCCCCTGAAACGGTCGCCGGACCCAGCAACACCGAGGGTCTGGTGAATGTAAGCCGCGGAGAGTCTGGAGAACGGACCGAAAACGTATAGCCCTTCAGCTATATATAGCGGATCGACTATACGTTTTCGCTCGACTTCCCAGCACCCAATCGGCCGAGGAGCACAGCGGCGATCATCGAGATCACGATCGACGTGTACGTCGCGCCGAGCCAGGTCGGCATGGTGTGGGCGCCGAAGAGGTCGAGCACCCGGCCCTGGAGCTTCAACCACAAGGGGGACCAGCCGGCGACAGTGCCAGGGTTCACCAACTGGTAGGCGACGAAGCCGATCACCCAGGCCAGAGTGGGCTGCCAGCGGAAGCGAGCGGTGTCGGAGACGTCCCAGTTCATCTTGCTCACCACGAAGAAGTCGGCGATCGCCACCGCGAACAGCGGGATGAAGACCGAGCCGATCAGGTAGAGGAACTGGGTGTAGTTGCCTAGGTCAACCAACATTGCGAGCGCGGTGGCGATCACGCCGATGACGACCGAGATCCAGCGTCGGTCGATGTGACCGATCAGGTTGTGCGCCGCCATCGTGGTCGAGTAGACGTTCGCGTAGGCCTCGTCGACCTCGTCCACCAGCAGCACCAACAGCGCGATCGCGCCGGCCGGCAGCGTCACGAGGGCGGTGATCACGTCGGTGCTGTTCGTCTGCAGGGTTGCGACCGCCAGTACGCCGAGCGCGTAGTAGAGGACCGCCGCCAAGCCGTAGCCGAGAGCAGAGCCGGCGAATGCCGCCTTGTTGGTACGCGAGTGCCGCGTGTAGTCCGCGGCCAGCGGGGCGAACGAAACAACCCCTGCTGCGGCCAGGTCGACGGCCGGCCAGAAGCCGAACACGCTGTCCTGCGGCAGATCATGCATGGGCTTACTCAGCACCTGCACGAACAGGTACACCGAGGCGAGCAGGACCAGCCAGACCATGAACTTGCGCAGCAGCTTCACGCTGCCGAGCGGCCGGACTGCCATCGCGGTCGCGATCAGCCCGGCCAGCAGTACGAACAGCCAGCGCCACCGATCGCTGGTGACCGCCACCGCGGCCTGGGCGATGACGATGATCTCCATCGTGGCCCAGCCGACGTTCTGGGCGATGTTGAGCACGGTCGGCGCCATCGAGCCGCGGCGGCCGAACAGCCCGCGCAGGCTGGCCATTGCCGGCGCACCGGTCTGCGAGCCGAACACGGCGGCCCCGCCGAGCACGAGTGCGCCGATCCCGCAACCGACCACGACCGCGACCAGGCCGCTGACCAGCGAACCGGTGTAGGCGACGACCAGCGCGCCGGTGACCGGGCCGAACAACGAGATGCCGAAGTTGCCCCAGAGCGTGAACTGGTCGAGGAACCCCAGCGTGCGCGGAGCATCCGTGGTGAGTACGAGCGGCGCCTCGGTCGGGCCGGAGGCATTGCGAACAACAGTCGAGGCCATGGCGGACCTGCTCCCTACGCCGGCATTACCCGGTCAGGTTCAGGCGGTCGGCGACCCGGCTCCGGACGGTCCCGGCAGGCTCGTCACCCTCTCAGCCCGCCAATCGGTGCGAGCTCCCGCAGAGGTGATTACCCGCTAACAGTAGCCGGTCGAGCTCACTGCCACGGTGGTCGGTCCGGCGCCGCCAGCACCACGGGGTTCGGTACCGCAGGCCTCAGCGCGCGGTATCCAAGCACGAAGCCCACGGCCAGGATCAGCAGACCGGTGCCACCCCAGGCGTACGCGGTCGGCAGCCGGTCGAGCGAGCCGTCGATGGCGCCCATGCCGGTGCTCAGCACCATCACCAGCCAGGTCAGGATCGGGATGAGCGACACGGCCACCAGCGCAAGCCCGCCCAGCTCGATCGGGTCCGGTTGGCGGCCGACCTTCCGCCGGCTCAGCACATCCCGCAGCCACATCGCGATCGCAGCCAGGCCTATCACCAGAACCAACAGTTGGCCGATGGTGTCGATCACGTCAGTACGCAGCGGGTGGTTCAGTGGTGAGCCCGGAGCCTGTGAGATATCCCGGAGGGACACCCGCTGAATCGAGATGACCAATAGCCCGTAGATGCCCGCCACGATGGCGGCGATCAACAGCACCCGTGCTGCCCGGGGATCGCGTGGTGCCGGCGACTCCGCCCGCCCGTACGTCGGGAACTGCTGTTGCTGCGGGTGAACCACCGGATCGCCGTACGCGTTGCCGGGCCGATACTCGGGCGGCTGGGAGTAGCCCGAGTATCCCTGCGGCGGGCCGACGTACGGGGGATTCTGCTCGGGCTGGCCGTAGCCGCCTGGGCCGTAGGGGGCCGGCTTGGCCAAGCGATCGTCTCCGCGCGGCTCGTCCGGGTCGTCGCCCCGGCCGTACGTGGGGAACTGAGATGACGACATCGGTGCTCCTCCGCTGGGTCAGACGTCTACTCGTAGGTTCTCACGTCAATGCGGGCAATTAGGCCGTCCGGGTGCGGAGGAACTTGCCGAAGTGGGGGACGGTGAACGCTACGGTGCCTCGCTCGGCGGAGAAGACCAAGCCCTTCTTGATCAGCCCGTCACGCGCCGGCGAGAGGCTCTGCGGCTTGCGCTTCAGTGTGCCCGCGACCTCGGCGGTCAGGACCGGACCGTCGTCGACGCCGACGCCCAGCTCCGCCATCGCCCGCATGTACTCGCGCTCGGCCGGGGTGGCCCGCTCGTACCGTGAACCGAAGAAGCCGACCGTGAGTTCGGCCGAGGCCTCGGGTGCGGCGACGGCTACATCCTTGATGGTGATCGGACTCGCCGGGGCGTGGTCCCAGGTAGCGTGCGCGAACGCCTGAACGAAGTACGGGTATCCCTCGGTCTGTGCGTAGAGCTCGTCCAGCGCCTCCTCGTCGTACGCGACGTCCTCGCTCTCGGCAGGAATCATCAGCGCCCGGTCGCACGCCTCGCGCGCCAACCGGTCAACGCGGATGTAGCGGAACAGGCGCTCCGAGTACGACTTGCTCGCCGATAGTACGGCGGGCAGGTGCGGCAGCCCGGCGCCGACGATAACCAGCGGCGCGCTCTGCTGACTGATCTCGTGGCACGCGGCGCAGAGCGCGGACAGGTCGTCCGCACTGATGTCCTGCATCTCGTCGATGAACACCCCGACGCCGACGGACAGGTCGTTCGCCAGGTCGGCCGCGTCGGCGAATAGCTCGATCAGGTCCATCTCGAGATCACCCGAATCGGCCCGTCCCTTGGCCGCGACCACATCCACCGGCGGGTGCCAGCGGATTCCCTTGCGGTCGTTCTGAGCTGTCCGCAGCGCGAATGCCTTCAGCACCGCACTGAACTGCTCGACCCGCTCCTCGTCGCGGTGCCGGTGGCCGAGCTCGCGCATCGCGGTGTGTATCGCCTGCGCGATCGGCAGCCGGATGCTCTGATCCGGCCGCGCCTCGAGCTTGCCAGTACCCCAGGCTCGCTTGATCGCCTGACTTCTGAGTGTGTTCAGCAGCACGGTCTTGCCGACGCCGCGCAGACCGGACAGGACCAGGCTCCGCTCGGGCCGACCGGCGGCAGTGCGCTCGAGCACTACCTCGAACTGCCGGACCTCGGTGTCGCGACCAGCCAGCTCAGGCGGCCGCTGACCGGCGCCGGGCGCATAGGGATTCCGGATCGGATCCATGCATCGCACTCTATGGGCCTGTCTAGCGTTTTCCTTAGATTTCGCTAGCCAACCCGATCGCGTGTCGCTTCCCCGTCAATCTAGCGATTTCCCTAGATTTCCCTAGACTCGGGTATCGCCGCCTAGCCTTCCGGGCGGGGCGCATGCTGGGCGCTGCGCAATCACCTCATAGAGATGCCAGTGTTTGGGGCCGTTCATGGCCTTGCCGTCTTCTTCGACTTCAGCGAAGTGCTCTATCTCCAAGTCCTGAAGGAGGCCCCGGACCTCGTCCTCCGTGTGCGCTGTCACCTTGGAGAACGGGGCCCAGGAGTCGCGCGGGCCAAGGAAGTGACCGGCGAACCGCCCGCCGGGTGCAATTGCGGCGGAGACCCGCGCCCAGGCGCCGGCGTACTTGTTTGGCGGGGCGAAAAACAAGCTGAACCCGGCGTAGACGAGATCCGAGGAATGCAGTTCCGCCGTCCACAGCTCAGCAGCCTGAGTGCTCAGATCGGCGAGCTCTCCCGCACGAGCCAGCAGCGTGCCGATCGCGGCCTCGCTCGAGTCGACTGCCAGTACCTGCCAACCGCGACGCAGCAAGTCGAGCGACTCGTTGCCGGCTCCGCACCCGAGATCGACTGCTCGACCGGGAGCCGGGAAGAGGGCGACCACGTCTTGGTAGAGCTGCCGTGGAGCCGCGCCTGCGGTCAGTTGGACGTACCTGCTCCAGTCGGCGAAGTTGGTCATCTGGGAAGATTGTCAGGGCTCGGTTACGGCATGCTAGGCGTTCGGCACACTACAGTCGCCGCATGGGCGGGGTCGGTGAACTATGGGAGTGGGCTGTGCAGGCTGCGGCGGAGTACGAGCGGACGCACCAGCAGTACGTCGGTGGGGCCCGGAAGCTGGAAGCGCTGATCAACGAGCTGATCGGCGAGGAGGAGGGCATCAACTACCTGACCGCGACCGCCCGGGCCAAGGACCCGGAGTCGTTCCTCGCCAAGGCTTCGAAGCTGCACCCTGACAATCCCGGCAAACCCAAGTACGACGATCCGCTGAACCAGATCACCGACCTGGTCGCGGCCCGGATCATCACCTTCCTGGTGGAGGCGGTCGATCGGGTCTGCGAGGTGATCGAGTCCGAGTTCGAGATCGTCGAGCACATCGACATGGGCGCGCACACCCGAGCCCAGGGCGCCTTCGGCTACGCCAGCAAGCACTACCTGGTCCGCCTCAGCGCGCACCGCCAGGAGCTGTCGGAGTACGCGGTGCTGAAGAACCTGACGATGGAGATCCAGGTCCGTACGGCGGTGCAGCACGCCTGGGCCGAGTTCGAGCACGACATCCGGTACAAGCTTGACATCCCACCGAACCGCAAGCCCGAGTTCGACCGGCGGTTCCTGCTGGCCGCGGCGCTGATGGAGCTGGCGGACAACGAGTTCGCCGAGATCGATAAGCTGTACCGCGAACTCGCAGCCGCCGAGCAGGACGCGGCACCGATGGATCTGACCACCGGGACACTGACGACCTACCTGACCAGGCGATACCCGGACGCGCCGCACGCGAAGACGAACCACTACACCTGGATCCTCGCGATTCTCCCGCAACTCGGCGTCACCACCGAGGAGGAACTGACCGAACTGCTGGCTGGGATCGACAGTGCGGCCGTGCAGGCCGCGATGACCCATCGCTTCCCGGCCGGGACTGTACGACGCCTTGACGACGACCTGCTGGCGGCCAAGGGGGCGGCGTACGTGGAACTGTTCCCAGCGGAGGAGCGGCGGCAGAAGATCCTTCGCGGCCGGCTGAAGGCGCTGGTCCGCGCGGGCCTGCTTCGAGTCAGCGCCTCCGAATCGGACCGAAGTCCCAGGCCTTGAACTCGTCGGCAACCTTGTCGGCGGTGCCGCGGGCCCAGCGGGTGGTGGTGAGGAGGCCGAGCGCGAGCACCAGCACGCCGCAGCCCGCGATGATCAACCAGCCGAGCCGAGCCGCCTGGACGAAACCCGTCTCGAGTGGTCCGGTCAGCCGGGTGTTGAGCACGGTCCCGACGATCGCGACCCCCAGCGAGGCGCCGACCTGGCGGCTGGTCGAGGCGATCGCCGCTGCGACTCCTGCCTGGGACCGGGGCATGCCCGAGACGGCTGCGTTGGTGATCGGTGCGTTCAGCATCCCGAAGCCCAGGCCGAAGATCAGGTAGCCGGCCAGCAGCACCGGGGTCGTCGTACTGTCGGTCAGGCGGGACAGCAGCAGCCCGCTGACAGCGAGCATGCTGCCGGCGACCGTCAGCGGCAGCCGGGGACCGCGGTTGCCGACGATCCAGCCCGAGAGCGGCGCGAACACGACCGTCATTGCCGCCATCGGCAGCGTCAGCAGGCCCGCGTGCAGGGCCGAGAAGCCGCGAACCTCTTGCAGATACAGGGAGTTCAGGAACAAGAACCCGGCCAGCGCCGCGAACCCGGAGACGGCGATCAGGGTCGCGCCCGAGAACGGCGCACTCCGGAAGAACCGCAGATCCAGCAACGGCTCCGTCCGGCGCCCCTCGTACAGCACCAGGCCGATCAGCGCCAGTACGACGACAACGAAGCAGCCGAGGATCAACGGCGAACCCCAGCCGGCGCCACGGCCCTCGATGATCCCGTAGATGAGTCCGATCAGCAGCACCATCACCAGCAACTGTCCGACCGGGTCGATCCGGCGCGGCCGGGCCGCCCGCGACTCCGGCACGAAGAGTGCCGTCAGGACCAGCGCGGCGATGGCGACCGGCACATTGATCCAGAAGATGTAGCGCCAGCCCGCCGAATCGACCAGCGCACCGCCGACAACCGGGCCGACCGACATGCTCAGCCCGACCACGCCACCCCAGACGCCGATCGCCCGGGCGCGTTCCTTCGGCTCGGTGAAGGTGTTGGTGATGATCGACATCGCTACCGGGTTGAGCATCGAGCCGCCAACCGCCTGCAGCATCCGGAACCCGATCAGTAGTCCGACTGACGGGGCGAATCCGCAGAGCAGCGAGCCCAGGCCGAACAGCACCAGCCCGGCCTGGAATGTCCGCCGCCGGCCGATCCGGTCCGCGGTGGAGCCGGACAGCATCAGCAGGCTGGCCAGCACCAGGGAGTAGGCGTCGATGGTCCACTGCAGCATGGAGACGGACGCGTGCAGGTCCTGCCGGATGGACGGCAGGGCCAGGTTCACGATGGTGGAGTCGAGCCCGACGATGAAGAGACTCAGGCAACAGATACCCAGCACCAGTAGCCGGCGCCGCCGGCTGAGCTCGGTCACCCTGAAACGGTACAACCCGGTCGGAATCCCGTGCGAAAAACTCGGTTGACGGGCCCCTCCCTCGGCCGCCTACGCTTCTTCCCATGGCCTGATGCACGGCGCCCGCCCGGCGCCCCCGGAAAGCCCCTCCACCTCACCGCTCCATACCCTTCCATGCCTTCTTTGGGACGTCATGTCGCTGCGCCATATTCCCTTCGTCGACCCTGGTGTGCCTGACACCCGGTCCGGCCTCCGACTCATCGTCTGGCTCGAGCACCAGCAACTGCGCGGCCAACTCATCGCGGTCGGCTGGGGGCTGCTCTACTTCGGCGGGATCGCCGCCGCGCCGGTCGCCGTGGGTATCGCCGTCCAGGCCGTCATCGATCGGTCCGGGCCAAGGCTGCTGCTGGCCGGCGGGCTACTGCTCGTGATGGGCGCGGTCAAGGCCGGCGCCGACGCGTGCTTCCACCGTGCCGTGGTCACCAACTGGATCAGTACGGCGTCCAGGATCCAGCAGCAGCTGTCCCGCAAGGCCGCCGAGCTGGGCTCGATGCTGACCCGGCAGATCGCCGCGGGTGAAGTCGTCGCAGTGAGCAGCGGGGACGTCGAGAAGATCGGCTGGTTCGTCGAGGTCCTCGGCCGCTTCGCCGCAGCTCTCCTGACCTGCTTCGCCGTGGTGATCGGGCTGCTCTTCTACGAGCCGCAACTGGGCCTCGCCGTGGCGATCGCCGTACCGGTGCTGGCCTTCTCCATCGTGCCCCTGATGGGTCCGGCGGAGCGCCGCGCGGACGCACAGCGGGCCAAGGGCGGCCGGGCTACCGAGCTGGCGGCCGACACTGTCGCCGGGCTGCGGGTGCTGCGCGGCATCGGTGGCGAGCAACTGTTCCTGGATCGCTACCGGGCCGCCTCGCAGGAGCTGCGGGGTGCTGCCGTGCGGTCCGCGCGGATGTGGTCGCTGATCTCCGCTCTGCAGGTGCTGCTGTTCGGGTTGTTCCTGGTCTTCATCGTCTGGTTCGGGATCAGGCTGGTGCTGTCCGGCCGGATCTCCGTGGGCGAGCTGGTGACGACGTACGGCTTCGTCACCTTCATGCTGGTACCGCTGCAGGTCTTCGAGGAGACGGCCAGCGCGTTCATCTTCTCGAAGGTGTCGGCGCGGCGGGCAGCTCGCGTGCTGTCGCTGAAGCGGACCGATGAATCGATGGGCAACGCCGCTGCGCAGACGCCCGAGGGCGACCTGCTGGATCCGGTGTCCGGCCTGCTGATCCCGGCCGGAACCTTCACGGCCGTGGTGTGCGGCAATCCGGATGCAGGTGGACTGTTGGCGGACCGGCTTGGCGGTCACAGCCTCGAGGCAGAAGCCGGTGTGCCGTCAGTGCTGCTCGACGGCGTTCCGCTGGACGATCTGCCGCTGGCGTCTGCCCGGACCGCCGTACTGGTTCAGGACAAGGATCCGGTGCTGCTCTCGGGGACGGTGCGCGAGCTGTTCGACGTACCGGCCAGTGGGTCGGTGCCAGTCGAGGTGGCGCTCGAGTCCGCACAATGCGCCGACATCCTCGACGTACTCCGGCAGACCCTCCCGGAAGGTGTCACCGATCCGACCCAGGCCATGCTGACCGAACGGGGCCGGTCGCTGTCCGGCGGGCAACGGCAACGGGTGGCCCTCGCACGCTCCCTGTACGTCGACCCGACGGTGCTGGTGCTGGACGAGCCCACCAGCGCGGTGGACGCACACACCGAGGCCAGGATCGCGGACGGCCTACGGCTGCTGCGGTCCGGCCGGACCACGGTGGTGTTCACGTCCAGCCCGCTGATGCTCGACCGGGCGGAGCGGGTGGTGTTCGTACCGGACGGCCAGGTCGTCGCAGTCGGCACACATCACGAGCTCATCCACACAGACCCCCACTACCGCGCGGTGGTCACCCGCGAGGTCGAACCAACCCTTGAGGAGTCGGCGTGAAGCGCCCTGAGTTCGACCCGGCGGCCCCGCAGCAGGCGGCCCGCCTGCCGGTGGCCGGCCCAGCCACGGTCAAGGCCTACCTCCGCGATCTGTTCCGGCGGCATCGTCGGGCCTTCGGCTGGCTGACCGCAGTCAACGCAGTGGCGGCCCTTAGCGGCATGGTCGGCCCATGGCTGCTCGGCAACGTGGTGCAGAAGCTGTCGTCCGGGCAGCGCGACGTCGGCCTGTCCTGGGTGATCCTCGGCTTCCTTATGGCGCTCGCCGTACAGACCGTGTTCATCCGGCTGACCCGGCTGCGCGGAGCATTGCTCGGTGAGCAGATGCTGGCCGACCTGCGAGAGGACTTCCTGGTCCGGGCAGTCGCGCTACCGCCGGGCGTGCTGGAGCGGGCCGGGACCGGTGACTTGCTGTCCCGGATCACCACCGACGTGGACCGGCTGTCGCACGCCATGCGGGACGCAGTGCCGCAGCTGACCATCGCCCTGCTCTGGGGGTCGTTGCTGCTCGGCGCATTGGTGGTGACTGCTCCGGAGTTGGCCGTCGCCGTGGTTATCGCGGCGCCGATCCTGATCATCGGTGGCCGCTGGTACTTCCGCCGGGCGCCATCGGCCTACCGGTCGGAGGCAGCCGGCTATGCGGCTGTCGCCTCGGCTCTGGCGGAGACAGTCGACGCCGGCCGCACGGTGGAGACGCATCGGCTGGGCGAGCGCCGGATCAAGCTCGGCGACGGCCGGATCGGCCAGTGGGTGGCCTGGGAGCGCTACACGCTCTCGCTGCGGATGGTGCTCTTCCCGGTCATCAACATGACCCACACAGTCGCACTGGTTGCCGTACTGGTGATCGGCGGTGGTCTCGCCATCGAGGGCTGGCTGACCGTGGGGGCCTTGACCACTGGCGCTCTCTACGTGCAGATGCTGGTCGAGCCGGTCAACATGATGATCCGCTGGTACGACGAGTTGCAGGTGGCGCAGGTCTCGCTCGCCCGGCTGGTCGGCGTACGGGAGGTTGAGAAGGCCGCGACGGGTGATGAGGTCGAGCCAGACGGGCGCACGGTGCTGGCGGACGAGGTGCGGTTCGGCTATCTAGAGGGCCGGGATGTGCTGCACGGTGTCACCCTGACTGTGCAGCCAGGAGCACGCGTCGCGCTGGTCGGGCCGTCCGGAGCAGGCAAGTCGACGCTCGGCCGGCTACTGGCGGGCATCTACTCGCCGCGGCTGGGCGACATCACCCTGGGCGGCGCAGCGCTCGACAAGATGTCCGCCGAGCGTGTGCGGACCCATGTGGCGCTGGTGAACCAGGAGCATCACGTGTTCGTCGGGAGCGTGCGCGACAACCTACGGCTGGCTCGACCTGCCGCTGCTGACGCAGAGCTCTGGGCAGCGCTGCGGTCGGTCGATGCTCACGCCTGGGTGGCCGGATTCGAGCAGGGGCTCGACACCGAGGTCGGCTCAGGTGGTGTCTCCCTGGCACCTGCGCAGGCGCAGCAGATCGCCCTCGCCCGGCTGGTACTGGCTGACCCGCACACGCTGGTTCTGGACGAGGCAACCTCGCTGATGGACCCGCGGGCGGCCCGCAACCTCGAGCGGTCGCTGGCCGGCGTACTGGAGGGGCGCACGGTGGTCGCGATCGCCCACCGGCTGCACACCGCCCACGACGCCGACGTGATCGCGGTGGTCGAGGACGGCCGGATCGTCGAGCTGGGCGGGCACGACGAGCTGGTCGATGCCGAAGGCCCGTATGCCGCGCTCTGGCACTCCTGGCACGGTGATCGCTGACCACGAGGTGGGTAGGGTCTGAACCATGCTGACGACGCTGCTGTCCCTGCCCACCGTCATCGCGTTCGACGTCGACACAGACGGCCGCCTGCTGGTCGGGTACGACGGCAGCGGCACGAGGCAGATCCACGAGGTGGCACCGGACGGGTCCTGGCGGGCCCTGACTGCACTGTCGGACACGGTCCGCAAGGCCCGGTTCGTGCCGGACAGCGGCAAGGTGGTGGTCGAGTACGACACCGGCGGGAACGAACGCGGCCAGCTGTCGCTGCTCGACCTCGACGACCGCAGTGGCCCGGACGGTCTGCCTGTATTGACGCCGCTGGTGCTGGAGCCCGACTTCTTCCACAACCTGATCGACGCCAAGCCGGACCGTGTGCTGTTCACCACGAACCGACGCAACAACGTCGACTTCGACCTGGTCGCCCACGACCTCTCCACCGGAGTGGAGACCGTACTGTACGACGGCGGCGGCTACATCGGGTCGGTGCACCCGTCGCCGGACGACCAGTGGGCGCTGATCTCCCTGGCCAGTGGTCCAGCGAACGCAGTCCAGCTGCTGCTGGTCGAGACCAAGACCGGCACAGTCACAGAGCTCACGTCGTACGACGAGCAGACGTATCTGGAGAGCCCGTCCTGGCTGCCCGACTCGTCCGGCCTCGTCGTCGGCAGCGATGCCGGCCGGGACCGGATCGCGCTGCGGCGGTACGACCTCGACCCGGCTGGCTGGAGCGATCTGCTGGTCGACGACGAGCGCGACCTGCAAGGCTGGGTCTGCCCGGACGGCGAACACCTGCTGGTCGCGACCACTGACGACGGCACGATCTCGCTGGCGCTGCACCGGCTAGCAGATGCCAGCCTGGTGGCGCCGCTGAAGCTGCCGCCGGGTGGTTGCGCGGCGCGGCTGATGATGGCGCCGGATCCGCTCTGGTCTTTCGACGGCGCTTACGCCTTGATCAACTACAGCTCACCGGTCGAGCCGCTCTCCGTCTTCCGCTACACGCGGGAGACCGGCGAGACCCTTGCCGCGCGAGTGCCGGAGATGCCCGCCCTGCCGGCGGGCCTTCAGCACCCGGAGAGCCACCGGGTCACCTCGTTCGACGGGGAACAGGTCCCGGTCTTCGTCTATCGCCCGCAGGGTGGCGGCGACGGCTCCGCCGTACTGGTGATCCATGGCGGCCCCGAGGGGATGTCGATGCGGGTCTGGAACCCGATCATCGCGGGTCTTGCCGCCGAGGGCCACACCGTCGTAGTGCCGAACGTGCGCGGATCGGCTGCCTATGGCAAGCGCTGGTACTCGCTCGACGACAAGCGACTGCGACTCGGCTCGGTGAAGGACCTCGCCGCGATCCACGACTGGCTGCCCAGCATCGGCGTCGACGCCTCCCGCGCCGCCCTCTACGGCGGTTCGTACGGCGGCTACATGGTGCTCGCCGGGCTGGCCTTCCAGCCGGAGCTCTGGGCCGCCGGGGTGGACATCGTCGGGATTGCCTCGCTTGTCACCCTCCTGGAGAACACCTCGGAGTACCGCCGGGTGGCTCGCGAACGCGAGTACGGCACCCTGGCCGACGACCGTGACTTCCTCGAAGAGGCAAGCCCTCTGAACAAGGTGGACAACATCAGGGCGCCGCTGTTCGTGATCCACGGCGCCAACGACCCGCGCGTGCCGCTGTCCGAGGCCGAGCAGATCGTCGCTGCCCTGGCGGATCGTGGCGTCGCCTGCCAACTGTTGGTCTACCCCGACGAGGGCCATGGCCTCGCCAAGCGCAAGAACCGCCTGGACGCCTACCCACAGGCCTTCGCCTTCCTGCGCGAGCACCTCACCGAAAAGGGGTGACCAGCGGGGTGAGCGTCCCGGCCGTCGCATCGAGCGCGACCGGGGCGCCGAGCGGGACAGCGAGATTGAGGTCCTCGTGGCCGATCGCCGCCCCCTCGACCATCGGCAGGCCGAGCGGCACGAGTCTCTCCCGGAACACACTGGCCATGATCTCCTGGTCGCCCGACTCGCTGAAGTCGCCGATCACCAGCCCGGTGACGTCGTCGAACCAGTTCGCCCTGAGCAGTTGGGTGAGGAGCCGGTCCACCCGGTAGCCGTCTTCGCTGACGTCTTCCAGTACGACGATGCCGACCGGCCGCGCGAAAGTCGGCGTGCCGATGCTGGCAGCAAGTAGTGCGAGGTTCCCGCCGAGCAGGCGGCCCTCGGCCGTGCCGGGGACCACGGTCGCAGCACCTTTCGGCGCGAGGAGATCCGTCACCGTCTCCGGCTCGAACAGCAAGGCTCGCAGCCGGTCGTGCCCATCGGGCGAGTTGAGCTGTCCCACAGAAGCAGCCATCGGGCCGTGGACCGTGACCAGGCCGCGGGCGTTGAACGGCTCATGCAACGCCGTGATGTCGCTGAAGCCGAGCAGGATCTTCTCCACCCCGGCCAGCTCGTTCAAGTCCAGATGCGGCAGCATCCGCTGCACGCCGTACCCACCGCGCCCACAGAACACGGCCGCGTACGACGGGTCCAGCCAGGCGGTCCTGAAGTCGTCCGCCCGGGCGGCGTCGTCCCCGGCCAGGTACGGCAGCGACTGGTGCTGGGAGAGCGCCGACGGCATCACCTCCAACTCCAGATCCCAGGTCCGCAGAATCTCCAGCCCGACTTCCAGCCTTTCGACGGACAGCGGGCCCGACGGTGCCACGATGGCCACCTGGTCCCCAGCCACCAGCCGACGCGGTCTCCTCACCTCAAGCTCATTCACAGCGCCAGACGCTACCCCCGGACGGCCCTCACTCACCAAGCCCTGTCTTCGCACCAGTCCCCCGCCCGGCCTGCCACTCCCCCAGCACAGGATCACTGCTAGGTGAGTGGTGGACGTCCGGCTCGTCCTCACAACGCTTGTGCAAAGCTGGACCGCATGGTCCTTGAAGTGGCGCTGATCGACGTGACCCCCGGCCAGGAGGACGCGTTTGCCGCGGCCTATCTGGAGGCGCGGCAGCAGATCGAGCGCGCTCCGGGCAGCCGGAGCATCCGGATGACGCGCGGGATCGAGACGCCCGCCCGGTTCGTGCTGCTGGTGGAGTGGGATTCGGTCGAGGCGCACGACGAGTTCCGCGCGGGCGAGGGCTTCACCATCTGGCGCGGCCTGATCGGCCCGCACTTCGCCAACCCACCGCACGTCGAACACTTCACCGACGTATCGGCCTAGTGTCGCGCCGAGCAAGTACGGCGGTGATGAACGGCGCCTTGCCTGCTCGGTATGCCGGGCGGTCCTCGTCATTGGCAGCGGCCAGTTCACGCTTGGTCTGCGCATAGGCGGCCCGGTCCTCGGGTGAACTCCGCAAGTGGTCACGGAAGGCCAGCAGAGTCTGCAGCGCGTCCGTGCTCGCCTCGAAGATGTGCAGGTGATGCGTCCGCCGCTCGATGCTGGGATAGCACAGCGACCACTTCCGGGCTTCCGCTTCACCCGGTTCGGGCGCCAGGAGCCACCCAAGCGCGGCCAGCGGTCCGAACGCCTCGGCACAAGCGTCGTAATCGTCCACCACTGCCACCATGTCGATGATCGGCTTGGCCGGCAGACCCGGGACCGACGTACTGCCGATGTGCTTGATCGGCGCAGCCAGCCAGTCGGCCAGCAGGGGCTCGATCCGCGCCCGCTGCTGCTCGAACCGGCCGGCCCACGCCGCGTCGTACTCGACGATCTTGATCCGATCCAGCCGCATCGGTCGATTGTCGCCTGCGTTACCGGGTGACCTCGATCGAGGTGCTCTTGGTGACGCCGTTGACGGTGACGCCGAACTGGACCGAGCCCGGGCGGATACCGGTCAGCTGACCCGTCGCCGGGTCATAGGCCGCGATCGACCAGGCCGGCGCCTGCTTGGCCGGACCGATGTACAAGCGGGCCGAGCCCCACCAGTCAGCCGACACCGGGAAGGAGACCGGCACCCGCCGGTTCTCCTGTACGACGGTCGCCGCCGCCGGCGCGGTCGTCCCCAGCTTGAGCGAGGCCGGTGCGGCCAACTCCAGCGCGTCCACATGCGGCCTCAGCTCCACCTGGAACCAGGACCGCTCAGGCGCGGACCAGTTCCGCGAGCCTGCGTCAGCCGCCCGAGCGTTCGGCTCGATCCCGACGAGGGCCCAACCGGTGAAGCCACCTGCGTCGGGAGCGGCCGCCGGGCTCTTGCCCGAATTCCCGGTCAACGGCAGCAGCACGCCGTCGGTCCGGGTCGCCGCGAAGGTGCCGGCGTGGGCCGCCATGTAGGCCGCGCCCTTGCCCGTCGACGAGCGGAAGTCTGCCAGCCAGCGAACCAGCAGCTCCGCCTCCTTCCGGTCACCCAGCTGGGAGTTCATCGTCGGCGACGGGTCGTCGATCGGGTGGTGCGCCATCACCACGACGTTGCGGATCGCTGGGTTCGTCGCGGCGTCGTCGAGCTGCTTGCGCAGGTCCAGGATCTGGTCGAAGCCGCCGGCTCGCAGCGAGCCCAGCGACGAGTCGCGCAGCACGAAGCGGGTGCCCAAGTGATCGAACGTGCTGGTCGGGGCGCCGAACACCTTCGTCCACTCGGACAGATCGCCCGGTCCATAGCTCTCATGGTTACCCGGCACGTAATGCACCGGCACCCTGCCGGCCACCTCTTCGTCGATGACCCTCTTGGCCAGCGCGATGTCGTTCGCGAAGCCCCGGTCGACGAAGTCACCGTTGATCACCAGGAACTCCGGCTGCTGCGCGAGCGCCTCCCGGATCGTCCGGCGGGCCTGCTTGACGTAGTCGGACTCGGGGTTGTCCGCGGTGAACTGCGCGTCGGACAGGACCGCGAACTTCCACCGCTTGCCGGCCCCGATCGAGCCGTCAGCGACAACCATCGGGTCGACCACCTTGGTGGGCGGCGCCATCGTCACCGGCGGGGCACCTCGCACGGTCAGATCATCCACGATGATCCGGCCGGAGTACTGCCTGGTCGGAACCGTCTCCACCACATAGATGCGCCAGAACTTCAGGGGCATGGTCAGCCCCGGCGGTACGTTGGCCTCGACGTACTTCCAGCCAGTCCAGTCGACCGTCGCCGCCAGGTTGAGCGTCTGCGCCGAGCCGCCCGCCGCGTCGTACGCGTTGGCGCGCAGCCAGGCGCCCTTGCCGTCGCCATACACCCAAGCGCCGAGCTTCTGCGGCTGCCCGGGCAGCGTCTGCTGCACGGTCTGCGACAGGTACGCCGCGCGGGTGGCGGTGCTCCCGGTGAGCGAGTAGTCCAGCGCGATCGCCTGGCCGCCGTCATGCCCTTCAGCAGCGGATCGGGTGGCAGTCGCCGCACCGACCGGTACGGCGTTCGCCTGCCAGCGAGTCAGGTCGTCCACCTCGTCGACGACCTGACTGCTCAACCCGGCGGTGACACTGAGCTGGGTGGTCAGATTGCCGACCTGCGCGGTGACCACCGTGGAGACTGCATCGTTACCGATCGCCGACACGTCGAAGCCATTGCCCTTAGCAACTACCTTTAGGAGGTCGGCGTCATAGCTGAGCTTGACGTCGCGCGGCTCCACCCAGGTGGAGAACCCGTCGGCGTCGTACCCGTTGACGGTGAAGGACCCCTTGGCCGTTGCGTCTGACAACGACACCTGCCGGGTCGAGGGCGCCAGCCGGATCGGCTTACCGAGCACCGTCATCGGGAACCTCCCAAGTGCGGATCCGCGCGCCGCGGTCACGGTGACGTCGCCGGCACGACGACCCGTCACAACCCCTTGGTTGGTGATGCTCGCATTACTGCCCACCGACCAGTACGGCGTACCGACGGCGGCGGCGAAGGTCTCATCGTGCCCATGCGCGGTCAGCACACGGCTCAAACCGGTCAGAACCCTGGAGCTGGGGGACACATCGGTGTCAGCGAGCTCCGCGGAGGTGGCGGTGGCCTCGATCCGGAAGCCCTTCAGCTGGCCGGAGCCCTTCTTCGGCAGCAGCCCGAGGCCGTTCGGAACCAGCCGCTCGGATCCGTCGGACGGCTGGTTCACCACCTCCGGCGTGGCCTCGCCGGGCGATCGGGACAGCATCGTCGAAGATCCGCCGCCGTCGAGGTTGAGTACATCGTCGGCGCCGAGGTCGACCATCAGCTGGCCCGTCTCACGAAGCGTCAGGCCACGCGAGCCGGTCGCTCGCCCGTCGACGGTGAGCAACACCATCCTGCGGCCGTCGTTGGTGAACCCGATCGCGGTCCGGGGCGCGAGATCCGTGTCGGCGACGTCGAGGACCTTGCCGTCGCGGGCCAGCTGGACATTGCCGCTGATGCCGACGGCAACATCTGCCGCGTCGGCGCGCGGGCCGTACTTCACGTCAACCTTCTCGCCGGATTCGAACGCGGTCAAAGCGGTGGCACCGGCTTCGCGACCGATCAGAGCCAGCTCGTTAGCGGCCAGCGGCATCGTCCCGGGGGTGGTCGCGGAGGAGACGACCACACCGTCACGGAGGATCACCTCGCGGACGGTCGGCAGCCCGTCAACTGTGCGGGTCCGGGCGGCCGCGCCCCATTGCGGCGTGTAGAGGCCGATGCCGCCTGCGTTGACCTCGGGCGAGTTCAAGTTGGTCAGATCCACCTTGGTCGCGTCGTCGTCGGTCGCCGTACCGGCCAAGAAGACCTGGGCGATCCGACCCAGGCCGTTCTGGTCGATCACAGCCGTGTCGTTGTGACCTGCGGCGGGGCCGTTGAGGAGCTGCCCGGCGCCACCGTCGGCGTCCCGCTCGATGCCGATACCGAGCGGCGCACTGGTGTCGTTGATGTCGAAGAAGTCGCCGTTCACGCCTGCGATCGCACCCTTGCGAGCGACCTGCTGACTGATCGGCTCGTGGCCCGACACAGTGCCGGAGCTGAGGTAGTCGACGGTCACGCCCCCGGCGTCCAGATTGGAGTCCAGGATGTCACCGCGGAGCCACCCGCGCGGATCGAGCCGCTCGAAGCTGGTGTAGTTCACTCCTGGCGCGACCGGGCTGTCCTGCCGCCGGGTGACGATCCCCTGGCCGGGCGGCGCGATCGCGACATCAGGGATGTCCGAGGGCGCGGAGGACGCACGCTGGGTCTCGATGGGCTGCCAGCGAGACGCCGGCTCCGGCAGTGGCTGGGCAGCGGCCGGGTTCAGTGCGATGGTGGTCAGCAGACCGCCGACCGCGAGGCTCAGCGTCGTCGTACGGACTCTCGAAGTGCGCGGCGGGGCGGGCGTGGACACGGGGCCTCCTGGAATGGGCGGACGCGGCCATCCGACGCCGTGCGCCCTACAGCCACGTGAGGCCGAGATGTACGCCGGTCAACCGACCGGTGACAAAGTAACGCGTCCGACCCAGTTCCGGAAGGTATCTTTTGCAGAAACTGCGGTTCAGTCGAAACTGACCGGTCGCCCGGCGGCCTGCCAGGCGAACATGCCGCCGTCCAGGTTCACCGCGTCGTGACCTTCCGCACCGAGGAATTGGGTGGCCATCCCGGACCGGCCGCCGACCGCGCAGACACAGAGCACCTTGCGGTCGGTCGGCACCTCGGCCACCCGGGCCTGCAATTCGCCGAGCGGGATGTGCTGGGCGCCGTCGATGTGACCGCGCGCCCACTCGTCCGGCTCGCGGACGTCCAGGACGTGCACCTCGGCGAGCAGGTCCTCGCTAACGTCGGCGATGGTGATGGCTGGAATCTCAGGG
The DNA here is from genome assembly GCA_033851055.1 of Kribbellaceae bacterium. Classification (GTDB taxonomy): domain Bacteria; phylum Actinomycetota; class Actinomycetes; order Propionibacteriales; family Kribbellaceae; genus Kribbella. Next base: position 9,956 of record JAWWPC010000225.1, on the reverse strand, counting down.
GTCTGGAACATGCTCCGATCATCCCAGCCCGGGCCTACTTCAATAGCTTGGACAGGCGGCGGTCGGCCAACGGCTTGCCGCCTGTCTGACAGGTCGGGCAATACTGCAGGGCGGAGTCCGCGAAGCTCACCTCGCGGACAGTGTCGCCGCAGACCGGGCACTTCTCGCCCTTGCGGCCATGCACCCGTAGGCCACTCTTCTTCTCGGACTTGAGGTCCTGCGCCGCCAGCCCGGCCGATCGCTCCACCGCATCGCGCAGCGTCGTCTGCATCGCGTCATACAGCTGCTTGAGCTCGTCGGTCGTCAGGTTGGACGCCGGCTTGAACGGGCTCATCTTCGCCACGTGCAGGATTTCGTCGGAGTAGGCGTTGCCGATACCGGCAATGATCGACTGGTTCCGCAACACGCCCTTGAGCTGGACCCGGCCCGCCTTCTTCAGGATCTCGCCGAACTCGTCCGTTGACAGCGTGAACGGATCCGGCCCGAGCCGGGCGATACCCGGCACCTCGGCCAGGTCTCGGACGACGTACACCGCGAGCTTCTTCTGCGTGCCGGCCTCGGTCAGGTCGAACCCGGAGTCGTCGTCCAGCACCACCCGGCAGGCGATCGGGCCCTTGCCGGGCTTGACCAACGTCTTCGGCTGCTCCTCCCGCCAGCGCAGCCAGCCCGCCCGGGCCAGGTGGATCACGAGGTGGACGCCCTGGGCAGAGATGTCCAGGAACTTGCCGTGCCGCTGCACGTCGTCGATCAGCAGGCCCACCAGCGACGAGATCGGCGGGTCGTAGGTCTTCAGCGCACTGATCGCGGTGATGTCGGCACGCACGATCGCCCGCTCGACGGCACGCTCCCGCAGGAACGCCGCGAGCGATTCAACCTCCGGCAACTCGGGCACCCACCCATTGTGCCTATATTCCGAAGTTCCGCTATCACCCTGATCCGCTCGGGACCGGGTCGGTGATGATCAGTGACGACACTTGCCGTTGCTGTGGACGGCAGCGGGGATATGTCTACACCGGACCGACCTACTGCGAGGACGAGATGGAAGGCGAGATCTGTCCGTGGTGTATCGCCGACGGGTCGGCCTCCGCGCTCCTCGGCACGCACCGGATGCCTGTTCCGATGCCATCACTGCGGCGCCCAGCTCGCCTACACCGATATGTCCTGACGGGAGGAACAGGGGTTTAGCCAGGAACATCCCCCAGGCCATATCTTGTGAAGACCGCTACGTTCGTAGCAAGCAGAGAAGGAGGCCCCCGATGGGTTTCGTCAAGACACTGGTCAAAGGCGCAGTTGTCGCCAAGCTCCTTCAGGTCGCGCAGCGCGAGCTGAGCAAGCCGGAGAACCAGCGCAAGGCCAAGGAGATGTTCCAGAAGGTGCAGCAGCGCCGAGCCCGCTGACTCGTGGACCTGCCAACCCGCGCCTGGCCTGGCGCGGGATTCAGTCGCGTCGCCGCGCTTGCAGCGTGTACGACGCCGCGAGCCGCTCCGGCCGGTCGGTGAGCCGCCACTCACCGGCGTTGTCCTTCGTCATCTGGCCGGGCAGGGCCTCCCACGGGACACTGTCGTGCTCCACCAAGGCGGTGAGGTCAAGCCCGGCGTTCAGCAGCGCGGTCACCGTCTCGCCGAGTCCGTGATTCCACTCCATCGTGACATTCTGGGTGAACTCCACGTCCGTCTCGACGTACGTACCGCCGTCGGTCCAGACCTGCGGTTCGACCATCTCGAAGTACGGGAGGTCGACCGACAGCACCCCGTCCGGCCGCGGTTCCGCCAGCGACCACAGCATCGGGTGGCCCTCCCGGATGAACAGCCGGCCGCCGGGACGTAGCAGCCCGGCCACGGTCTGGGCCCAGAGCTCGATGCTTGGCAGCCAGCACAGCGCACCGATCCCGGTGAAGACCAGGTCGTACGACGCCTCGCCCAGCACCTCGACCGCGTCGTACACATCGGCCACGTGGAAATCGACCTCGACACCGGTCCGGGCGGCCAGCGTCTCGGCCTGCTCGATCGCCGCCGGGGAAAAGTCGAGCCCGCTCATCCGCGCCCCGAGCCTGGCCAGTGAGATCGTGTCGGTGCCGATGTGGCACTGCAGGTGAACGCCGCGCAGTCCGGAGACGTCACCGAGCCTCGGTAGGTCGAACCGGACCACGTCGCTGAGGAACTCCGGGTCGGTCACCAACCGCTCGAACCCGTAGTCCGGGGAAGCGGCGTGCGCCGGAGCCCGCTCGTCCCAGCCGGCCCTGTTCAACGTGCGATAGTCATCCACGCGCCGACTTTGACACACCCGCACGCGCCGCCGCACCCGCATTTCCCGCCCGCCCCGGGCTCCCGGCTCCAGCGTTTCCCTGTCCCGGCGTTGAGCGCCTGTCTCGCGTCGCGCCAGCGACGGTCGACTGCCCGACCTGGCGCTCCCTCCGCCGGCCGCACGATCGCCGGTCCCGCCACAAGGCATGAACCCGCCCGACACTCTGCCCATCTCCGTGGACCAGACGAGCGCTCGAGATAATCAGGCAACGCCCTCACCTCGGATCGTGTGGATACCGACGTGCACAGCCAGCATCACCGTGGACCCTGGGTCGGGCCGATCAGGCAACCAGCATCACTGTGGAGCGGGTCCGGCCGACGCGGTCAGCCGGCGTCGTCGTCACTGTCGTCGATGCGGTGGGTGCCGGTGTGATCGACCCTCCACTTGAATCCGTGCGGGCTGGTCCATTCCAGCGCACGGCCGGGTAGCCGCCGGACCTTCCAGCGCGCATGCGTCTTCACCCGGTGGTGGAACCGTGACTCCGGCGCGAGGTTGTCGGTGTTGGTTTGGGTGCGCCATGAGGCGCGACCTCGAGCTGGCGGACCGCGGCACGGTCCTCTGCGACACGGAATTCCGCACCGACGCTGAGCAGCACGTGGGTGTCGAGCTCGGTCAGATCTCCTTCGAACATGTCTTCTAGTCTACTACACCACTACCGACAGTCGCGAACCGGTTTCCCCTTATCCACAAGGGCAAACGCCACCCATCGTGAACGGGCAGCCCAGATGCGCCGAGCGGGACGTGAGTGCACAACACGTCGCCGTCCGCCGGAAAGATTGTCCGGCAAGGCCCCTCGTGGAGGACCTGGTCAAGGCGAGCGACCAGGCCCTCCACCGGGCTGCAGACAGGCTGACCCGTACGAAGGCTGACCCGGGTGCCTACGGCTGGCTACTGAAGGCTGGCCACCGGAAGGTCGGCCTGCTGCTGGCCGGACTACTGGTAGGCCGAGGTCCAGATGCGGGCCTTGTAGAACTGCGCTCCGGCGCGGGTCCGGTCGGCCGATGCCGAGAACCGGACTGTCTTGTTCGCCCAGTCTCGCGGCTGGGTACCGTCGCCGCGGATCGAGACGACCTCGCCGGACGAGTGCTTCACGTACGACTTCACCCTGGTCTCAGTAGAGATCCGGCGGGTCCGGAAGCTGCCGCCATCGGTGAGCAGCTCATACACACCCTTGGTTGCACTGAGCAACATCTTCTGAGTGTTCGTGTAGTCAGGCTGCAGGTCGTGCCCCAGGTTCCCGCTCCCGAGGCTGAAGTGGGCGGCGTACTTGAGCCGGGTGTTCCGCTTGCTGCCCATCACCGCGTAGTGGCTGACCCGGTTCTGACCGACCACCCACAGCAACTGGTACGTCGGGTCCCAGAGCACGCCGTGCGCTCCGGCGTACGAGACAGTCTGGACCTTGGCCAGGCTGCCGAGGTTGCTGACACTGCTGGGCGCGTAGAGGGTGAGCCGGCCGTCGGAGCTGGCCACGATCACCGAGCCGTTGCCCGGTACTCGCTCGATCGCGTGCGGGTTGCCACCCGGTGACGCGCTCCAGGCCAGGTCGTTCAGCTCGGTGTCCTTCTCACTGTCGATGTCGATGATGCCGGCCTTGCCACCGGAGGCCGCGACCAGCGCGATCGCGCCCTGCGCATCGGTCGCCCGGATCTTCACGTCGGACAAGTTCGCCCACCCGCCGCCGCCGGGGCTGAAGCTCCAGTGCACATTGGCGTCCGAGAAGGCCTGGTTCTTCGGGAAGACCAGCACCTTGTTCTTGGTCTGCTCGGTGGTCGCCACATAGTAGTTGGCGGTTGTCGCGGCCTGAGCCTGTTGCTGCCCGAGCATCGACGCGGCCGGTCCTGCCACTGCCGTCGCGGCCAGTCCCCGAAGGAATGTTCTTCGCTCCATAGCTGACTCCTCACTGTCGGTGAGCGCTCACCGTGTCATGCGAGAGAGCCACTGACCGTCCCTTGCGCATCCAGTCGCTCAACTCAGCGGTTCTGATCCACGCAAGGTAGGAGAAAGTCCACCCTGAGTGAGGTGGTGGCACGACTGGAAGCACGCACGCGCGCTGGTGTGCTGGACTCATGAGCACAGGACTCGTCCCGCCCCGGACCCGGATCCACGACGTCGACGCCCTGCGCGGGTTCGCGCTCCTCGGCATTTTGATCGTGAACATCACCTTCGCCGCCTCGGGCTATCCCATCCACGTCATCAAGGATCCGGCGTACTCGTCGGGCCTCGACCACGCCGTGCACTGGCTCAGTTCCGCGTTCGTGGACATGAAGTTCTACCTGCTGTTCTCGTTCCTGTTCGGGTACAGCTTTCAGTTGCAGATGGAGGCAGCCAGCCGGGCCGGGGCGGCATTCAAGCTGCGGATGCTGCGCCGGCTGGGCGGGCTGTTCGTGATCGGTTGGTTGCACATGATCTTCCTGATCACCGGCGACATCCTCACCGTGTACGCGCTGATCGGCCTGGTCCTGCTGGCGATGCGTAGGGTCAAGGACAAGTCCGCGTTGATCGTCGTCGTCGCGATCTACGGATACCTGCTGATCACCTTGGGCTTCAGCGTGCTGCTCCTCGACACCTCGGCGATTGTCGACCCCGCTAGTGCGCTCGTCGCTGCCCGCGAGACCACCGCCAACCTGGCCGGCAGCTTCGGCGACGTGATCGGCGAACACCTCAAGGCGCTCCCGCTCTACGGCCTGTCCCAGATCACCGTGCAGGGTCCGACCACGCTGGCTGCGCTGCTGCTCGGCATGGTGGCCGGACGGCGCCGACTGTTGGCCGGGATCACCGGCAACGAGCCGATGCTGCCCAAGATCCAGCTGATCTGCTTCCCGATCGGTCTGGCCGGTGGCTTCTACTACGCTTCGACCGGCGGAACCGGCAGCACTCTCGGCGCACTGGCCAGTGTGATGACCGGACCGTTCCTGGTGGCGGCGTACATCGCTAGCTTGCTGCGGATCCTGCACACTGACCGCGGTCGCGGCCTCGGCAATCTACTGGCACCGGCCGGCCGGATGGCGCTGTCGAACTACCTGGGCCAGTCGGTCGCGACCCTGATGATCTTCACCGGCGTCGGCTTCGGTCTGGTCGGGCAGGTCTCGCCCCTTCAGATGGTGGGTTTCGCGCTTGCCATCTTCGTTGTCCAGCTAGGCATCAGCCAACTGTGGCTGCAGCGCTTCGGCTACGGCCCGGTCGAAGGCGTCCTCCGCGGCATCACCAACGCAACCCGACCAACCTGGCGGAAGAAGCCTGAGCTCGCCGCCTGATTCCCGTACGACGACGGGCCGCCGCATAGCTCAGAGCGAGGTCGCCGAACAGCCGGCGACTCTTGACGGGCTCTGCGGCGGATGTCAGCTCCCGCGCGTACCGCTTCAGGCCCAGGCTGCCGGAAGGGTTTCGACGGCGTAGGCGATCCGTGAGGTGACGCCGCGGGGGTCGGTCAGTTCCACTCGCCAGGCGTCGGCGAACTGGTCGACCCCCGCGATCATCGGAATGGTGCCGCTGAGGATCACCGTGCCGGGGCGCAGCAGTCCGGCCGCGTCCAGCTCCTTCACCCAGTACGACGGCGGCAACAGCTGCGCGAGCGTTCCGTCCTGGATCAGCTGCTCGTCCCCACCGTGCCGCACCCAGGCCTTGAGCGTGAAGTCATCCAGCTCGTCCTCGATCTCGGCCAACGGCCAGGCGACGTCTCCCAGCACGTCGGGGGCAGACTGCTTGCTCCAGGCGACGCCATGAACCTCCAGTGCGCGGTCGGTGTGGTCGCAGGCTGCGGTCAGCAACAGGTCGTCTGGGTTGTCGCCGACCACCAGCGCCCACTCGGCCTCGCCCGAAGTCCTGCCGTGCGGGACCTGCACGTACGACGGGCGGCCGACCAGCCGGGCGGACAGCGGATAAAGCGTCGGGATCCGGCTCGGAGCCGGCACGCCGAGCTCGGCCAGCTCGTCGACGTGGTGCTGCACCTGCTCGGTGTTGCGGCCGGCATAGCCCGCGTTGAGCGCGTAGCGGATAGCGACCTCCCGCTCCCCACCGCCGGCGAGGGTGAAGCGCACAGTGTGTTCCTCGGTCACGGGAATCCTCCACGAATTCTGGCTCATCGAATTCTGGCTCATCGCTTGCGTAGACACGTTGTATACAGCAAGTATGGACCACCCGCCGCTAGGAGGACCACCCGCAGTCCGCAACCGCCGCGCCCGCCGATGAGCGGCTCAACCTGTACAAAGCGTTCGCCGCGAGCCTGTCCGGCACCTCGCTGGAGTGGTACGACTTCGCCGTCTACAGCTCTGCCGCCGCCCTCGTGTTCGGCGCGATGTGTTCTTCGCCGCCGGCGACCCCCTCACCGGCACACTGCAGGCCTTCGCGATGTACGCCGTGGGCTAGCCGGCGCCCGCCAAAGGTCAGAGCTAGCCATGCATGAGGACGCGGCTGGTGGTGTCGAGATGGCGGAGAATCGCCGCCTCGGCAGCGTCCGGGTCCCCCGCGGCAAGGCCGTCGACGATCGCCTGGTGCTCGTCGAGGACGTCCTGCCGGCGAGTGGCGCTGCGCTGCAGCGCGACCACGCCGAGCAACACGTGCCTGGCCCGAAGACTGTCGTACAACCGGTCGAGCACCGAGTTGCCCGCGGCCTCCACGAGAAGCGCGTGGAACTGGCTGTCCAGCTCGATGAACTGCTTTGCGTCACCCTCGTCGAGGATCGCGCGCTGCTGCTTCAAGACGGCGGTCATCTGATCGACCGGCGCGTGCCCGTTCTTCAGGCAAGCGGCGGCTGCCCAGCACTCGATCACGCCACGCGCCTGCATCATCTCGGCGATCTGGCGACCCGGCACCGGTGCGACGAACGCACCGCGGTGCGGCACCAGTTGGACCAGATCCTCCGCGGCGAGCATCAGCAACGCCTCCCGGACGGGCGTTCGAGACACCCCGACCTCGGTGGCGACGGCCTGCTCGTTGATGAATGTGCCCGACACCGCGGGATCGCTCAGTACGGTGCCACGCAGGTACACATAAGCCCGGTCCCGGCCGGAGTCCCCGCCCAATCGCATATTTAATGTATACAGCCTCGGAGGATTGATGACGACCCTGCGCGTCGCCGCCGCCCAGCTCACCAGCGGGCCTGACCCCGCCACCAATTTGACCACCGCTACCGAAGCCGTACGGCGGGCCGCCGGTGCCGGCGCCGAACTGGTCGCGCTGCCCGAGGCCACGCTGGCTTCCTTCGGCAGTGATCTGCGTACGGTCGCCGAACCACTGGACGGGCCGTTCGCGACCGGACTGCGCGAGCTTGCCGCCGAGCTCGGCGTCGTCGTCATCGCGGGACTCTTCGAGCCGGCGCCCGACGGAAGGGTCCACAACACCTTGCTCGCGACCGGCCCTGGCATTGACGCCTCGTACCGGAAGATCCACCTGTACGACGCCTTCGGCTCGCGCGAGTCAGATCTGGTTGCCCCCGGCAAGGAGTTGGTGACGATCACCGTGCAGGGTGTGACGGTCGGTCTGGCCACCTGCTACGACCTCAGATTCGCCGGCCAGTTCACCGCACTCGGCCGGGCCGGCGCCGAACTCATCGTCGTACCGGCGTCGTGGGGAGCGGGGCCAGGGAAGGAGGAGCAGTGGGATCTGCTCACGCGCGCTCGGCCGACTTGGACGGCCAGACCACCCGCCAACGCGTACCTATCCTTCACGGTTATCGAACGCCGCGCAGCTAGGCAGCGTGACGCCCGTGGTGGTGGGTGAACTGCCGGGCCTGGCGGAGGCTGATGACGCTGCCGGGGGTCGCGAGAGGCTTGTGGGTGAAGGGCTCGGCTGTGCCCGCAAGGGCGAGCAGGTCGAGCTTGGTCCTGGCCAGATCGCGGTCGTCCGCAACCCAGGAGCCGTCGGGTCCGTTTCCGAACCCGGTTGCATGCCGCCTGTTGCTGCTTTCGAGAGCCGCGATCACGGCGAGCGCGAGTACTACGAGGATGATGATTCCGGTCATGGCAGTAACTATGCTATCGCGCAGATCCAGCCACAATTGGCGATATTGACATAGTCCAACAAATTCCTGCCATACTGGCTGGCGTGCTCAAGAAGGTCGCTGTCGTCCTGATGGAGGACGTTGCTGTCTTCGAGTTCGGCGTGCTGTCCGAGGTGTTCGGCCTCGACCGGACCGACGACGGTGTGCCCGCTTTCGACTTCAAGGTCTGCTCGACCCGCCCGGGTGAGCCGATGCGCACCAGCAGCCACTCCGCCGTCATCGCGCCGTACGGGCTGGACGAACTGGTTGACGCCGACTTGGTCGCCATACCGGCCACCACCTGGCGCGAGGAGTACTCGGAGGAGATCCTCGACGCGCTGCGAGCCGCCGAGACCCGTGGCGCGATCCTGCTCACCGTCTGCTCCGGCGCCTTCGTCCTCGGTGCCGCCGGACTGCTCGACGGCCGCAAGTGCGCCACCCACTGGCGGTACGCCGACCAGTTCCGGGCGCAATTCCCGAAGGCCGAACTCGACGCCGACGTTCTGTTCGTCGACGACGGCAACATCATCACCAGCGCGGGCACCGCCGCCGGCATCGACGCCTGCCTGCACCTGGTGCGGCGCGAGCTCGGCAGCGCCGTCGCGACCCGGATCGCCCGCCGCATGGTGGTCCCACCGCAGCGCGACGGCGGCCAACGCCAGTACGTCGATCTGCCCGTGCCCGAGTCCTCCGGGGAGAGCCTGCAGCCGGTGCTGGACTGGATGGTGGAGAACCTGACCAGCGAGCACACCGTGCCCTACCTCGCCAAGCGAGCGCAGATGTCCGACCGGACGTTCGCCCGGCGGTTCGTGGCCGAGACAGGCACCACGCCGCTGAAGTGGGTCACCACCCAGCGGGTCCTGCACGCCCGGACCCTGCTCGAACAGACCACGATGGGCATCGAGCAGATCGCCGCCGAGTCAGGATTCGGGACGGCCGCCCTTCTCCGGCACCACTTCCGCAGGATTGTCGGCGTGCCTCCTCAGGATTACCGCCGAACCTTCCATTGCGCCAGTTGACGGCCCCACCGCCTAGTCACTCGGCGCCGAGTTCGTAGACGATCTCGCGGACCTCGATGCCGGTGAAGGCTGCCTCGGGGGCCAGGGCGGCAACCTCGATCGCGCGCTCCTTGCTGGCACAGTCGACCAGGTAGTAGCCGCACAAGAAAGCCGAACCGGTGTCGGCGAAGAGCCCGGCGCTGGTCTGGGCGACGCCGTCGCGCACCCGCACGGTGACGGTGTCGGCGGGGAAGGCCAGCGCCTTCGTGCCGATGAACTCGCCCGACTCGGTCAGAGTCTTCTGGAACGTCTCATGGCCGACGACGAACGCCGCGTTCTGCTCGTCCGCAGTCATACCCTCGATGAGGGCGGGGTCGAGTTGCAGGGTCAGCAGGTACTTCATGGTGGGTCCTCTCGTCTTCGGCACCTACTTCCCGGTGCCGCTCACCCACTGGTCGGAGCGGCCTGACCCTTTTTGACATCTACTTGCAAGACGACTGGGTCGTCAGTCCTTCAGCGCAGGGGGATCTCCTGATCGCGCTCAGCCGCAGGGCGCGGTCCGAAGATGCGCCGCTCGGTGGGCTCGATCGCGACGTCGTTGATGCTGGCCTCCCGTCGGCGCATCAATCCATCCACGGCGAACTCCCAATTCTCGTTGCCGTAGCTGCGCCACCACT
>JAWWPC010000219.1:0-50934 GCA_033851055.1 Kribbellaceae bacterium | reverse complement strand
GTGGTGCTCTTGATCGCCATCACGTAGCCGAGGCCGCGTTCTTCCAGCCCGAGCCGGAACGCGGTGGCGTCACCGTAACCGGCGTCGGCCACCACGACCGGGGGCCGGTGCCCCCATCGGCGAAGCTCGTCGAGCATGTCCAATGCCAGCTGCCACTTCCGGCGGTGGCGTTCGGTGGTGGGGATCCGGCATTTCAGCCTGCGGCTGCGCACCGCCTCGGCCGCTTCAGCGGTAGCGGCCAACCGGTCATCCCAGCTTTCGGGCATGAACAGCCGCCAGTCCAGCGGGGCCGACGCGGCGTCGGTGACGGCATGAACGCTGACCGCGACCTGGCAGTTACCCACCTTGCCCAGGGTGCCGGAATACTGCCTGGCCACACAGGCCGAGGAATCGCCGTCCTTGGCGTGGCCGGTGTCATCGATCACCCACGCATCCGCGCCGACCACCGACGTCGCCAGACCCGCCAGCGTCTTGCGCACCGGGACCACGTCCCACGGGGAATCGGTGATGAACTGCTGTAACCGTTGGTGATCCACCCCCAGCCGCGCTGCCATCGGCTGCATCGACTTGCGACGCCCGTCCAGCATCAGTCCCCGCAGATACAGCCCACCCACCGCCCGCTGATCCGACCGCGCAAACGACGAGAACACCTGCCCCGCAAAGGAATCCAGACGATCCCCAACGGCAGCGAAATCAGCAGCATCCACGCCCCGATCCAACACGAAAACCCCAACGAAACAACGCAACCACGCCGACCTAACAAAGTACTACTAGTGTCCTGAGACCGAGTAGGCCGACCGATCTCTCCCGCATCTCGACCTTGCGGATCTTGCCGGTGACCGTCATCGGGAATTCGTCGACGAGCAGCACGTAGCGCGGGATCTTGGCCTCTGCGGTCTTCGCCGGTTCATCCCAGAAGCCGAGCATCACCGAGTACCCGCGGGTGCACAACTCGCCTGGTTCGCCGCGCGGCACTACCAGGCCCGTGGCCGGGTCGACCAGCTTCACCTCGCCATGCGGCATCACCCGGCCCACTGTCGACGCACGGCGGCCCACTGTCGACGTACGGCGGTCGAGGTCGTCGTCGCGACGGGTCTGGGTCGACACCGGCGAGGTCTCGGTCATGCCGTAGCAGATGGCCACCTCGGCCATGTGCATGTCGGAGACGCACCGCTTCATCACCTCGATCGGACACGGCGAGCCCGCCATCACCCGGGTCCGCAGGGCAGTCAGGTCGTACGACGCGAAGTCGGGCAGTCCGAGCTCCGCGATGAACATCGTCGGTACGCCGTACAGCCCGGTGCACCGCTCATCCTGCACGGCCTTGAGGGAGTCGGCCGGGTCGAAAGCCGGGCCCGGGATGACCATGAAGGCGCCGTGCGTCGTACAGCCGAGGTTGGCCATCACCATGCCGAAGCAGTGCTGGAACGGCAAACTGCGTAACGCAGCTCGACCGGACAATGAACCTGTTTGCGTTGATGGCATCCACGCGGGAGGCGTCGCTGCCTGACCCGGCGGTCTGCCTCGCTTCGCGTTCAAAGCGTGGGGGTAAAGGTGGGGCAGCAGCCTGCCAATCTACTTAGCGCAGTCAGTGGCCCGGATCATCACGCTGAGAAGGGGCGAAGAGGGGGACGGTTGGCTCTGCCCGATGTCCTCGTACCCCCACGACCTGTAGAGCGCGTGGACCTTTCCATCGCCAGCAGCCGGGTTGACCATGAGCGTTACGAACGGCTCAGCGCGTGTGGCCAGGAGGGCATCGTGGATACGCCGGGCAGTGCCGGTTTTCCGCCAGGCTGACCGAACGCCGATCTCCTTGAGGGCCGCAGCCGGGCGTTCGGTGTACTCCTCCGTCGGTCGTGGGCTGGTGCGTTCCCAGTACCGATCGCCTTGCTCAATCGTGTTGGCGTAGGCGTAACCGACCGGATACCCATTTGAATATGCGAGGACCGCCACGAATCCCGGCTCGGCGCCGTGCCTGTCCAGTCTCTCGCCGAAGGCGGTAACAGCGTAATTCGGCAGGTGAAGGAGTTCCGCGCGAACATCGGCGTACACGTCGACAAGATCGCTGCGAACAGGTTCGATGCTGGCGAATGTGCGCAGTTCGAGGGTGGACGTCGCGGTCATGCAGGGGTCCTCCAAGTGGCAACAGGCTCGGTCCAAGTCTGTACAGCGGAGCTACCCGCCGCAGTGGCGCGCAACGCAGCTCCGAACTCCTGGAGCATGCGCGTCACCCGAGCGTGCTGGCTGGCGGCATCGGCGGGGACTTTCAGCGCGGTGGCCGTGGCGACTTCGGGCATTCCCTGCGCGAGCTGGGCATGCGACCGTTACGGCGGAGGTTCTGGCCGATCGTCTCGCCGAGCAGTGGGAGGTCGGAGACACCGGACTCGTACGACGGAACCTGCGCCCTCGCCTGGCTCATCCCGTCATCGTGGCCCGCCAGACTCCCCCCGGCAAGAGGCTCCCCACGCTGCTCGACGAATATGCCCACTATAGTGGGCATATGATCGCTATAGTGCGCATACAGAAGAGGGAGGCTGTCGCATGAAGTTCCCAGAACCCATCTCCTCTGTCTTTCCCGGACTCCACGGGCGAGTTGTCAGCGTCCTGGCTCGAACCAACACGCCCTTGACTGGCCGCGCAGTCTCCACATTGCTCACTACCCCGGCCAGTGTCAGTGGCGTACAGAAGGTGCTCGATGATCTGGTACTGAACGGCGTGGTCAGATCGGAACCGGCAGGACGCGCCAAGCTCTACACCCTCAACCGTGAACACGTCGCCTATCCGGCCATCAAGGAACTGACCAGCCTTCGCGAGACATTCATCAGCCGCCTCACCGCAGAGGCGCAGGCGTGGGAGATTCCAGCCGCGGCCGTCTGGCTGTTCGGCTCTACGGCACGAGGACAAGGCGGCCCCGAGAGCGACGTGGACATCCTCGTGGTGCGACCCGATGCCATCGACGACTCCGATCCCGTCTGGCTCCGGCAGGTCGAGACGATCAGAGAGCATGCGACGCTCTGGTCCGGTAACGCTTGCGAGATCCTCGAATTCGGCGCTCGGGAACTCAAGGAATTCGTCGGTCGCGGCGAGCGCCTAGTCGCCGACCTGCGCAAGGATGCCATCTCGCTCGCCGGCGCCCCGCCGCGACAGAGTCTGGCCCGTAGGGCCGGCTGATACCAGCGCTGGACGATGCCAGAGCCCATCTGGCCAAGGCCCGCGAGTTCCTGGAAAGCTGACCAACGACCTCGGATTGTTCAACGCGGCCGCTCCAGTGCCGTGACCTCGGGCATCAACTCCAAAGACGCTATCTGCCTGACCCTGACCGGCCGCACCCGGAAGCGGACAACCACCTCGAAGCTGTTGCCGAGCTCAAGGCAGCAGGCCCCGCGGTTCGCGAGACCACTAGCACCTTCTCCCGGCTGCTGAAACTGAAGACGAAGTCTCAATACCAATCCGCAATCGATCGCAGCAGCAGATGCAGCCAAGAGCATCGACTGGGCAGCTCGCATGCTCGATAGATCGCCAAGGGTGTTGCCGGCCACTGACGCAGGCCGCCCGGTCCGAATCAGCGAACGCCTGTTCGAGTCCAGGCAAACTCGATATGGACAGCAGGAAATGTCATGACTAACTCGCCTCGTGTCGGTTGCTGAGCGTGTTTGACTGGTTACGCTGGAAGAGAGAGGTGTGTGGCATGAACCGGTCGATCGAACGACATGCCCGCAGCGAGCGTCCGCCCGGCCACGCCGCAGAGGCGGCGGAACGAACCGCTGCGGTGCAAGAGCGCGTCCAGGCATTGCAGGGGGTCCTGGCGGCCGCACTCGCGACCGAGGTGCACGGCACCGATCTGCAGACGCTGAAGCGGGCACCGCGGCACGCGCCACCGACGGTGACACCGGCCGATCTCGTTCCCCGTCCGAGTCCCACCTGGAGGGCCTTCGCACCGCGCCGGCCGGGTCTGGCCGGCTGGCTGATCGGAGCGGAGCGGCGGTACGCGCGGCGCGTGGCCAACGCCGAGGACCGGTTCGCCGAGGCGATCTCGCGGTACCGCGCCGCCGAGCAGAGCCGTCGCGAACTGGTCGCCCGGGCCACCCGCGATTGGGCCGAACAGCAGCGGCGACTCGACGAGGACACCGCCCAGCAGCATGAGCGGATCGACAACTACGAGCGGGCGGTCCAGGCGGGCGAGCGGCGTTCGGTCAGTCGGTACTTCCAGAAGGCGCTTGACCGGGTCCACGAGCCACTGGATTTCCCTCGCCGCCGACGGGCCGGATACGTACCGGAGTCGACCCTGCTTGCGCTGGAGTGGGACCTGCCGGCCGTTACCGTCATACCGGCTCAAGCCGAGTACCGGTACGACAGGGAGCGTGATGCAGTCGTCGCGGTGCCGCGGCCCGACCGCGAGATTCGGCTCCTCTACCAGCAGCTTGTGGCGCAGTTGGCCCTGCGGGCGCTGCACCTGGTCTTCGGCAACGACCGGTACGGCGTAGTGGACACGGTGGTCTTCAACGGGATGGTGCAGTCGGTGGATCTTTCGACAGGTCGCACCGTCCGCCCGTGCTTGATCACCCTGCGGGCCACCCGGGCCCAGTTCAAGGCGTTGGTGCTCGACCAGCTCGATCCGGTCGCGTGCGTCCGGCACTACTTCGCTGCGGAGGTCTCACGGCATCCCGAGGAGCTACAGCCGGTAGAGCCGGTGCTCGACTTCGATCTAGCCGATCCGCGCACGATCGAGCCGATCGATGTGCTCAGTGAGATCGACCGCCGGCCCAACCTGCTCGACCTGACACCGGCGGAGTTCGAGCACCTCGTGCACAACTTGCTGACCCGGATGGGCTTGGAGACACAACTGTTCCGTGCCGGTAACGACGGTGGAATCGACTGCGTCGCCTATGACCCGAGGCCGATCACCGGCGGCAAATTCGTCGTACAGGCCAAGCTCTACACGCGGAAAGTGCCACCGTCGGCGGTCCGGGACTTGTTCGGCACTGTGGTCGATGCCGGTGCGACCAAAGGGATCCTGATCACCACCAGCGGGTTCGGACCGTCCAGCTACCAGTTCGCCAACGGCAAGCCACTGCAGCTGATCGACGGCACAGGCCTGCTGGCGCTGTGCCACCAGCACGACATCCCAGCCCGGATAGTGCCGCGGGCTAGCTGATGTCGCGGACAGATCTCAGGAGAACCTGTCGGTGACAGACTGACGGGCATGGATTCTGGGATCACCGTCACCGGGACCGGTGAGGCGTCCGCGCCGGCCGATGTCCTCCGCCTCTTACTCGGCGTAGGGCGCGACGCCGAAGACGTCGCGACCGCGGTCGCCGCCGTCGCCGAACGGACCGACGCGGTCACCGCCGCCCTGCGCGCACAGGGTGCCGACCCTGCCGATATCCAGACCAGCACCGTCAACATCTATCCCCAGTACCGCGAGACGATGAACCAGGTGGCTGCCTATCGCGCCTCACACTCGCTCACCGTCTCCACCACTGACCTGAACGGGTTCGGCCGATTGCTCAACGCCGCGGTCGATGCTGCTGGAAATGACTTGACCGTGGACCACGTGGGCTTCGACGTAACGGACAAGAAGGCGCTGCTGGACGAGGCACGGAAGCTGGCCTTCGCCCAGGCCCGGGAGAAGGCGGCCCAGCTCGCCGAGTTGGCCGGCCAGTCGCTCGGCTCGATCGCGGCAGTGGAGGAGACCTACGGCCACAGCCCGATCCGCGCAGCGATGCCGTCGGCCAAGGGCGACATGGGCTTCGCGCCCGAGATTGCCGTCAGCCCGGGCGATCAGACCGTCGAGGCCTCGCTGACTGTGCGCTGGTCCTGGGCCTGATCGTGAGCTACCAGCCGCTGGCGGTCACCGAGCTGGACCTGCTCCAGCGTCACGGCGTGCGTTGTTCCGAGTCTGAGCGCGTACCAGCCGCGATGTACCCATCTGGACTTACCTGCTGGGATCGTCTCAAAATCAGACTGAATGCACTGTTAACCGTATCGTCGTACAGACTTCTCTCATGTACGCACCGGCGCCACTGCGACGACAGCTGAACCGATCGGGTCTGCTGCTGCTCGGTCCTGCCTTCGTGGCGGCCGTCGCCTACGTGGATCCGGGCAACTTCGCGACGAACATCGCGGCCGGGGCGAAATACGGGTATCTGCTCTGCTGGGTCGTGGTCGGAGCCAACCTGATCGCCGTGCTGGTGCAGTACCTGGCGGCCAAGGTGAGCATCGCCACGGGGCGGACGCTGCCGCAGCTGTGCCGGGCCCACTTCAGGCGGTCCACCGCAACCGGTTTGTGGGCCCAGGCAGAGCTGGTCGCGGTCGCCACGGACCTGGCCGAGGTCGTCGGCGGGGCGATCGCGCTGAACCTGCTGTTCGGGATCCCGCTATTGCTCGGTGGCCTGATCACCGGCGGTGTGTCGTTCGGACTGCTGATCTATCAGTCGAAACGCGGCCAGCGACCGTTCGAGGCGGCCATCGTGGGCCTGCTCGCGGTGGTGCTGGTCGGATTCGTGGTCTCGACGATCCAGGCCCATCCATCGGGCTCGGGCGTCGTGCACGGGCTCGTCCCCCGGCTGGACGGGGCACAATCGCTCGTGCTTGCTGCCGGCATGCTCGGCGCAACCGTGATGCCGCACGCGATCTGGTTGCACGGCGCACTCGTCACCGACCGGCACGGTAAAGCCATCCGTTCCGCCGCGGGCCGGCTGCAGGTCCTGAGGGCGACCCGGATCGACGTCGCCGTCGCGATGGCCCTCGCCGGCGCGGTGAACCTGGCGATGGTCGTCCTCGCTGCTGCCGCGCTGAAGGGAACCGGCGCCGATTCGCTCGACGCCGCACATGCCGCGATCGGCGACCGGCTGGGCGGTCTGGCCGCGCTGCTGTTCGCGTTGGCGCTGCTGGCCAGCGGATTCGCCTCGTCGTCGGTGGGGACGTACGCCGGATCGGTCATCCTGGAAGGGTTCTGGCGGCGGCAGGTGCCGCTCGCGACCCGGCGGCTGGTCACCCTGGTGCCCGCAGTGGTGATTCTCGCGCTCGGGATCGACCCGAGCCGCGCGCTGGTGGTGTCCCAGGTGGTACTGAGTTTCGGGATCCCCTGCGCGCTGTGGCCATTGGTGAGACTGACGTCCTCTCGGCGCGTCATGGGTCACCTTGTCAATAGGTGGACGACTACTCTCACCGCATGCCTGGTCGCAACAGCCGTCACCGCCCTGAACGTCGTACTGGTCGTGCTGACGCTGCGTGGGTGAGCCGAGAATGACCGCCGTCTACGCCGTCAGTGACATCCACGGTCATCTGGAGAAGCTGACTGCGGCCCTGCACGAGGCCGGCCTGACCGACACAGAAGGCAACTGGTCGAACCAGGACGCCCGGCTGTGGTTCCTGGGCGACTACTTCGACCGCGGCCCGGACGGGATCGGCGTCCTTACCCTGGTACGCCGACTCGTCGAACAGGCCGCGGCCGGCACCGGGGAGGTGCGCGCGCTGCTCGGCAACCACGAGGTCCTGGCCCTCGGGATGCGCCGGTTCGGCGACACCTTCGTCCCGCACGATGGCATCAGCACGCGCAGCTTCGAGCGCAGCTGGGCGATGAACGGCGGCCAGGACAGGGACCAGGACCTGCTCACCGACGACGACGCGGCCTGGCTCGCCGACCTGCCGATGCTGGGTCTGGACGCAGATCACCTGCTGATCCACTCCGACACAGAGGAATACCTCGACTGGGGCAGCACGATCGCCGAGATCAACGCGGCGGCCACGGCGGATCTGCAGAGCGAAGACATCACCGTCTGGTGGGAGGTCTGGCGCCGGATGACGTCGCGCTATGCCTTCCGCGGCCCGGTTGGACCTGCCTTCGCCAGGGAGCTGCTGCACCGGCTCGGCGGCCGCCGGATCGTCCACGGCCACAGCATCGTGGCAGACCAGCTCGGCATCGCCCCGGCGTACCTGACAGGTCCGCTCCTGTACGCCGAGGGCCTCGCGCTCGGTATCGACGGTGGCACCTTCGACGGAGGTCCCTGCCTGGTCGTCGAGCTACTGCCGATCTGAGCCACCTCCTCGACGGTCATCCCTGTGTGGTCGTCAGGCTGATCCCGCGCTGACCACCGAAATGTCAGTCTGGCCGAAATCGTCGCCCACACAGAGAATCGGGTGACCTGTCTCCTCCGCCAGCGCGTAGCTGAAGCAATCACCGTAGTTCAAGCCAGCCGGGTGGCGACCCTTGCCGAAGCGGCGCCAGGCGTCGGTCGCCCGATCCATCAGCCTGGAATCGAACGGAACCACCTCGATCTGCGCATCTCGCAGTACCCGCCGAGCGATACCGACAGCGGCGGGCACTCTTGCTTCGAGCACAATGCCGAGCTCCACGGCGGTCGGCGCAGACATCAGACACTCAGAGGCCGACGCCAGCCGATCGAGGATCCACTCACATCCAGGCTCTGCAGTGATGACAGCAACCATTGCCGACGTATCTACCACCAGCGAGTTCATGTCGGCAGACCACTGGCGCCATACCCGATCAGCTCCTCGGCAGATCTGCGGTCCACGACCGGGAGCGAGGTGTACTCCAGAGCCAACCGCTTGAGGCGGTAAACCAGATCGGCCCGTTGCTGACCGCGGACCCGTTCCAGCCGCTCCCGCAGGGCGACAGTGACGGCCTCGGTGAGCGACTCATGCGTCGCCGAGGCGAGCTCGCGAGCCAACTGGTCCGCCTCGTCAGTCTTGATACTCAATGCCATATCTAGAAAGATAGATCATTTTCTAGAGCCTCTGGAAGTGCCACGTTTCCGACCTGTGGATCTGGCCCCAGGCGGGCTCCGGGATGAGCGGGAATGCCGGTTCAGTCAGGTCGGTTCTATCAAGAAACCAACGACGCACGCCCAGGGGAGCTGAGGAAATGTCTGACAAGCCGGTCAAGATTCCAAGCCCGGATCACCCGATCACGATCGAAAAGAACCCGGATCGCGTGGTCGTCAAGGTCGCCGGCCAGGTCGTCGCCGACAGCCGCGAAGCTCTTTCTCTGCAAGAGGCAAGCTATCCGGCGGTTCAGTACATCCCCCGCAAGGATGTCGACATGACCCAACTGGAGCGCACGGAGCACGAGACCTACTGCCCTTACAAGGGTGAGGCTGCGTACTACAGCGTCACTCCCGGAGGCGAGAAGACCGTCAACGCCGTCTGGACCTACGAGGCGCCGTACGAATCGGTGGCCGATATCCAGGATCACCTCGCCTTCTACCCCGATCGAGTGGACTCGATCGAGATCCTGCCGGCCGACTGATACTCGACTGCTCTCGGGGAGAAGAGCAGCAGCCCGAGATCTGCAGTACGACTGGTCGGCCTCAACGGGATGTGATGGCTTCGGTTGGCCGGTATAAAGAGAAACGGGAGTCGCCCTCCCGGTGGCCCGATGTGACCACCACGAACGCAAAGTCACCAAGCTTCATGGTCCGACGACGTCTTGGTCCAGAGCTCCACCCAACATTCGGGGAGAGCATGATGCGGTCGCACCTGAATCCGGCCCGGCTCACCGCCGTCCTGATCCTGGCACTCCCCGCGGTCGTGAGCGGCTGCACCAGTAACTCATCACCTGGGCAGCCACTCTCGCCATCGTCACCTGGGCAGTCACTCTCGCCATCGCCGCCTGGGCAGTTACCGTCGGTTGCGAAAGGACCCGCGCTGCAGGACCCGGCGCAGTGGGTGAGCCAAAACGGGGTCCTGCGATTACGGATCGTGGTGGCGAAGCGAGAGGTGGACGTGGGCGGCCGCAAACTTTGGGCACTCACCTACAACGACCGCTACATGCCACCCACGCTGCGGATCCGCCCGGGAGACAGGGTGGAACTGGCGATGGAGAACAGGCTCAATGAGCACACCAACCTGCATGTCCACGGACTTCATGTGTCACCAAGCGGCCACTCTGACAACATCTTCATCCACATAGAGCCCGGCAAGACGTTCCACTACTCGTACCAATTCCCCAAGAGCCTCGGGCCCGGCACCTACTGGTACCACTCACACGCGCACCCGATGTCCGCGCCGCAGGTCGCCGGCGGCATGTCGGGCGTCCTCATCGTCGACGGGCTGCAGCAGTACCTACCGCCGAACTTGCGCCACCTCACCGAGCACGTCATCGCACTGAAGGACTTTCAGCTCGAAGGCAACGCGGTCAAGACCAAAAATCTGCACATCAGCGCGCCCACCAACCGTACGGTCAATGGCCAGCTGAACCCGACCATCAGCATCCGCCCGGGTGAGACCCAACTGTGGCGGCTGGCCAACATCAGCGCCAACATCTACTACAACGTCCGTCTGCAGGGACAGCGATTCCAGGTAATCGCCCACGACGGCACCCCGGTCGACCGGATCTGGGCTGCGGACTCTCTCCTCCTCGCGGCCGGTGCCCGGTTCGACGTGCTCGTCCGAGGCGGTCCGACCGGCCGCACCCAACTGCAGACGCTCGCATACAACACCGGTCCGGATGGCAACCAGTTCCCGCACGCGACCCTGGCCACCCTTGTCTCCGAAGGGACGCCCACGCCGATGGCGAAGCTGCCCACCGGATCCTTCGCACCGCGCGTGGATCTGAGCCACGCGGTGATCACCGCGCGGCGCACCATCGTGTTCTCCGAGCACAAGGACCACTACTTCATCAATGGCAAGCAGTTCGATCCGAACCGGGTGGACATCCGATCCAAACTGAACACGGTGGAGGAGTGGATCGTCCGCAACGACAGCAATGAAGAACACTCGTTCCACATACACGTCAACAAGTTCCAGCTGATGAGCATCAACGGCCAACCTCACGACGGCCACGGCTTGCAGGACACCGCGACCATTCCCACCAAGGGACAGCTCGTCATCCGGATCCGCTTCGACACCTACACCGGCAAGACAGTCCTGCATTGCCACATCCTCAATCACGAGGACCTGGGCATGATGGCAGTCCTAGAGATCGTCAAATGACCGGTCAGTGCCGGATCCGTGTCACTTCAGCCAACTGGGCCGAGCAGAGCCGGTCGAGCAGTACAGCGCGGTGGCAGTGGGCCTCGTCGCGCTCGACGCACAGTACGCCAATGATCTGGCCGGCGGCGAGGTCGCGTAGCTCGGCCAAGGCATGGCGAGCATCGTCGGTATCGAGGACCTGGGCGTACGTTCGGCGGGCGTTGTCCAGTTCATCCGCGGTCGTGCCGGGTCCAAACCCGGCCCGGTTCTCGCGCGGGTTTCCCAGCGACGGCAAGTGCCGGTAGCCGATCCCTGCGCGGTGGAGCGCGGCCGCTAGGGCGGTCTTGTTGAAACCGCGATTGCGGCTCGACGCTCGCTGGCGGACGTCGACCAGCATAGTGACGCCGTACCGAGCGAGCTCATCGGTGAACTGGTCGACATCGCGGCCTTCGTACCCGACGGACACCACGCCACGTCGCTGTGTCGTCATTGGCAGCAGACCCAGCCCTTGCCATCCGTGGCCGACCGCCAGCGGTTCTGCGAGAGCCACCCGGCGACAGCCTGGGAAAGGCCGCTGCCCTTCTCGCCGTCTTCGCTGTACAGCGTGCCCGAGGCACGAACCTGCGACCCTCGCCGGACTGTGCCGAGGGTCGTCCCATCAGCCGAGCTCACCTTCAACATGGTGCACCCCTCCCGCCCGGCGCACCGTAGGCAGCCCTCGACCAGGATGTCGTGACTGTGCCGTCATCTTCGACAAACCGACTGCTTACCCGTGTTGCCGGCAGGCGCGGCTAGGCTCCCGCCGGTGGCAAAGACTGGCAGCAGGAACACGCGATTGGTCGTCCTGCGCGGCAACTCGGGGTCGGGCAAGAGCAGCACGGCGCAGGAACTGCGCGCCCGGCTGGGACGAGGCATCGCCTGGGTGGAGCAGGACCACCTACGCCGGATCGTGCTCCGCGAACGCGACATACCAGGCGGGGTGAACATCGGCCTGATCGACCAGAGCAAGCGATGTGCTCAAAACCTCAAGAAAACAAGGCCCATCTCGTCCAAGGCGGACGGTTCCGGACTTGCCGTGATCGAACATAGTTTCCCTTAAGCTCACCGAAGTGGTCTTACGGTATGACCTGGGGACTTGCGTGGTGGACGGTGTCGTTGACGTGCTGGATAAGAGGTCAGGGTGTCTCTTGGTCGGTGGTGGGCAGGACTAGGTCGGAGAGGCAGAGGATGGTGAGGTGATGGCGAGTGCCCAGCGGATGCCGGTGGTGGTGGCGAGGATGCCGCCCGCGAGGATGAAGAGCGGCTGGTTCAGGCGTAGGAGCATCGACCAGGCGGTAGCTGCTCGGCCCATGATGTCGTCGGGCGTGTGGAGCTGGCGGTAGGTCATGAGTGCTGCGTTGGAGATAGACGCGAAGAAGTGGCAGATGCCGAGGGCGGTGCCGCAGAGCCAGATTCCGAGGTCGTTGGCCGGCGTGAACGGGAAAGCCAGGAGTGCGGGACCGCGCAGGAGGCCGGCGATCCAGAGGGTCCGCCGGAGGCCGAGGCGTGCGATGGTCCGCCGTGACAGCCGGGCTCCGATGAAGCCCGCGATGCGGGGAGCACCGAAGGCGACAGCTGGACCGCCACCACTCACCAACCTCCTGCTTGTGGCCGAGTGCGTGCCTGCGCACGCTTGGCTGGAGGCGGTCGGTCGAGCTTGGTGAGTGGTGGCGGTCCGGGCCGTCAGAGGAGCGGGAGGAGTTGGGCTTCCTCGTAGTCGAGGTGGGCGGTCAGGGCGTCGATCAGGCGATCCACGTCGGCGAGGGCGGCGGCCGGGGTGATGGCGGCGGAGGTAGTGGTGATGAGGTGTTGGAGATCGTCGAGGATTTCGGCGATCTTGGTGTGCTCGGCATCGAGTTGCTCGATGGTGGGGGCCAGTTCGGGGTAGCGGGTCAGGAGGGACGGGAAGGGGGCGGTGGATTCGCCCGTGTGGTGGTTGTGGAGGCCCTGGCAAAGGGTCAGGCAGTTGATCCGGAGTTGCGCGCCGAGCGACGGTCCGGAGGCGGCGAACTCCTTGCGGATCAGGGCCAGTTCACGGCGGAAGATGTCGTGGATCAACCGGAGCGTGCCTGCGAAGGAACCGCCGTTGCTGGGTGGGCCGGTGAAGGTCTGATGCAGGGCGACCACCGGGATGGTTCGAGTGATCTTCGACTGGTACTCGCCCCACCCCGGGTCTGCTTCGACCAGTCGCTTGAAGATCTCGTCGCGCTCGGCACCGCGTAGTACGACGGCGTCGGCTTGGTAGGTGAACAGGCCGGTCTCGACGGTGACGCG
Source organism: Kribbellaceae bacterium (assembly GCA_033851055.1). Lineage (GTDB taxonomy): Bacteria > Actinomycetota > Actinomycetes > Propionibacteriales > Kribbellaceae > Kribbella. Next base: position 37,686 of record JAWWPC010000219.1, on the reverse strand, counting down.
GGGGTTGGCGAGGACGTTGTGGTACCAGTCCGGGTGCTTGGGACCGCCTCCGGCCGAACTGACGACGAGGACGCGCTCCGCCGTGTCGGGGTAGTAGCCGAGGATGGTCTTGTGTGGCTTGCCGGAGCGTGCGCCGGTCGTGGTGAGCAGGAGGAGGCGGGCACCGTCGAAGGGGCCGCCGACCTGACCTGCGTTAGCGCGGAATTCGGTGATGATTTGTTCGGTGTAGTCGTTCAGCATTCGCTACTTTCTGGTTGGGATGTTCTGTAAAAGGGCATGACGAAATGCCGCGCGGAACAGCGCGGATGGGGAATCCCACCGACTGGCGGCGGGGGTTCAGGGCAGCACGAAGCAACGCGCGAAACGCGTTGTCAGTAAGGAAGAAGGAGGGCCTCTAGCGGCCCTGCCGGCGCTCAGAGAGCAGCCGGGAACCTAACGAACTCACGGCTCAAGGCCGACCCGGCAGTCATAAAACATATCCTAGAACACGCGCCGGATCAATCAAAGGAAATCAGAGCGCCCAGGCCAACGCCTCGCACCAGAAGCGGGCCAGAAGCGGGCCAGGAAAGCTCCCGGCTCGGTGGCCCATTCATTCCAGGCCCGGACCATCATCTCCAGTTCCGACGCGGTCGCCCAGCCCCGCGCTGTCACGGTTTCGACGGTCGCGGGCCGCGCGAGGAGTGAGCCTGTGAAGGCCCCGGCTCCCGCCACTTCTTCGGGAGATCCGTGGTGGATCGCACGCGCCGAACTCTCACACCGGACGAAGCCTGCCGCGTCCAGCAAGGACCGCAGACGTTTCCGACGTACGGGCTGGTGCCGGATCGCGGCAGCGCCATGATCTCCTCAGCCTCAGGGAGTGCGGCAGACGTGACGTGATTCCCGCCGACTATGTGAGCGGTCTCGATGGGCTTGTGGGAATAGGTGGCCAGGCCTGTCTCCGCAGGGAAATTGAGGCTGAGGAACAGGTCGGCGCCGGGGGCGACGGGCAGATCGATCGGGTCACCGACGGCCTCTTTTCCCGGCGGGATAGTGAGCTTCCCGGTGCCGTCGAAGGTGAGGGCGGCCGACCCGTGCTCGGTGGCGACCGTCGCGGCCGCGATGGTCAAGGGGGTGCGGCCGTAGCGGTTCGTCAGGCGTACGCGGAGGCGTTCTCCGCCGCCGGCCATGTGGAGCACCTGACACCGTCTGGTCGGCGAAGCCGCGCGGTTCGCTGAGCTTGACCTGCTCGTAGGGACTGATCACTGCGGTGCGGAAGCCGGCTGTCCAGATCATGTTCGCTCCATTTCGTCCGGTGCGGAATATCGCCGCTCAGGCGGGGGTCAGGATGGTCTTTCCGGGCAGCCGTCCGGCGGCGGCTTGGTCGTGGACGGCGGCCAGGTCGGTTAGCGGCCGCCGCTCGGCCACGTCGATCTTCAGATCTCCGGCGTCCACGCGGGCGACCAGTTCGGCGAGCTGGGCGGGGTCGCTGCGCGTGAAGACCCGAACCGTGCGCACACCGCGTCCGGCATCCTCCGGGCCGGGGGTGGTGGTGCTGACGAAGGCTCCGCCGTCGGCGACCAGGTCCACGAGCTGCGCGGTCTCCTCCGGGCTGGTGGGCGCCAGGTCCGGGCTGGTGGGCGCCAGGTGCAGCACCACGTCGAACCGCTGCCCGGCCACCGCCTGCGCGATCGGGGTAGCGGTGTAGTCGATGATCCGGTCCGCGCCGTAGGAGCGGATGCGGTCGTGGCTGCGCGCGCTGGCGGTCGCGGTCACGGTGGCACCGGCCTGCTCGGCGAGCTGGACGGCGTACCCGCCCACCGCGCCGCCCGCGCCGTCGATGAGGACGCTCTGGCCCGTCTTCAGGTCGGCGTGCTCGAACAGCGCCTGCCAGGCCGCCAGCCCGACCGAGGGCAGTGCCGCGGCGTCGGCAAGTTCGCCTGTGCGGGGGGCGGCGGCCAGCGCCTCGGCGGGCACGGCGACGTACTCGGCGGCCGCGCCCGCCGCGGCCGGCGGCAGGAACCCCACCATCGCGTCCCCGACGCTCCAGCCACTCACACCCTCGCCGACCTCGGTGATGACACCGGCCACGTCGTAGTTCGGAACGTGCGGGAGTCCCACCGGGAACACCTGCTGCAGCAAGCCCGCGCGGATCGCGGCGTCCAAGAGGTTGAACGCGGTGCCGGCCACCCGCACCACCACCTGCCCCGCGCCCGCCACCGGGCGATCAGCGTCCTCGTAGACCAGGACGTCGCTGTCGCCGTAGGAGTGGTAACGCACTGCCTTCATGACTCTCTCCTTCACTCGCTTTGCTTCGAAGTTGAAACACACCAGAACTTAACCTGCTTCGACTTCGAAGCACATCCCTTTGGTATGTGACGATCGACACAGTGCTTTGGATTCGAAGCATGTATGGTCAGGGGGATGACCGGCCCCCACCCCGCCGAGGACACCGGTGCCAACGGCGTCCAAGCGCTCGATCCCCAGCAGCTGGGGGCCTACTTCGCTCTCATGGAAGCCGTCAGCCTGCTCCACCACCACGTCGAACAACACCTACGCACCGAGGGCAACCTCAGCTACGTGCAATTCCAGCTCCTGGCCCGCCTCGCCGAGGGCCACGGCCAACTGACCATGACGCAGCTGGCCGACGGCGTCGTCTACAGCCGCAGCGGCCTGACCTACCAGGCCGGCCTGCTGGAGAAGGCCGGCCTCATCACCCGCGGCCCCAGCTCCGACGACGAACGCGCCACCCTGGTCGCCATCACCGACAACGGGCGGGCACTCGTCGACCGCGTCCTGCCCGGCCATATCCAGGACGCCCGCCGTCTGCTGTTCGACCCTCTGTCCGACGATGACCTGCACCACCTCGGCGACATCATGACCCGCGTCCGCGACCACATGCGCGCCCAGCCACCCCGCTCCGCCGCCCCCCGCAAACGCCGCCCCAGCCCCAGCTCCCCGCCCTCGGCCGCGACGCAGGCCTGAACCCGAATTCCTCACTCGACCCGGCGCCGAGGCTCGTTGGAGGCGGACGGCATGGACCCGGTGATCACCGAACAGCTCGGCCCGCGCCACCCGACGCCGGCGGCCGCGAACCGGTTCCCGGCAACGGTGACAGTGCGGGTAATGACTGACTGGGTGTCCACAATCTGCTCTTCGGGATCCTGTTCCCGTCAGCCTCCCAGTGAGCCTGCGACGGCCCGGATGGCGGCGTTGAGCCGGTTCCACGTGTTGATCGATGCGATCGCGATCACCAGGGCGGCGAGTTGTTGCTCGTCGTAGTGCTTCGCGGCCTCGGCCCAGATGTCGTCCGGCACGGCGTCGGCGCGGTCGGCGAGCCGGGTCGTGGCCTCGGTCAGCGCGAGCGCGGCCCGCTCGGCGTCGCTGAAGTAGGGCGCGTCGCGCCAGCCCGCGACCGTGAAGAGTCGTTCGTCGGTTTCGCCGGCCTTGCGCATGTCCGTCGCGTGCATCTCGAGGCAGACGGTGCAGCCGTTGATCTGGCTGGCGCGCAGGGCGATGAGGTTGCGGGTGGACTCCGGCAGGGTGTCGCCGGTGGAGTTCGACAGGGCGAGTAGGGCCTTCATCGCGGCGGGGAAGACCATGACCGGGTGGTTGATGCGTGCTTGCATGATTGTTTTCCTTCGTGGTGTCACATCGGGGAGTTCTCGTTGGTCATGGGTATGACCCGACACGACGGAGGAATGTGACATGGTTCCGGAGGAAGATTCCGGGGAGGTTTTCGGAGACGGTTCCGAGGAGGCTCTCGGCGAGGTTTTCGAGCAGCACCGGCCCCGGCTACTCGCGGTGGCGCATCGGATGCTCGGGTCGCGTGCCGAAGCCGAGGACGCGGTGCAGGAGACGTGGCTGCGACTGTCCCGGTCGTCGCTCGCGCAGATCGAGAACCTCGGCGGCTGGCTGACCACGGTCGTGGCGCGGATCTGCCTGAACATGCTGCGGTCGCGGCGTCATGAGCCCTTCGACGTCGAGCTGATCGCCCCCGACGACCCCGAGCAGGAGGCCGTGCTCGCGGACGAGATCGGGGTCGCGATGCTGGTGGTGCTGGAGGCGCTGACGCCCGCCGAGCGACTCGCGTTCGTGCTGCACGACATGTTCGCGGTGCCTTTCGAAGACATCGCGGGCATCGTGGGCCGCACGCCCACCGCCACGCGGCAACTGGCCAGCCGGGCACGCCGGCGGGTGCAGGACACCCCGGTGCCGACCTCCGACCTGGCGGTACAGCGGGTCGCGGTCGACGCGTTCTTCGCCGCGGCCCGGGACGGGGACTTCGAGCGGCTCGTGGCCGTCCTCGACCCTGACATCGTGCTGCGGTCGAACGTCTCCGCCGTGGTGCACGGCGCGGCCGCGGTGGCCCGCAACGCCATCATGTTCGCGGACCCGTCGGCCCAGCTCCGACCCGCCCTCGTCAACGGCGTCGCCGGGGTCGTCGCCGTGCGGGACGGGAAGCCGTTCTCCGTCATGCGCTTCACTGTCATCGACGGCCGGATCACGGCGATCGACGTGGAGACGTCCGCCGAACGGCTGCGCCAGATCGTAGTTCGCTGACCTCTCTATGGGAGCGCGCGGCCTTCCATGGGGTGGCACAAGGTCTGTCGATGGTGCCAAGCGAGTCGCAAGCACTCGGCGCTCGTCTGGCCCAACGAAATACCCGTGGTCAGGCGGGAAATGGTGGCGTCGTCGAACCGGAGGCCGGGGACGGTGTCACCTTCTGCGTTTCGTGGGACCAGGTCGCGGAACAGGTCGTCGTACAGGTCGGGTTCGAAGACAACCCTGTGGCGATGACGGCATTCAGGGTGAGGGCGTCGAAGACGATGCCGAGGAGGTAGGTGCGGAGCTTGCCGGATTCGCGCGCAGCGGTCATGAGGGCCGAGAAGGACGGGCTCGGGGGCTGGCCGAGTAGCTCTTCGCTGTATTCGCGGACGATGTTGCGCCAGAGGTCGCCGTCCAGGCCGCCGATCGGCTGGAACTCCCCCGCTGGCACCAGGCTGTAGTGCCCGCCGCCGACCCGCGTCGGATCTCTCCGTAGTAATAGGAAAGAGACTCTTCACAATCGAACGCCTGCCTGACCGCCTTGGAGGTCCGCGGCCGCCGACCGCTGCCGTCGGGTCTGGTGGCCGCGTCGGACCCGCTCGGGCCGCTCGTGCCGGGAGAGAACGTCGCATCAATGTTGTGTTAGATGCAACGGTGTCTGATGCGACCTTGCCCTGGCGCGCCCTGGAGGCATAGGTCAAGGCCTCGTCGTACTCGGCAGGGCCGTGCACGGACAGCAGGTACTGCGTCGATGTGATCTCGTTCGATCAGCCGCCGGTCGGGCGGTATATGAACTTGCGGACGTCTTGCGCACAGCGGCAGGCGACCGCGATCTTTGCGGCCCACTCCAGGGCCGCCTCCCGGGTGGGTACGTCGACGATCATCAAGCCGCCGATGAGCTCCTTGCTCTCCGGGTACGGGCCGTCGGTGACCATCCCGTCGACGGTCACCACGGCGTGCTCCACGTCGTCGCCCTCGCAGTCCAGCCCGTCGGAGAAGACCAACACGCCGGCATCCTCGGCCTCCTGGCACACCGCGCGGGCGGCCTTGCCCACCTCGGGGAAGTCCTCCTCGGGGATATGGTCCATCGCGCCCTTCTCGAACGAGATCAGGTACTTCGGCATCTCATCACTCCTTGTCCCGGCGGCCAGTCTCCGGCCGCCTCTCACCCCTGCTACGAACGCCTCGCTTCGGATCCGACAGGCTAGCGGCAGAAATTCTCAGGGACCTTCGCCGGCAACGGTCGCCGTCACGCGCCCACGACCGCCTCCAGAGCGTCGACAACACCCCAGATAACGACATTCAGTGAACATAGCTATAGCTCCGCCACGCATTCCCTCCGTCGGCTACATCAAAGACATCGTTGCGAAGGCTTAAGGGAACAAGTGTTCTAATATGGAATGCATGTTTGGGACGTTGACCGACCCCGTGTACGGCGAGCAGGGCTTCGCCGCGGAACTGGCTGCGCTGGACGCGGCCGGGTTGCTGGTCGCGCCCGCTGACCCGCAGGCCCCGGACGGTCCGGTGGAGGTCTTGGCGGTGGACTGGTACGACGACGCCCCGCAGCGATGTCGAGGGTGGACGCGTTGGAGTGGCAGGTGTGGGCCGGGGTCGAGCAGGACGACGCGGAGCGGGCGATGCTGGCGGACCGGGCGCCGGGGTGGGTGTTCTTGCCGCCGGGGGGTGAGCTGGCGACCGCGTTGGAGGGGGTGCGGCCGCAGGCGGAGTCGCCGATCGCGTTGATCGAGGTGATGAAGGCGGCGGCGCGGCTGGTGGCGTGGGGCGAGGCGGTGAAGATGTCGGCGATGGCGTCGTTCGGGCGGCAGCGCCAGGCCCAGGCCGCCGAACCCCCGCGACCGAGCGAGCTGGACGCCCGGGTCCGCCCGACCGATCCGGAGCGCAGCCGGGCCGCGGAGGTGGCGCCTGAACCGAGACGGCCGCAGTTCTGGTCACGCGGCACGAACAAAGGACCGCCACCGACGGCAGCTGCGGCGCCCGTTGGAGCACGATGCATGAACCGCATTACACGATGCAGGAACCCGCATTATCGGCACGCTGAAGTCCGTCGTGTAGGGCCGCCGAGGTATCGACAGCGAGGGCTGCGCTCTACAACGGGCACCTGAGGAGGCAGACGCCGGACACCTGAGGAGGGCCCGGGTTGGCCTGCGAGTCGTGGTGAGGGGCGCGGGGCCGTACCGTTGTAGGGATGAGCAACACCGAGCGAACCCGCCCCCGCACCCTCGCCGAGGCACTACGCAGTTGGGACGATGCTGCGCTCGGGCATCTGCTCCAGCACCGGCCCGACCTGGCAACGCCGATGCCGGCCGATACCGGGCAGCTTGCTGCACGTGCAGCCACCAATGCGTCTGCGGCGAGGGCGATCAATCGGCTGGACGAGTTCGGGGTTGACCTGCTGGAGGCGTTGTCAGCTTTACCCGAGCCCGTCGACCTGGCTGCCTTGGCCAAGGGGGTCGACCAACCGCTTGAGGTGATTCGGCCGCGTGTGACCGAACTACTGACACTCGCGCTGGTCTGGGGCAATGTGGACGATCTGCGGCCGATCCGAGCCGTGCACGAACTACTTGGGCCTACGCCCGCCGGACTCGGGCCGATCACGGCGCGCCACTTCGGCGATCTCGACCAGTTGATCGAGGATGCCGGACCAGAGGCGCGCGAAGTACTCGCCAAGCTCACCTGGGGACCACCGACCGGTTCGGTGGAGAAGGCTGAGCGGCCGGTCACGATCGCCTCCGCACGTACGCCGGTGGAGCAGTTGCTCGCGCGCGGGCTCGTCGTACCGAAGGATGCCAACACCGTGGCGCTGCCGCGCCAGATCGGGTTGCACCTGCGGGGTGGGCGCGTGCTGGCGTCGACAAGGCCTACGCCGCCACCGTTGGAGGGCAAGCAGGTATCTGCCTCCATCGCCGACCGGGCTGCTGCGGGCGCTGCGCTGGATCTGGTTCGGCACGTCGACCGGGCGCTGGAGCAAATGGGTGTCGAACCGCCTCCTGCGCTGCGTACCGGTGGCATCGGCGTGCGAGACCTCCGCAGCCTCGCCGGGCGGATCGGTGTGGACGAACAGACGGCCGGCGCCGTGCTGGAACTCGCGTACGCCGCTGGGCTGGTTGCAGCAGTCGAGGTGGGTACTAGCGAGCTCTGGTTACCGACTGCGTCGTACGACGACTGGCTGGAGTTGGACACCGCACACAGGTGGGCGCAGCTGGTCATGGCCTGGTTCATCGGGTTGCGCGCGATCGGACTCATCGGCCGGCGCGATACCGCTGGGGCATCAGCAACTGCCCGCGATCGGCTAGTGAATGCGCTAGCGCCTGATCTGGAGCGGCTGCTTGCTCCGGAGGTGCGGCTGCTCACCTTGCAAGCTCTGAGCGAGGCCGGTTCGGGCACTGCGGCCGCAGCCGAGTCGATAGTCACCTGGGTGGCCTGGCATCGGCCGCGCCGAGGCGGCCAGTTCCGCGACCACCTGGTCGAGTGGACCATCGCCGAGGCCACACTGCTCGGCCTGACCGGTCTGGGCGCCATAGCCTCGCATGCCAAGGTGCTGCTGCAGGACGAGCCCGACGGCCTGACCGACGAATTAGCCCAGGCAATCCAGCCGCTGGTGCCCGACCCTGTCACCGAGCTGCTACTGCAGGCAGATCTCACAGCGGTTGCTCCCGGGCCGCTAGTACGCGTCGTACAGGACGAGTTGTCAGTGATGGCTGATGTTGAGTCGCATGGAGGCGGAGGGGTCTACCGGTTTAGTGAGAACTCGATACGGCGGGCGTTCGACCTAGGGCGGACCAGCGTCCAGTTGCACGCCTGGCTGGCGGAACACTCGCGTACGCCGGTTCCCCAGCCGCTCAGCTATTTGATCGATGATGTCGCTCGGCGGCACGGCGTACTCCGGATTGGTTCGGCGTCGACGTACTTGCGGTGTGACGACGAATCGGTGCTGACCACCCTGCTGAGTTCGAACCTGCCGGGTGTCCGGTTCCGGCTGCTGGCTCCGACCGTGCTTGTGTCGCCCTCGCCGCCGGAGGCGGTGCTGAGCCGGCTGCGAGAGGCCGGGTTGGCACCGCTGGCCGAGACGTTCGACGGTGTCGTGCATGTGACGGCACCGGCGGCGCGACGAGGTCATCCGCCGCGCCGAAGGACCAGCCGCGACTTTGTCGACAGCGCGCTCGAGTTGACCGAGGAGCAGGTCAAGGCCGTGATCGAACGGGTCCGCGCGGGTGATCGGGTCGCTGCCGAGCGTCCCGCCGAGCACACCGCTGGCGAGAGCAGCGCGCCCGCGGAGACGATCAGCATCCTCGGCAACGCGGCCGAGTCCAACCTGCGAACCTGGATCTCGTACGTGGACCACAACGGCATCGCCTCCGAGCGGATCGTCGAACCGGTACGGGTGGCCGATGGCTGGCTCACCGCGTACGACGCGGAGGCCGACCAGCCGCGCACCTACGCGCTGCACCGGATCGCGGCCGCCCGCCCGGTCGACGAGTGACCTGAGCTGGTCGAAGACTGGCCTGATCCGTTCGAGCCGGGACCGGCTTGGACGGACGAGGCACAATGGAGGGTCGGGTGCCCCTCGAGGCGACGCCCTAGAAGCCGACCCTCGAGCCGACACCGCCCGACCAGCCCGCTGACAGGAGATCCGCAGTGACCGACGGACCGTTGATCGTCCAGTCCGACAAGACACTGCTGCTGGAGACCGCCCACCCGGACGCGACAGACTGCCGTAAGGCGATCGCGCCGTTCGCGGAGCTGGAGCGGGCCCCGGAGCACGTGCACACATACAGGCTGACGCCGCTCGGTTTGTGGAACGCCCGCGCCGCCGGCCACGACGCCGAGCAGGTCATCGACGTCCTGCTGCGTTACAGCCGCTATCCGGTCCCGCACTCGCTGCTGGTGGACATCGCCGAGACCCTGGACCGCTACGGCCGGCTCCGGCTGGAGAAGCACCCGCAGCACGGCCTGATCCTGATCACGACCGACCGGCCGGTGCTGGAGGAGATTCTGCGCAGCGGCAAGGTCAAGCCGCTGGTCGGGGCACGGATCGACGACGACACCGTGATCGTGCATCCCTCCGAGCGCGGCCATCTGAAGCAGACCCTGCTGAAGCTGGGCTGGCCGGCAGAGGACCTGGCCGGCTACGTCGACGGTGAGGCACACAAGATCGCCCTGGTCACCGATGGCTGGCAGCTGCGGCCCTACCAGCAGCAGGCCACGGACGCGTTCTGGCACGGTGGCTCCGGTGTGGTCGTCCTCCCCTGCGGCGCGGGCAAGACGATCGTCGGTGCGGCCGCGATGGCCCAGGCCTCGGCAACCACCCTGATCCTGGTCACGAACACGGTCTCGGCGCGGCAGTGGAAGGACGAGCTGCTCAAGCGGACCACCCTGACAGAGGAGGAGATCGGCGAGTACTCCGGCGCTCGCAAGGAGATCCGCCCGGTCACCATCGCGACGTACCAGGTGATGACGACGCGGCGGAAGGGTGTCTACACGCACCTCGAGCTGCTCGATGCCCGCGACTGGGGCCTGATCGTGTACGACGAGGTGCACCTGTTGCCGGCCCCGATCTTCCGGATGACGGCGGATCTGCAGACCAGGCGGCGGATCGGCCTGACCGCGACGCTGGTCCGGGAAGACGGCCGCGAGGGCGACGTGTTCTCCCTGATCGGCCCCAAGCGGTACGACGCGCCGTGGAAGGACATCGAGGCCCAGGGCTGGATCGCACCGGCCGACTGCATCGAGGTCCGGGTGGATCTCGAGCAGACCGAGCGCTTCGTCTACGCGACGGCCGAGCCGGAGGACCGCTACCGGTTGGCCGCCTCGACCCCGGCCAAATCAAGGCTGGTACGACGGATCGCCGACCACCACGCAGGTGAACCGCTGCTGGTGATCGGGCAGTACATCGACCAACTGGACGAGCTCGGTGAACGGCTCGACTGCCCGGTGATCAAGGGCGAGACAACCGTGAAGGAGCGGCAGCGACTGTTCCAGGCGTTCCGCACCGGCGAGATCAACCGGCTGGTAGTCAGCAAGGTGGCGAACTTCTCCATCGACCTACCGGAGGCCTCGGTCGCCATCCAGGTGTCGGGCACGTTCGGCTCCCGGCAGGAGGAGGCCCAGCGCCTCGGCCGGGTGCTCCGCCCGAAGGGTGACGGCCGGACCGCGCGGTTCTACTCGATCGTCGCGCGCGACACCGTCGACGCCGAGTTCGCCGCCCACCGTCAGCGCTTCCTGGCCGAGCAGGGCTACGCGTACACCATCGTCGACGCCGAGAACCTCTTCGCCTGACCCGCACCCAGACTCCCAGTTCAGCCGCCGAGCAGCAGTTCAGTCGCCGAGCCGGGTGTGGATGCCGACGAAGTGGTCCTTCATCGACTTGGCGAAACCCTCCGGCTGGCCGGCCTTCAATGCCTCCAGCAGGTCGCGGTGCCAGACGGCCGCGTCCGCCGGCGTGTAGCGGGCGCCGGGCAACCGGGCATCCACCTGGGCGAAGGTCCGCCAGAACACGCTCAGCAGATCGATGATCAGCGCGTTCCCGAGCGGTTCGTACAGCGCCTGGTGAAAGGCCCAGTCCTCGTCCGGGAAGTACTCCCCCGCGGCGGCCTTGGCCTCCATCCGCGCCACGATCGGATCGAGATCCGTGATTCCGTGCTCGCTGAAGTGGGCCACCACCTCGTCGGCCAGCCCGACCTCGAGCGCCTGCCGTACCTCCAGCACGTTCTGGACGTCCCGCAGATCGCCGGCCATCGACTGGGACATCCGGAAGGCGAGCCCGTCCTCCAGCGACTGCAGCGTGACCTCACCGACGTACGTCCCGTAGCCGTGCCGGATCTCGATGATGCCGACCGCCTGCAGCGCCTTCATCGCCTCCCGCAACGGGTGCCGCCCGACGCCGAGTTGGACCATCAACTCCTGCTCGTTGGGCAGCGGATCTCCCGCTTTCAGCCCACGCTCCAGGATGTACGACTTCATCTGGTCCCGGATGAAGGTCTGGTTCCCCGCGGCGCCACGGGCACGGTTCGGTATACCGGCTGACATGTCGCCCCCTTCCCTAGGCGCTCACTCTACGGACGGGCGGCTGGCGGATGCGAGATCAGAGCAGACCGGCGCGTTCCAGCATCGCGCGCACCCGGGCGATCTCGTCGTCGTCCAGCGGGATCGAGGGGTACGCCGTCAGTGGGCAGGCGATCACTCCGAGCAGGAACAGCGCGGCCTTGAAGGCACCCAATGCAGCCGAACTGGCACCCATCCGGCTCCGGTCGGCGGCTTCGACGATCTCGAACAGGCGGAAGAGCCGGTCCTGTTCCTGCCGGGCGGCATCCCGGTCCCCGGCAGCGACCGCGTCGAAGATCCGGACATAGCCCGCCGGATCTACGTTGCCAAGGCCCGGCACCACACCGTCGACCCCGAAGCTCAGCGCCGAGTCGACGGTGACCTCCGAGCCGGTCATGATCGCGAACCCCCGGTACGCCGGCGGTGGCGCGGTCCAGCACCAGCCGGCGCAGGCTGGTCTCCTGGCCGCTGGAATCCTTCACCCCGGCCAGTACTCGCCGCTGACCGAGCTCGATCAGCAGTCCCGCCGGCAGCTTGGTCCCGCTGACTCGCGACGGGATGTCGTACGCATACAGCGGGGCCTCGCCCGCCACCGTCGCCAGCCGGGTGAAGTGACGCTCGATCTCGGCCGGATGGGTCGCGGCGTAGAAAGGCGCAGTGGCCACTACCGCGTCCACGCCGACCTTGAGGGCCGCGGCGACGTGTTCACCCGCCCGCGCGGTGGAGGTGTCGATCGCACCGGCCAGCACCGGGACCTGCCCGGACACTTCCGCCACCACGGTCTCCAGCACCGACCGGCGCTGGTCATCGGTCAGGAAGGTCCCCTCACCTGAGGTCCCCAGTACGAAGACGCCGCGCACTCCCGCGGACAGCTGATAGCCGACCAGTCGGGCCAGCGAGGCGGTGTCGACGTCGTACTCGGGTGTCAGAGGCGTGACGAGCGGCGGCACCACACCACTGAGGCCGGGGATGGTGGCGGTTGTCTGACTAGACGGCTGGGCAGAGGTGGACACGAGGTCTCCCGACGATCAGAGGGCGCGGTCAGAGGGTGGCTGGGTCGAGGCTGGTGAAGCGGAGAGTCGCGAAAGAGGACGTCTCGCCCGCCTCGTAGAACACGCCGACCTGACCGTCGGGCAACGGCACCAGGTCGGAATAGCCGGCCATCCCCTTGTGCACGACGACGCCGGGTCGCCAGGCCTGCCCCGCATCGTCGCTGACGAAAACGGTCAATTCCCGGCGCAACTCGGGGTGCACCGGGGTTGACAACAGCAATTGATCCCCCGCCACCCGGAGCACGCTGCCTTGGATCCCAGGAGCGGTGATCTCGTCGATCCCGGCGTACGGCGCATCCAGGGTCTCGCCGCCGTCGGAGGAGTAGGCGTGCACCCGGGCCGGGCCGGTGCCCAGGTGGTTGCGGGCGTTGAAGTAGAGCCGGCCGTCGGCGAGTTCGGTCACGGTGGTCTCGTTCGCGTTGATCTCGGCGCCGTCGTTGCGGTCGACGAAGCCGCGGCTCCAGGTCCGGCCGCCGTCGTCGCTGTAGATGCAGTGCCCGCCGTTGAGCCGGACCGCCTCGGCTGGGTCGTGGTTGTCGAAATCGGCCGGGATGTACGAGTGGTTCGCGGGCACCACCAGCCGGCCGGCGTACGGGCCGTGTTCCAGCACGATGCCGTGGCAGGGGCCGGTGGCGTACCAGCCCCAGTCGTCGGGCTTGACCTGCGCGGTGATCTCCTCCGGGTCGCTCCAGCCGACGCCGTCGTCCGTACTGCGCTGCACGAAGACCCGGCGGCCGTCCTTCGGATCCGAGCCGCGGGCGACCGAGATCTCGGTCGCGTCGGCGCCGTTCTGGACGGTGATCAAGACGATGTCGCCGGCGGCCGGATCGATCATCGGCACCGGGTTGCCGCAGGTCTTGCCGGCCGCGGTGGAGACCACCTGCAGAGGGAGCCAGGTCCGGCCGGCGTCGAGCGAGCGTCGCAACACCACGTCGATCTCGCCGGCGTCGGCGGCGGAGTTGAGCCGGCCTTCGCAGAAGGCGAGCAGCAGCGAGCCGCGCCCGATGATCGAGGGGATCCGAAACGTGTGATACCCGCTGCCGGCCGGGTCGAAGACGACTTCGGGCTCACCGACACTTGAAGACATAGGACGTACTATGTCATGGTGTGCCCGTTGTTCTCAATCAGTTCCTCCCTTCGGGTCGAGGGGCTGACGCCGCCCTTGGAAGCGAGGCCCCCATGCAGCACCTCAGCAGAAGATCATTCCTCGGCGGCGGCCTGGCCGCGGCCGCCGTCGCGGTCACCGGCACGCCGCTACTGACCAGCTGTGCGGCGGACAAGAAGAATGCCGCCGCGGCCAACCTGGCTGTCAAACTCCCGACGTACCAGAAGTACACCGGCGTGACGCCAGACCTGCCAGGCACCGACCGGGTGCTGGACGGCTTCCTGAAGTACCCGGCCAGTCCGATCAAGGCGATCATCGAGAAGCCCGGGGACGGGCAGCCGATCACCTTCATGACCAACATCCCCGGCGCCATCCCGCCGGCGGCGGACAAGAACGCGTTCTGGCAGGCGGTGAACGAGCGGCTCGGCTCGGAACTGCAGATCAGCATGGCGTCGAACGACGAGTACAACGACAAGTTCGCCACCCGGGTGGCCGGCGGCGACCTGCCGGACGTGATCAACATCCCGCCGAGCACGGTGCAGGTCCCCGGCCTGCTGAAGGCGAAATGCCTGGACCTGACCGAGCAATTGTCCGGTGACGCGGTGAAGAAATACCCATTCCTGGCGAACATCCCTACCCAGTACTGGAAGGGCTGCGTCTACAACGGAGGCATCTACGGCGTCCCGGTGCCCCGCGGTATGTCCCGGGTCTCGCTGCCGCTCTACCGGGCCGATCTGCTGGCGGCCAAGGGCATCAACAACCCGGCACCCAAGAGCTTCCAGGAGTTCCTCGACCTGTGCAAGGAGATGACTGCGCCGAAGGAGAACCGCTGGGCCTGGACCCGGGTGCCGCTCAGCTACATCCGCCAGATGCTCGGCCTGCCGAACGCGTGGAAGGAAGAGGGCGGCAAATTCACCTCGATGTTCGAGGACGAGGCCAACGCCGAGGCCCTGGATGCGGCTCGCAAGATGTTCGCGGCCGGCGTGGTCAACCCGGACACGTTCAGCGCCAAGGCGAGCGCTCGCAAACAATGGTTCAACGGTGGCGTTGCCGCCTTCGATCTGGACAGCTTCATCGCCTGGAACCAGTACTACTCCGACAACACCGCGGGTGACGCGTTCTCGGTGAACATGCTCGACGTACCGGGCTTCGACGGCGGCGAAGGCAAGCCCTGGATGGGATTGGCGCTGAACAACGTCACCGCGTTCAACAAGAACAGCAAGCACTCGGTCGAGACTCTGCTGAAGCTAGCCAACTGGATGGCGGCGCCGTTCGGCACCGAGGAGTACCTGTTCCGCAAGTACGGGCTCGAAGGCCGCCACTACACCCTGCAGGGAACCGACCCGGTACCCACCAAGGTCGGTGTGGTCGAGACCGGGATCGGCCTGCAGTACATCTGCGACTCCGCCACGTCGCTGTACTGGGCCGGCAAGCCGACCGTGCCGCAGAACCAGCACCAGATCCAGGAGAAGATCGCGCCCAGGCTTGTCTTCGACGCGTCGTACGGGCTCTACTCCGACACGCTGTCCAAGGACGGCACCCGGATCAACGGCGTACTGACCGATCTGGAGAACCAGATCATGCAGGGCAAGAAGCCGGTGTCGGACTGGGCGCCGGCGGTGAAGACCTGGCTGTCGGCAGGCGGCGAGAAGATCAGGACCGAGCTCGCGCAGGCCTCCGCCGCCGCGGCAGGTCGTTAGTGTCCCGTCAGCGACGTGCCTTGACGCTGGCGGCGCGCAAGCAGCAGCTCGGGCAACGGCTGATCCGAGACCGAGTGCTGCTGCTGTTCGCGTTGCCCGGGACAGCGCTGATCGTGGTCTTCCACTACCTGCCGCTGCTGGGCAACGTGATCGCCTTCAAGGACTACCAGCCGTTCCTGGGTATCGCCGGCAGTGACTGGGCCGGGCTGCAGAACTTCTCGGTGATCTTCACCGGCGACCCGGCGTTCCTCCGGGCGTTACAGAACACGCTGATCCTGACCATCCTCCAGTCCATCTTCGTGTTCCCGGCGCCGATCCTGCTGGCCCTGCTGCTGAACTCGTTGTTCTCGGAGCGGATCAAGCGGATCGCCCAGAGCATCCTGTACCTGCCGCATTTCATGTCCTGGGTGATCGTCGTGGCGTTGTTCCAGCAGATGCTGGGCGGCAGCGGGTTGCTGAACAACTATCTGCGCTCGCACAACCTCGCGACGCTCGACATCATCGGGAACTCCGAGCTCTTCCGCGTCCTGCTGACCACGCAGGTGATCTGGAAGGACACCGGCTGGGCCACCATCTTGTTCCTGGCGGCGCTTTCCCAGATCGACTCGCAGCTCTTTGAGGCAGCCAGCGTGGACGGCGCGAGCCGGATGCGACAACTGTGGCACGTGACGCTGCCCGGGCTGCGCGGCATCATCATCTTGCTGTTCATCCTGCGGCTGGGTGATTCGCTCACGGTCGGGTTCGAGCAGATCATCCTGCAGCAGGCAGCTGTAGGCAGAGACGTCAGCGAGGTGCTGGACACCTACGTCTACAACAACGGTGTGATCGGCGGCGCCTGGGGAGTCGCTGCCGCGGTCGGCCTGGTGAAGGGCCTCGTCGGCGTCGTCCTGGTACTGACGGCCAACAAAGTGGCGCATCTCTTCGGGGAGCAAGGGGTGTACAGCCGATGACCCGCCGGATCGTGAACGGCATACAGATGCCGGCCTGGCCGATGCGAGCCTTCAAAGGCCTCGTCTTGCTGGTGTTCTGCGCGGCCGTGATCGTGCCGTTCGTCGGAGTGATCTCGACCAGCGTCGCGCCGAACCAGCAGATCAACAAGTCGGGCGGCCTGGTCCTGTTGCCCGATTCGGTGAACTTCGACGCCTACCGCTCGCTGTTCGCGGGTGGTGTGGTCACCCAGGCACTGTTCATCAGCATGTTCGTCACCATCGTCGGCACGCTGCTCAGCCTTACGGTGTCGTGCCTGCTCGCGTATGCCCTGGCTAGACCGGGATTCTCGGCCGGACGGCCGATCCTGCTGATCGTGCTGTTCAGCATGCTGTTCTCACCCGGCATCATCCCGATGTACCTGGTGGTGAAGGGGGCTGGGCTGCTCGACAGCCTCTGGGCACTGATCGTGCCGACCATGGTCAGCGCGTTCAACGTGATCGTGCTGCGAGCGTTCTTCTCGAGCCTGCCGAACGAGATCACCGAGAGCGCCCGGATCGATGGGGCCGGTGAACTGAAGACGTTCAGCTACATCGTGCTGCCGCTGTCCAAGGCGGTGCTGTCCGTGATCGGGCTGTTTTATGCGGTCGGGTACTGGAACGCGTTCTTCGGCGCGCTGCTCTACCTGAATGACAGCAAGCTCTGGCCGCTCCAACTGGTACTGCGGACGTACGTCATCAACGACACCCAACTGGGCAGCGCCGAACTCGGTACCGAACTACTGCCGCCGCAAGCCGCGATCCAGATGGCCATCCTGGTGATCTCGATCGTGCCGATCCTGATCGTGTACCCGTTCCTGCAGCGGCACTTCGCCAAGGGCGTCCTGACCGGCGCTGTCAAAGGCTGACCAGCAGGTAGCGCCAAGGTCGGGTCCGGAAACCGGACTTATGCCGGTAAGGAGGAATCCTGGCGGCGGACGGGGGGTACCTCGACGTGCCATGACGGTCTTCGACCGCACCGGGCACGACTTCCCCAAGGAGGCGCAGATGAGAGCAATGGTGTACCGCGGTCCCTACCGGATCCGGGTAGAAGACAAAGACATGCCGGCCATTGAGCACCCCAACGACGCGATCGTCCGGGTGACGCGGGCGGCGATCTGTGGATCGGACCTGCACCTTTACCACGGGATGATGCCGGACACCCGGGTCGGCATGACGTTCGGGCACGAGTTCGTCGGCGTGGTCGAGCAGGTCGGGCCGTCGGTCCAGAACCTCAGTCGCGGCGACCGGGTGATGGTGCCGTTCAACGTCTTCTGCGGAACGTGCTTCTACTGCGCCCGGGGGCTGTACTCCAACTGTCACAATGTGAATCCCAACGCCACGGCCGTGGGCGGCATCTACGGCTACTCGCACACCTGCGGCGGCTACGACGGCGGTCAGGCCGAGTACGTCCGGGTGCCATTCGCGGACGTCGGTCCCAGCATCATCCCCGCCTGGATGGACGTGGACGACGCCGTACTGCTGACGGATGCGCTCGCCACCGGATACTTCGGTGCACAGCTCGGTGACATCGTGGAGGGCGACACGGTGGTCGTGTTCGGGGCCGGGCCGGTCGGCCTGTTCGCCGCGAAGTCGGCCTGGCTGATGGGGGCCGGACGGGTCATCGTGATCGACCACCTGGACTACCGGCTGGAGAAGGCGCGCACGTTCGCCCAGGCCGAGACCCGCAACTTCACCGAGTACGACGACATCGTCGTACACCTGAAGAAGACCACCGATTACCTGGGCGCGGACGTCGCCATCGACGCAGTGGGCGCGGAAGCCGACGGCAACCTGCTCCAGCACGTCACCGCGACCAAGCTGAAACTGCAGGGCGGCTCCCCGGTGGCACTCAACTGGGCGATCGACTCGGTCCGCAAGGGCGGCACCATCTCGGTGATGGGCGCCTACGGCCCGATGTTCAGCGCGATCAAGTTCGGCGACGCGATGAACAAAGGGCTCACCCTGAGGATGAACCAGTGCCCGGTGAAGCGGCAGTGGCCGCGGCTGTTCGAGCACGTCCGGAACGGCTATCTCAAGCCCAGCAACATCGTCACTCACCGCATCCCGCTCGAGCACATCGCCGAGGGGTACCACATCTTCTCGGCCAAGCTCGACGGCTGTATCAAGACACTCGTCGTCCCGAACGCCGCCTGAACCGGAAGGAGCACGATCATGGCGTACACACCGGACAAGCCGAAGCTGGCCGAGTCCCCGGACGAGCTCCGAGAGCGCATCCCCGGCTGGGGTGTCGATCTGGACCCCGCGAACCGGCCCTCGGTACCGCAGGAACAGTTCGACCCGAACCTGAACGGCGCGCACTGGGAGTTCCCGGAACGCCAACCCGAGATCTGGCCGCGGGAGAGGTCGATCGAGCACCAGTTCCTCACCCCGGTGTTCGGCACGTCGTGCCCACCCAGAGGGATCTCCGGGATGCTGCGCAAGTACTCCTACGGCAAGTACAGCGAGGGCCGCGTGGCCCATTGGCTGCTGCTGATGGCCGCCGACCGGGTGGACACCCTGGAGAACACGCTCCGGTCGTTCGCGACGCTGCACCCGGACAACCCGCTTGCCGAGACCGGCATCCGCAGCGAGTTGACGAACCACGGAATCGCCTCGCGGCGCGGTCAGAAGCGCGCCGACCTGACGCATCAGGCGCTCGATCCGATCATCGTAGGCGCCCCTTGGCTAGTCGCGGGGGCCGTCGTCTTCTCAGTGGTCAAGCGCCTCGCAGCCGCTCGCCGAGCACTTCAGAGATCGTGATCGGTGCCCTGGGCAAGGCTGGTCACGCTAGGGGGTTGCCCAGGGCAACATCAGGGTCAAGCCTGGGCCGTTCCCCACACTTTGGCCGGTACCGTCGAGGCGTATGGGGACACAGGCGCTGGAGCAGGTCGAACTTACTGGGGAACGGGGGCGACCGGCGGCGGGACCAGCGCCGGCCCGATGGCGGGTGCTTCGCGAGGCGGTACTGCTGGCAACGTTGTTCGGGGTCTACAGCGCGGGCCGGCACTTGCCGGCCACATCATGTTCCCGCTCGCGCCGCCGCGGATGCTGCCGCAACTGGGATTCGTCGACACCGGGCTCGAATTCGGCCACTCGGTCTACGGACCGCAGAACTCCGGCGGGGTCGCGAACCAGTTCGCCGCCATGCCTAGCCTCCACGTCGGCTGGGCGGCACTGATCGCGCTGTCGATGATCCTGATCACCCGCAGCAAGTGGCGGTGGTTGTGGCTGCTGCACCCGATCATCACGTTCGGCGTGGTGGTGGTGACAGCGAACCACTACTGGCTGGACGGCACCGTCGTACTGATCGTCCTGGCCGTCAGTTTGCCCGTGCTTCTGCGGCCCGGCCTCCGTGACGACCGGCCTACTGTGCGTAATTCAGTTTCGCCCCGCCGCGTCCTCAAGTAACGTGGCCGGGCTCCCCTGAACGTCGGCCGCAGTGCGGAGGTCTTGCCATGCCCCCAGATGACCCCATTCCCGATACCACCCTGCAAGCCGAGACGAATTACCTCAGTACGTCGCGGGCCGCGCTGGCGGTGATGCGCGCGAAGACCGGCTCGCTGGAGATCGCCAGCGCCGACCCGGTCAACACCGAATTCCTGAAGGCCGCGATCTGGCGGCGGATGAAGGAACTCGAGGACGACCCGGAGGTGCCGCTGTTCTTCGGCCGGCTGGACTACCTGGAGCCGACCGACGAGACGTTCCACATCGGTCGCCGGCATGTGAACGACGAGGCCGGCGAGCCGCTGGTGGTGGACTGGCGAGCAGACATCTCGGTGCCGTTCTACCGGGCCAGCCGGACCGAGCCGATGGGCGTCGGCATGCGGCGCCGGTTCGGCTTCACCCACGGCGAGATGACCGCGTTCGAGGACGAGGACCTGACCGCCTCGGCGCCGGCCGAGGAACACAGCGACATCCTCGATGCGGAGATCGAGCGACCTCGCTCCGGCCCGATGCGCGACATCGTGGCCACGATCCAGCCCGAGCAGGACGTCATCGTCCGCGCCGGGGTGGGGGACACGATCTGCGTCCAGGGTGCACCCGGCACTGGGAAGACGGCGGTCGGGCTGCATCGCGCGGCGTACCTGCTCTACGCGTACCGGGACCAGCTCAGCCGGGCCGGCGTCCTGGTGGTCGGGCCGAACGCGAGCTTCCTGCGCTACATCGGTGACGTCCTGCCGGCTCTCGGTGAGATCGAGGCCAAGCAGACCACAGTCGAGGAACTTGTCGCACGGGTGAAGATCGCCGGACCCGGACCCGCCGCCGTCGACGTACTGAAGGGTGACGCGCGGATGGCCGAGGTACTGCGCCGGGCCGTCTGGTCGCAGGTCCAGCTGCCGAAGGAAGCACTGATGGTCGCCCGAGGCTCGCACCGGTGGCGCGTTCCGGCGTACGAGGCGGAGGAACTGGTCACCGAGCTACGCACCCGCGGTATCCGATACGGCGCCGGCCGGGCGATGCTGCCGCAACGGCTGGCGCACGCCGTGCTGCTGAGGATGGAGGCGGCGGGCGATTCGCCGGACGACCGCGTACAGAACTCCGTGGCACGGAGCCGGCCCGTCAAGCAGTACGCCGACGAGCTGTGGCCGGCGGTGGACCCGGCCAAGCAGGTATTCCGGCTGCTCGGCGATCCCGAGTTGCTCGCCGAACACGCCGAGGGCATCCTCACCGCCGAGGAGCAGGCACTGCTGACCTGGGAGAAGGCCCCGCGTTCGGCCGGAGCCGCGAAGTGGTCCGTCGCCGACGCCACCCTGATCGACGAGGTCGCAGACCTGGTGGACCGGACCCCTAGCCTCGGCCACGTCGTACTGGACGAAGCGCAGGACCTCTCCGCGATGCAGCTCCGGGCGGTCGGGCGACGCTGCTCGACCGGCTCGATGACGGTGCTCGGCGACATCGCGCAGGGCACCACCCCGTGGGCGACGCCATCGTGGGACGAGGCGCTCGGACACCTCGGCAAAAGTGGCGCACATACCGAAGAACTGACCGCGGGGTTCCGGGTGCCCGGCCAGGTGATCGAGTACGCCGCGCGGCTGCTGCCGACGATCGCCCCGCACCTCACCCCGCCCACCGCCGTACGACGGGCCCGGGGCGAGCTGACCATCGACCGGGTGCCGGACAGCCTGGTCGCTGCTGTCGACACAGTCGGCGCCGTGCTCGAACGGCCCGGCTCGATCGGTCTGATCGTGCCGGACGCGCTCGTTCCGCAGGCCCGGAAAGCCTTGCAGGACAAGGGTTTGAGTTTCGCTGTACTTGGTGACGAGGACGACGTCGATGCCCACATCGACGTCGTACCGGCCGGGTTGGCGAAGGGTCTCGAGTTCGACCACGTGGTACTGGTGGAGCCGGCGGACATCGTTGCCGGCGAGGCCGACGAGCGCACCGGCCTCCGCCGCCTCTACGTCTGCCTTACCCGGGCAGTCACCTCACTCGCCATCCTGCACACCGAAGACATGCCCGCGGCGCTCTTGGAGCTGACGTTCAGCAGTTGAGCAACGGCCGGCGCCGGGGGTCTTCCCGGCGCCGGGCAATCTCGTCCCGCCGGACGATAAGGTCAACGGGTGGACGCCTTGAGTTCGACACCACCAACCGACCAGGTTGTTCCGGTCGAGCAATACATGGCCAGGTTGAGTCGCAAACGGATGGCAGCCGGGATCCTGTTCCGGGATTCCCGTGGGCGCGTGCTGCTGGTCGAGCCGTCGTACAAACCGAACTGGGAGATCCCCGGCGGGGTGGTCGAGGCAGACGAGTCACCGTGGGCCGCCGCGACTCGCGAGTTATCCGAGGAGCTGGGGTGGGACCGCCCGCTCGGCCGGCTACTCGTTGTGGACTACCTGCGCCCGCAGGGTTCTCGCCCTGAGGGTGTGATGTTCGTCTTCGACGGCGGGGTCCTGCAGGAGCGCGACCTCGTCGGGCTGGTCTTCCCCGACGCTGAGATCCTCTCGGCCGTCTTCGTGACTCTCGCCGATGCCCGCACGAAGGTGAAGCCGATGCTCGCGGACCGTCTCGCCGCAGCCGTGGAGGCAGCCGAACTAGGCGTGACCGCGCTGTGCGAGCAGGGACGCAGAGTGTCCTGATCCGCCTTTCTGGAAGCGTTACCGGGCCGTTACCGTGCCATGGCGCCAGCACTGGTGCAAGCGAGTTTCGTCCGCTGCCGTGCGAGCGTCAGACGTGGGTTCTCGCAATGTTCGGAGAGACGCGATCGACCTTCGATGAGACGGCCCAGAGGTGCACTGGACCGGGTCAATGCGGCCGCAGCACCGTCGGCCGGGGACAAAGCGAGGAAAACGTATAGCGGAATCGATATGAGATATCGATTCCGCTATACGAAAACTAGAGCGTCTTCCCACGGCAGCCGGAGCATCCGGGAATCCGGTTCCGCCGATCGGCGCGCGTGATGCGCGGATCGGCGCGGCTGGCGCTGGCCGATCAGGTCGGGGAGGGGTCTGGTGCGAGTTACCAGTTGGTGAGGGAGGCGTCGGGGCGGTGTAGGCGGGGGATGGTTGCTGTGGCCGGTGGTGACGCCTGCGCCAGGTCGGCGGTGATGCCGAGGCCCGGCGCATCGGACGCGGTGAGGCGACCGGGCTCGGCCACGATCGTGGACGTGAAGGCGCCGAGCGGTGGCGTGGCGCGGTGCGCCTGCTCCTGCACACTCACGTTCGGCATGGCCGTGTTGAAGTGCGTCGAGGCCGCAGTACACAGCGCCCCGATCGAGTTGTGCAGCGCCAACTGGACATGGTGCGTCTCGCAGAGCGCGGCGATCTTACGGCCTTCGGTGATGCCCGTGTGCCCGAGGTCGATCCGCGCATGGTCGATCAACTCGTCCTCGACCAACTGCCTGAACTCCCACTTCGTGCACAGTTGCTCCCCCGCCGCCAGCGGAACTCCCACCCGTCCGCGCAACGACTTGTACGCCGACAAGTGTTCGCTGCGCAGGGGATCCTCCACGAAGAACGGCCGGATCGGCTCCAGCTCTCGGCACAGCTGGACGGCCTCGGCAAGATCCAGCCGGGTGTGCGCGTCGACCAGCAACTCGACCTCATCCCCCAGTCCGGCCCGCAACTCGCGCATCAGTTCAACGGTCCACCGAACAGCCCGGCGAGCGTCGTACTCGGGCTCAGCCGGATCCCAGGCCGTGAGCCGCAGATGTCGCCACCCCTGGTCGGCCAACTCGGCCGCATGGTTGAGCACGTCGTCCATCGAGCCGCCCCGAAGGTGCGCATAGGCAGGTACGTAGTCCCTGGTCCGTCCACCCAGCAACGCATGCACCGGTACGCCGAGCACCTGGCCGCGCAGATCCCACAAGGCAATGTCGATCCCGGCCAGCACCGAAGCGTGATGCCGGTCGGAGGGGAAGAACACCGAGCGAAATCCGAGCTGCCAGATGTGCTCGATCCGGGTCGCGTCGACGCCCAGCAGCAACGGCCGCAGGTCCTCGATCAAGCCTGCCGCGGCTCGCTCCCGACCGCGCATTCCGACCTCGCCGATCCCGGTCAAGCCGTCCTCGGTCCGGACCACCGCAACCAATGCCGGCCAGTCGTCCGCGGCCGGCAGGGACACCAGGTCGATCTCCTCGATCTTCATCTGCCCACCCCATCACATGGCTGGCGCGAGACCATGCCATGGGCGAACCCGGGCTAGCCGATGAGCTGACGCTGAGCATCGGCCAGCAGCTCGACAACGCGAGTACCGAACGTGACGTCGACCGGGTGGGACTCCCCCGACTCGGCCGCCGCGACCAGCTCGGTCGCGGCCAGCTGGAACGACTCCACCGCGGGTGTCTCGCCTCTTGGCAGCAGCGCCGTGCCGCTCTCTCCCCAGACACCGGTCTCGAAGTTGCTGCCGGCCGGCGGCGCGAACAGCGACACGCTGGCGGTACTGGTGGCCCCGGACTCGTGGGTGATCACCAGGTGCACAAGGTCACCCTCACCGCCGACTGCCCTGAGTTCGGCGATCGGCCCGAGCAGTGCGCTCAGGTTCGACAAGGCGTGCGGCCCGACGTCCCACAGCGCGCCATGCGCCTCCCGGCGCCACGGCGACTCGACGTTCGGGTTGCCCGGCGCATCGAGGGAGGCCAGCATCCGCGCCCAGCCGCCCTTCCAGCCGCCGGTAGCCTGGATCCCCTCGAAGAAGGCCCTGGTCTCGGGCGCGAACCGGCTGGTGAAGAACACCACGGACGCGATTCCCTCCGCCGCTGCCTCATCCGCGAGGGCCCGGGCGTCGTCGAGGGAGTTCGCGACCGGCTTGTCCAGCAATAGATGCTTGCCGACAGCAGCGGCCTCCAGGGCCATCGTCGCCTGAATCTTCGGCGGGACCGCGAAAGCCACCGCATCGACCGCCTCCAGTAACTCGGCGTAGTCGTCATACGGGGTGACGCCGAGATCACCCGCGAGCTTCGCCGCCTTGACCGCATCCCGGCCCCAGACCCCGACCAGTTCGACCCCGGCCGCGGCGCGCAAACCTGGTCCATGGGTAGCTTGGGCCCATGGGCCGGTTCCAACCAGGCCGAATCGCATGGTGACCTCCTTATGACGAGCCGATATCGCTTTGGCCACGACCCTAACCGGGAGCCCCTGATCGGTCGGCCCGGGCTCGTGCCGGATGCAAGACTCACGACCATGGAGCTGCGTGACCGGTGGAATCGCCTGCTGCCGCGCGCGCAACCGCTAGGCGAGGATCTGCTGGCGCGTTACGCGGAGCAACACCGGCACTACCACGACCAGCGCCACCTGACCGAGATGCTCGACACCATCGACGAGCTGGCCGACCTGGCCGATGACCCGAACGCGGTCCGGCTGGCCGCCTGGTTCCATGACGCGATCTACGACCCGCAGGCAGAGGCCGGCGAGAACGAGGAGGTCTCGGCCCAGCTGGCCGAGCTCGAGCTGTCGGCGTACGGAGTCGACGCGGCCAAGGTGGCCGAGATCGTCCGGCTGATCCGGCTCACCGCAACGCACGACTGCGACCCGACCGATGCCAACGGCGCCGTGCTGTGCGACGCCGACCTGCGCATCCTGAGCATGGCCGCCGACCGATACGACGAGTACGCCGTCGGCATCCGGCAGGAGTACGAGCACGTCGCGGACCGGGACTTCGCCCGCGGCCGGACGACGTTCCTACAGCGCCTGGCGGAGACCTCGCTGTACGCCACCAGCCAGGGGCACGAGGAGTGGGAGCAGGCCGCCCGGGAGAACGTGGAGCGGGAGTTGGCCGCCTGGGCTCCGAAGGCCGCCCGCCCGATCGCTGGGCTGATCCCATTGATCTACTTCGGCGCAGCACTCGGCGTCGTCATCGCCGCCTCCGTCCTGTTCGGCCGGGCCTTGGGTGCAGCATCGCAGTGGCCGGCCAAGCCGGACGAAGCGACCGGGTTCCCCGTCTGGACGCCGATAGCCGGCACCGCAGCGGCGGCCGCGCTTGCCTGTGCCTGGTTCCGCCCGGCCCGGCCGCGGTTGATCCTGATTCCGGCTCTGCTGTTCGCATCGGTCGGAGCGATCGCGACCTTCCTCAGCTGGTGGAGCTGGCCAACGGCCCGGCCCGGCGCCGCCCTGAGCGAGCGCTGGCCGTACCTGATCTTTGCCTCCGTCGCCCTGGTACTAGCCGGCGCGCTGCTCGGGCTGGCTCGGCGGCTGCGCTCGGCGGCGGCGTACTCTGCGTCGCCACCACGCTCGCTCGGCCTGGGGGTGACGATGCTCTGCGCCGCCGTACTCGCCTGGGTCGTCGTGTCGGCCGGTGAGCCCTTCGTCGAAGCCCGGCTGCAGAACGCCAATACCGTCAGCACCATGGCCACCACGCCGCCCGGCGTACTGCCGGTTCAGCTGGACGGCGAGCTGGCCTGGAGCCGTGACGTACCCCCCGCCAGTGGCGCTATAGCCGGGACCGCCGGCGGCGTGGCCGAACTGCGGCCCGACGGCGTGGTGATGTCCGACGCAACCACTGGCCAGGTCCGCTGGCGCTACTCCCGCGCGGATGTCAACGACGCCGCCGCCAGCGGCGCCCGCGGCCTGATCGTGTCCAGCGATGGCCGGACGATCGCGGCCCACCTCCCGTACGGCGGACCCGACACGCCGGTCGGGGTCGACCTGCCCACGTACGCCGTACTGGACGCCGAGAGCGGCCGGGTCCTCACCGAGGTGCACACGGACGGAACAGCTCTCGCAGTCGACGCGGACCGACTACTGGTGGCCGAGGGCAGGTATGTCGTCGCCCACGGCGTCAGCAGCCCGACCCACTGGCGAACCAGGTTGCAGTGCACCGTCACCCAGGGCCTGCTGCTCGAGGACCAGGCCGTAGTGGTCGATGCCTGCAGTGGCAGCGGCGCGGTCGCACGCAGTCTCGACCTGATGGACGGCAATCAGCGCTGGGAGACCAACCTCGACGTCCGCTCCGAACTGGGCGCCGTGGTGGATCCAGCGACGTGGGTGGGCGAGCTGGTAGCCGTACCGGACGCACGCGAGATCGCTGGTCTGCTCTGGAGCGGCGTGGCCGGGGGGACCCTGTACCAGTGGTCCGTCGACGTCGGTGAGGGCCGGCTGTCCTGGTCGGGACCTGTGCCGGGCACACCCCGTCCGCAGCTCGGCCCATCCTCCTGCGACGCCCAACTGGCTGCGACCCACACGTCGCTGGTGCTGGTGACGTGCCGCAGCAATACCGAGCCCGGAAAGACCCAGCAGTACGACGTTGCCGCTGTCAGCCCGGCCGACGGCACTCCGCAGTGGCATCACCTGCTCCCCGTACCGCCGAAGCTGCAGCAGCCGGGATTCCCGCGCAACGGGTTCGGGCTGCTGCCGGACGGCCGGGTAGTCACGCTGATGCCACAGGCGAATGGCAGATGTTCCCCGGTGATGGTTGGCACCACCGGGATCCAGCCAAGGCCGCTGCTCCCTAGCCCGACCGTCTCAGCCGACACCTCCAAGGTCACCTGCGACCAGCCCGCGGTGACCGTGTCCGGTGGTCGTCCTGTCTTCAGCGACGGCAGCCGCTTGTTCGCCTTGCGGTAAGCGACTTCAATCTCTGAAGGTGGGTGTCCTCGGTATTTCGAGCTGAGGGAATTCCGTTGCCGGGAGCAGCGTTCTTGCCTACCGTGATGAGCATGTTCCGCACGGACTCTGTTGCGTACCAGTCAGGCCTGGGCCTGACGGGCGCTGCCGTGTGCGACCCGTCAGCCGTGGATTCATCAGCTCTGGGCTCAGCCGCCCCAGTGCTGGTCACCGGCGCGCGACGCTGACCCTCCTCCCGCACAGCAGGACCCAAGGAGGAGGGTGGCCCGGCAACCGGCCCCCTTCTCCCGGGAAATCCCCTGGCCGAAGGTGCGGGCCGGACACGAGGTCCTGGCTCTGAATCCTTCAACCAGCAAGGGAAATCATCATGGCCAAGAGCCAATTCGTGCGGACCAAGCCGCACCTCAACATCGGAACCATGGGGCACGTCGACCATGGCAAGACAACCCTCACCGCGGCCATCACCAAGGTGCTCGCTGAGCGCGACCCGGGCGTCAACACGTTCGTCGCGTTCGACGGCATCGACCGGGCGCCGGAGGAGGTCGCGCGCGGCATCACCATCAACATCTCGCACGTCGAGTACGAGACCGCCACCCGGCACTACGCGCACGTCGACATGCCCGGGCACGCCGACTACGTGAAGAACATGATCACCGGCGCAGCTCAGGTTGATGCGGCGATCCTGGTCGTCTCGGCGCAGGACGGTGCCATGCCGCAGACCCGCGAGCACGTGCTCCTCGCGCGCCGTGTCGGGGTGCCGTACCTGGTCGTCGCGCTGAACAAGGCCGACGCCGTGGACGACCCGGAGCTGCTCGACCTGGTCGAGCTGGAGGTCCGCGAACTCCTGTCGGAGTACGGCTTCCCGGGCGACGAGGTACCGGTGGTCCGCGTTTCGGGACTGCGCGCTCTCGAGGGCGACCCGAAGTGGACGGCCTCGATCGTCGAACTGCTGGACGCGGTCGACAGCTACGTGCCGGTGCCCCCGCGCGAGCTGGGCGAGCCGTTCCTGATGCCGATAGAGAACGTGCTCACCATCAGTGGGCGTGGCACGGTCGTCACAGGTGCGGTCGAGCGCGGCTCGCTCCGCCTCGGCGACGCCGTCGAGGTGGTCGGCCTCGGCCCGACTGTCACCAGTGTGGCGATCGGGATGGAGACGTTCGGCAAGTCGCTGGAGTCCGCGGAGGCGGGCGACAACGCGGCCGTCCTGCTGCGCGGCGTCAAGCGCGACGAGGTCCAGCGTGGCCAGGTCGTCGTGTTGCCGGGCAGCGTGCAGCCGCACCGGAAGTTCCGGGCGCAACTGCATGCGCTGACGACCGCCGAGGGTGGCCGGCACACGCCGTTCGCCGCGGACTACCGGCCGCAGTTCTACTTCCGTACGACGAACGTGTCGGGTGGCATCGACCTCGGAGAGATCCAGCTGGTGATGCCGGGTGACGCGATCGAGCTCGGGGTAGCGCTGGAGAAGCCGGTCGCGATGGACGTCGGCCTCGGTTTCGCCGTTCGCGAGGGCGGTCACACCGTTGCCGCTGGCACCGTCACCGAACTGCTCGACTGAACAGTTCAACCGAACAGTCCGGCTCAACAGCCGGCTGAGCAGCACAGCACGGTTGAGGGCTCCCG
Organism: Kribbellaceae bacterium; assembly: GCA_033851055.1. GTDB lineage: Bacteria > Actinomycetota > Actinomycetes > Propionibacteriales > Kribbellaceae > Kribbella. The sequence goes on along the minus strand of JAWWPC010000219.1, from coordinate 8,658 downwards.
TAGGTCCGTATCGTCCGGCCTGCGGGAGCCTTCGATTTTGTAGATCGGAAGAGATCTATATCGCTTCCGATCTACGTTTTTCCGACCTCGTCCTGATGCCTCTTGCGGTGGCGGAGGCCGGACTCGATCAACCGGCGGACCAGCACCCGGCTGGCCACCGGGATCGCGCCGGCGGCGACCATCTCGTCGTACTTATCGGACGGCACGTCGTAGTGATCACGGTCGAAGCCACGCACCGGGATGCCGACCAAGCGCGCGAACGCGTGCAGTTCCTCGTAGGACTCGTCGCTGACCAGATGCGACCAAACGCGGTCCCACCCCGGCCAGACCGGCGGATCGATCAGGATCACGCTCCCTGCTCCTGGCTCCGGTTGTCTTGGGCGTCGAGCAGGTTGCGCCAAGATCGGACGAAGCCCGAGTTCACGTAGGCCTTGGTCCACGAAGCGTCCGGCCGCGCCGCCGACCCGATGTGGAACCTCCGTACGCCGCTGCCATACAGCCAGGGCACATGCTCCGACTTGAGCCCGCCACCTGCCATCGTCACCGCGGCGACCTGTGGGTCGTCCTTGGCTCGCTTGCACAGGTCGTCCAACCCGTGGCCGACACCACGAACTGATCCGGCGGTGAGCACGCAGTCCAGCCCGGGCAGTGTTCGCAGTACACGCCAGGCCGGTCGCGGTTCGAGGACCGCGTCGATGGCCCGGTGGAAGGTCCAGGGCGTGCCGCCGAAGGTGTTGACCAGAGCGTTGATCGACTCGGCGTCCACCTCGTTGTCGGGGGTGAGGAAACCGAGGACGAAGCCGTCCGCGCCGGCCGACAGGTACGACTGGGCCAGGGTCGTCAGGCGGCTCAGCTCGGCACCGTTGGTGGTGAACGAGTCGCTCAATCGCAGCATCACCCGCAACGGCAGGTCGGAGACCCGGCGGATCGCGCTCACCGTGGAAACCGAGGGACACAGCCCGTCCGCGTCCATGGAGGCGCAGAGCTCCAGCCGGTCCGCACCACCCTCCTGTGCCGCTTCGGCATCCGCCGGATGCAGAGCGATGACCTCCAGCAACGAACTCATGCCCGCCATCATCGTGCATCGGTCGGCTCCCGCTCGCTCCGACAAAGCTCTTGCACTCCCCCAGCATCTTCTGTATCGTTTTTCTAGAACGATTTAGAAGAACGATACAGAAGGGTTTTCGAGATGCCTCCCGGAGTCACCATCAAGACAGTCGCACAGGCCGTCGGGGTGTCGCCGTCGACCGTCTCCAACGCCTACAACAAGCCCGATCAGCTGTCCGCCGCCCTGCGCGAGCGGATCATGACCGCGGCCCAGGAGCTCGGCTACGCCGGTCCCGATGCCTCCGCCCGGGCGCTGCGCAGCGGCCGGGCCGGATCGGTCGGCGTCTTGTTCACCGACAAGCTCGCCTACGCGTTCTCCGACCCGTACGCGGTCGGCTTCCTGGCCGGCCTGGCCGAGGTCGCCGAGGATTTCGCCACCAGCTTGCTGCTGATGCCGCTCAGCTCCTCAGACACCCAGGCAGGCACCACCGCCGTCCAGCAGGCGGCCATTGACGCAGCCGCGATCTTCTGCGTCGCGGGCAGTCACCCGGCACTGGACACCCTCAAGACCCGCGGCGTCCCCATGGTCTCGACCGATCGCGGCGACCACCCTGAGCTGTCCTGGGTCGCGATCGACGAGGAGGCCGCGGCGGCGGCGATCGGCCGGCACCTGGCCCGGTTGGGCCACAAGGACCTGGTCGTCCTCGTCGACAACGCCCAGGCGGCCGGCATCCAGCCCGTCGAGCTCACCATCGAAGAGGTCGGCTACACCGACTGCGAACTCCGGATCAGGGGGCTGCGGTCCGCCATGCCGGATGCCCGGATCAGATTGATCTCAGGCGGCCACAACGCGATTGCCTCCGGCCGGGCAGGCGCCGAGTGGGTGCTCGACTCACAGGACCGGCCGACCGCGATCGTCGGGTTGAGCGACGTACTGGCGCTCGGCGCGATGGAGGCCATGCAGACCCGCGGCCTGGTGCCGGGCCGGGACCTGACCGTGGTCGGCTTCGACGACATCCCGGTGGCGGAGTCATCCGGGCTCACCACCATCCGCCAACCCATCAGGGACAAGGGCCGCGCCGTCGGCCGGATCCTGCTCGACCCCGCCACGACCGAACGCCAGATCCTGCTGGCGACAGAGCTCGTGGTCCGCGCCAGCAGTGGTCCCGCACCCCGTGACTGACGGCGGCTGACAACAGCTCCACCAGCAGCACGGCTCCATCACCCGTACCAGCTGACGGCCGACCGGCCGCCGGTTCTGACCACCATGCTCACCGCCACCATGCTCACCGGAAGGGAGCACGACCATGACCTACTTCATCGCCGGCAACACCGCCGTGGAGAACGCGCGGTCCCTCGCCCAGTCCGCACTGCCGAATGCCCCCCAGCAGCCCGACCGCGAGCCGCGGCGCAACCGGACCGTCCCCAGCCGGGCGCTCCGCAGCCGGCTCAGCACCGCCCTACGGGCCACCGCCGAGCGCGAGCTCAAGCTGGCCGAGCGGCTCGACCCGGCCCCCCGCTGCGACCCGTTCCCCGGCTGACCGCGCGGCTCCGGGCCTGAAGCCGGGCTCCACCGCCCGCCGAATCGCGGTCGGTGGAGCCCGGCTGTCGGTGGCATCTGGCAGGCTGAAGGGCGATGACCGAGCCGGACGTACTACTGACTGCCCGCGCGCTGGTGCTCCACGACCTGGCCGCGCGGGGTTTTGACGACGCCATCATGGTGTCGCTGCTGGAGGATGCCGTCGCCGGACGGCAATGGTGGCTCGACCAGTGGCCGGAGGGTAGCGAGCACATCGCCGGCCTGGTCGCGCAGGACGTGCAGGACCGGCTGGTCGACTCCGGCCTGCGCTGGCCGCGCTGTACGGCATGCGACGACCTGAACGATCATGAGCTCCGGGTCGAGCCCGAGCTGGGACCTGACCCGCACTGGGTCTGCGAGCGGGCCGGCATCAGCGTGGCGCCGCTGGGCCACCTGACCTGATCCTCGGTTGGACGATCAACGGCAAGCCGTTCGACCCGTCCCGGATGGATGCCCGGCCACGGCTTGACTGTCGACATCCACCCAGCCGAGGTGGTCGAGGTGCTGATCGAATTCTCCAGCTACAAAGGCAAATACCTGATCCACTGCCACAACCTGGAGCATGAGGACATGGCGATGATGGCCGCCTTCGAGACAACCTGATCACCCGACTACTACCGGACTGCTGAGCCGGCTTCGCACCCGCACCGCAAGCGCGACCGTCCACGTCCAGCCGATGATCACCGAGATCCGCTGGAACAGCCCAGCGACGTCGACCCACGGCTCGGTCTGGGAGAACCCGGTACCGGCGAGCAGGAACGCCGCGATGAAGCCGGCGGTGCTCAGCAACGAATAGACGGCCCACCCGTTCCCTGACCCTCGCGCAAGGACTACCTGCGCGAGGGCCAGGGCGAGGAATGCCGGCAGCGAGAACCCGTCATGCAACGCTCCGACGGTCGTGTACTCCAACGCATCAGGTGTGCCCACCGGACAAGCGATGCGGATCTGATGTTGCGTTGGGCAACTGGGCATCCTGGACCGCGACGCCGGCGACCGCCAGGCTCCGCTCCCACTCGCGATCGAGCGCCGCCCGGATCGCATCCCTGATCAGCCCGGCCTCGGTCAGCAACCGCGACGCGCCAGCTTGTCAACCAAGGTTGCTTAGTTGCACGCCTTGACCACCGACACCGCATCGATCTATTGTCAACACATCGGTTGATCAATGAAATGGTTGATAAAGATGTCAGTTGATGACGAATCCCTCGATCGAGCGTTCACCGCGCTCGGCGACCCGGTGCGCCGGGCTCTGATCGCCCGGCTGTCCCGCAGCGAGGCGACGGTCAACGAACTCGCCGAGCCGTTCGCGATCACCAAGCAGGCGGTCTCCCGGCACATCCAGGTGCTCGAGGCCGCCGGGCTGATCACCCGCAGCCGCGACGGGCAACGCCGACCCTGTCATCTCAACCCGGCCGCCCTGGAAGCCCTCACCAGCTGGATCGACGAGTACCGGCTGGCTTCGGAGCGCCGCTACCGCCGCATCGACGCAGTGCTCGAGACCGTGAAGGAGCAAGATCAATGAGCCAGCACCCGACCACCATCAGCGCACCGCCCGGCACCCCGTTCATCGAGATCACCCGGGACTTCGACGCCACCCCGGCCCAGTTGTTCCGCGTCTCGACCGACCCGGACCTGGTCGCCCAGTGGGCCGGCCCGCACGAACTGGAGATGGAAGTGCTCCAGTACGACGTACGCCCGGGCGGGAGTTATCGCTACATTCACCGGGACCCGAGTGGCGCCGAGTACGCGTTCCGCGGCGTCTTCCACACGGTCGAGCCGGACCGGCGACTCATCCAGACGTTCGAGTGGGAGGGTGCTCCGGGCCAGGTCAGCCTGGACGACGCGACGTACGAGGAGATCGACGGCGGGGTTCGCCTACACACCCGCTCGGTCTTCCCCTCAGTCGAGATCCGCGACGAGATGATCGCGTACGGCATGGAGAGCGGCATCCGCGACTCGATGGATCGCCTGTCCGAACTGGTCGCAGCGCCGAGCACTCCGGCCGCGAGCCAGGTGATCGTCGACATCACGATGTCGCTGGACGGCTATGTCACCGGCCCCGGCGCCGATCTCGAACACGGGCTCGGCATCGGCGGTGAGGTGCTGCACACGTGGGCGTTCGAAGGTGACGCCGAGGACCGCGCAGTGCTCGACAAGCAATTCGTCCGGACCGGCGCGGTGATCCAGGGTCGCAACTTGTTCGATGTCATCGACGGCCCGCACGGCTGGAGCGACGAGATGGGCTACGGCGCCCGGCCCGAAGTTGGGGAGGCTGCGCCGCCGATCTTCGTGGTCACCCATGCAGTGCCGGAGAAGACACGGCTCGGCGACCGGTTCCACTTCGTCACCGACGGCCTGGAGAGTGCGCTGACCCAGGCCCGGGAAGTTGCCGGTGGCAAGGACATCGTGATCATGGGCGGCGGTGCAATCTGCCACGCGTTCCTGGCCGCCGGTCTGGTCGACGTTGTGTGCCTGCACGTGGCGCCCGTACTACTGGGCAACGGCACGCGGCTCTTCCCCGCCGACACGTCACCCACCGTCGCGCTGGAGCTCGTCGACACGATCTCCACCCCCGCCGCCCAGCACCTCACCTACCGCGTCAAGGAGAAATGATCATGAGCAAGGTCATCGCCTCGGCATGACCGTTACGACAGGTGCGTGCAAGCGTCACTTCCGGAGGGCGGGGTGGTCGGCGACTACGGTGCAGGAGCCGGGGGCTATCTCGGTGAAGCCGGCGTCTTGGACGACAGGGAGTCCGCTGCTGACGAGTTCCTGCCAACGGCCTGGCTCCGGCGTCCGGACAGACAGGCGGAACCCCTCCTGTCGCCAAGCCTTGCGCTCCGTGTCTGGTAGCTCCTGCCAGGCCAGGTGGGCACCGTGGCCGCCTTGGGCCATCGCCTTCCCCGCGCTCATGTCGAGCGTCGGGTTCAGCCAGAGGATCGGAGCGGCCGGGTCGGGAGCACCCGGGGGATTCGGGTCCTCCAGGTCCGTGCCGGAGACCTGCAACCTGGCAAGGTCCTTGGGCCAACCGTCCAGCGGTACCGGCGGAAACACCCGTACTTCGGCGGTCTCCCCAGTGACGGTGATTCCGGGCAGCGCGGACGCCCGCCGCCACTCGGCACCTCGGGCGCGGCGTACCACCTTGCGGATCCGGGCGTCCTGCCAGTTCCGCATCGCTTCCGCCCACTCTCCGTCATCGACGGATCGCTCGTCGGCGAGGATCGTCAGCACGGCCCGCGCGGCGGTCTCCAGCGCGTCGGTCCGCGCAGGCGGGTCCGCCCGCTCCACCCGGACGACCAACGGCAACACGAACTGCGGCGCCTCGTCGCGCTCGATGTTCTCGTGCTCGAAAGGACTACTCACACCGGCGAGTCTGCCAGAGCCCCGGAGACCACCTGGCATGGCGACCGAGGAGTAATGAGCGACGTTATCCTCGTGAATGGTGTGCCCTGGCCGGTGCTAGAGGTGGATGCCGCGCGCTACCGCTTCCGCATCCTGAATGCGTCGAGCGCCCGCCGCTACGAGCTCGCACTCGAGCCGGGGCCTGCGAAGCTGGTGCAGATCGGCAGTGACGGCGGCCTGCTCGGCGCACCCATCGAGCACAGCAGCCTGGTGGTCGCGCAGGCCGAGCGGTTCGACGTGGTGGTGGACTTCTCGGCGTACCAGGTCGGCACCGAGGTGACGCTGGTGAATCGCCTCGGCGACGGCTCCACCGCACAGGTGATGCGGTTCAAGATCGCCGCAAGGCCTCCGACGACAGCAGCATTCCGGCCCGGTTGTCGTCGTACGCCGAAACGCCGGAACCGGCAGGCGTGGTCCGCCGGAAGTGGCGCTTCAGCCGCGGCAGCGCGGGCGAGCACCAGGGCTGGACGATCAACGGCAAGCCGTTCGACCCGTCCCGGATGGATGCCCGGCTACGGCTTGACGAGTACGAGGTCTGGTCCTTCGTGACCGACGTGCAGCACCCGGTGCACGTCCACCTGGCGCCGTTCCAGGTGCTGCGTCGCGGTGGACGCAAACCCGGCCAGTACGACGCCGGCTGGAAGGACACTGTCGACATCCGCCCGGCCGAGGTCGTAGACATACTGGTGCGATTCTCCAGCTACAAAGGCAAATACCTGATCCACTGCCACGACCTGGAGCATGAGGACATGGGGATGGCCGCTTCGAAACCGTCTGACGGATGGGGATGCCTGGTTGCGGCTCTACCAGGAGTACGTGAACGGAGGGCCTCCAATCCAGTAGGGCACTGGACTGAAGGCCCTCCGCTACAAACGTGGGGGTTGTATGCGGTGCGTTGGTGCTAGCCGATCTTGACGGCCACAACCTGTCCGGAAGCGGTGATCTGGCCACCACCGAAGTTGCTCCGGTCCTCGTTGTAGCCGAAGCCACGAACCGTGATGGTGGTCGGCGCGTCCAGGGTGATGGTCTTGACGCTGGAGCCGGTCAGTTCGGTGTAACCGGCACGCGAGACCGGGCTGCCCATGATCGTGCCCGCGTCCTCACCGAACTTGTTCGCATCGGTCGCGCCGTACCGCAGCGTCAACTGCGGCATGGTGTCGGTGGTCGGAGTCACGTATCCGACCGCGTTCGCGTCGATTCGGTCGAAGGTCACCGTGGTGTTGATCAGGTAAGTACCTGCCGGGAGGTCGAACGTGGTGATGTCGGTCGCACCGTCGAGGTACGGGCCGCCGATCGTCGTGATGGTGGTCGGAGCGAACGTCTTGGTCACGCTGACCGTGGTGCCGGGGTCGCCCTTGTCGCCCTTAGCACCGTTGGCACCCGCAGGACCCTGCGCACCAGCCGCGCCAGTGTCGCCGGTCGCGCCCTTCTCGCCCTGCGCACCAGTCGCCCCGGTGTCACCCTTCGCGCCCGTGTCACCCTTGTCCCCCTTGAGGCTGGCCACCCACTCCTCCACGGTGCCCTTATAGCCACCGGCTGCCGCGATGTCGTAGGCGCTCTGGCCGGTAGCACCGGTAGCGCCCTGGTCACCCTTGGCACCGGCAGCACCGTCCTTGCCATCGACACCGTTCGTGCCGTTGGTGCCGTCCTTGCCAGCGGCACCGATGAGCGACGTCAGCCACTCCGCCACGGTGCCCTTGTAGCCACCGGCTACCGCGATGTCGTAGGCACTCGCACCGTTGGCACCGTCCTTGCCGCCCGTGACGACCTGGTTGATCTTGGCCTGGACGTCCGAGGACAACTTGTCCCAGGTGACCGCACCGTTGACGATCGAAGGCGTCCTGACGGTGTTGTTGTAGACGCCGTACAGCGCCTTCACGAACGCCGGGGCCAGGTCAGCCTGCCAGACCGTGCCGTCCTTGATCTGTACGGGGCCGGTGACGCTGTTCGGCGGAAGCGCGGGCGCGGCGGTGGTGACTGCTGTTGCCCCAGAAGCCGAAGCCCCCAGGAAGAGAACCGCTCCCAGACCGGCTGCTACTACGGCCAGACGGCTCTTCTTGTTAATCCCCACTTGGTGTTTCCCCTACTCTGTTCGTCCCGAGACCCGCTGTCTCGGCAACGGAGCCAATTGAACCGTATGACCAGGAAGTTGTGAAGCCCTATTCGGAATCGATTCCCGGATAGGGTTTCATGAATTGAAGCGCCGAAGCCAGGGCCGTTGCAGGGATCTGTCGCTCGCCGACACGGATCTCGAAGCTGACGGCTCCGGGAAGACTAATCGCCCTCGGTCACGCACTGTACGCAGAGCGTCCAGGCCGGACCGGAAGAGGAACCCCGCGAGGACGGCCGAGCCCTGAAGTGAGGTATTCCCCCACTTCTATATCGTTGGAGACGACCGCAACGTTAGCAACCGTATCGATTTCGTTATGCAATTCGCGTTTCTCTTTCAGTTGTTACTCGTTCCGATCGCGGTATACGCTCGCCCAGGCTTCGATCCGAGAGGTGATACCGAGCACGTGAGGATGCTCGCCTCGGACTCAACAATCGATTCGAAGGTGCAGCGGCGTGCGGTGGCCGCTGCACTGGTTGCGAAACTGCTCCATGGGGGGAGCAGGGTTCTCGCCAGGCGCCAA
>JAWWPC010000290.1:0-12946 GCA_033851055.1 Kribbellaceae bacterium | reverse complement strand
ATCACTAAAGTAAACCTATATACATGACCAGCATGATGTTAGCAAACACCTACTAACATGTGTATAGCTAACATAGCTGAGAATCAATCCAGATTTGATGACAGATGAGAAAAGCTGAGACAATAGGTAGATTACATGAAACATAACAAAAGCTCTGTTACAGATATATAGACTAGAGATTATCTACATGGGATTGAAGGTCCATGACCATGGCCTCTAATGCCTCAAGCTCTAAATACCTTTGCCTTGCTTTCCTGGCCTCCTGAGCTTGTGTGTCCCCAAATGCTGTGAGAAGGTTCTGATAATCCTGGAAGTCACTGAAAATATACCTATCTTCTAGATATAAATGAAACTGCTTCATTTCAGGAACAGAAATAGCCTAGAGATTGTCAGAAATCATGTAGAAAAAGAATAGTATAAAAAAGACTTGCATATCTGGGAATATCCTCATCTTCAAATTTGTCAAATTTGTCGTGTTCCAAAGCGCTCCGAAGGCTTGGGGTAATGAACATCGAATTTGTGCGTGAAAGACTCCAGGGTGTAAGAAGATTTCGTGGGCGAATTCCAGGGTGAGCAGATGCAAGTCCACGGGATAAATATTCGAGGGGATCGGGTTCCGTCGGTGTAGGAGCAATTGGAGTTGAGGGGGCATGTGGAATAGGTGGCTTTGAGGTTGTGGCAATTGGGGGTGTGGCCATGGCATTTGATGAATGCTGAATCTCCTGCCAGCGCTGTGAGAAGCTTTTTTCAGGAAGGACAGGAGTAGCAGAAGAGGCCGTGGGGCAGGATATCTGAGCCGAGGAAAACGCCGATGTGCTTGACGGAACAGGAGAAGAAGATGGGTTCAACGTAGGCAGTGATGCCTGCATTGCTCGGAGACGTTGTGTATACGTGAGTGGACGATGAGGTGAGCTTGAGGTAAACTTCTCGTCTTTGTACTCGGACACCGAAGGCTTTGAACCGTGTTCCGTGGGTTTGTACTCGGACACCGACGGCTTTGAACCGTATTCCGTGGGTTTGTACTCGGACTCCGTCGGCTTACCTTCGGGGTTGCCGGCAAGCTCTGGGGGCTTATTGGTATTGGTGGTTTTGCCGACGAATTCCTTCGGATTAAAACCGGTGTCCGTCGGTGTGGGAGCGGATTTGCCGGCGTACAATTTGATCCTTGCCAGCTTCTCTGTGAAAGAGAGTGGCTCATCCTGACGAGAGCGTTTGGTGGGTGGATCATCTAAAAAATTAAGAAGGATGTATAAAAGCAGAGATAATAAACAAAGAGATGACTCACAGACAACAGAGGACGAAAGGTCCTCGGCATCGGAAGACGGGGACATGAAGCGAACACGTTTCTGTCCACGGGCATCAAGTTCTTAAAAAAGGAAACATAAATAGTTAGTGCTTTAGTATACAGATAAGGTTGTGATAAGCAATTAAAATAATACCTGAGTCCATGAATATAACTTATTGTTGATCAACGTTCAATTAGCTTATTGTTGATCAACGTTCCAATCACATGGTCAGTGATCTCTGGTTTCTTATCAATCTTCAATTCACTTTCTGCTAAAACATATCCTGAACAATCCAATGTCTCTATTCAAATCTACACAATATCAAACCCTCTTACAGCTGATTAAAAATGCCAAGGATAATGAGTTTGGGGTAGTAGAAAATTTGTCAGAGATCAAGTTGGCTCTTGTAAGTGAATAAAATATCCAGGTAATGTTTGAAGTCTGATCTATTAAAATTATAGGAGGAGTTGCTTAACTTAGTTGGTGAGAGGTATCCAAATGAAGTTGGGAATCTAGCATCTGTGTGTGCTGTACTTGATGGAGAAAGGGTTACAGCTGCAAACTTGCAGAGCTGTTTGCAAGGTGAGTCACTAGGCATGTGGGTAGTTGTTGGAAAAATGTATTGATACCAGTGCCACAGATATTTTAGGTGTCCAGGAAACATCAACTCCGTCGGCATCCGACGGAAATCCGAGTGCCCCGGTACTCCCCTCCGCGACCCACATGCATTCTCCAGCAACCACTACTCCACATCCCAGACAACCTGAAGTCAGTGGAAACGAATGGAGCAAAGAGTTAGCAAATGCACTCAACAATGCCATGCAGAAGGGTGCGACCCCCACATCCAAGAAGTCGAAGCCGAAGCCACGCCCAATTAAGAAGACCGGGGATACAACCAAAGTCCCGAAGGGGTCCGAAGTAAAATCAGCGGGGTCCATAGTAGTACCCTCGGCTTCTAATCTCAGACCCTCGGCCCCTGAGTTCCCCCAGCTCTCCAACAATCCTTCCCCTGCCCCAAGCGATCTGGCAACAATGAACAACAAAACCCCGGCTTTGCCAACCAACCCGACGGCGTTCGTACGTAACCCTTCGGTTTCCACGTCCACTCCGTCGGCTCCCGTTGTCGAACTCCCCGGCTCAGCACTTCGATCCGATTTGGTGAAACATTTTGTGCCAGCCGTTGAAGTAACCCCTGGGCCTGTCCGATCCGCCATGAAGAAACGAGCCAGAGATGCAGAAGAAGATGAGGAAATCGGGAAGAAGAAGAAGCAGAGGGTCGTGTCAAAGGCCGTGGTGGAAGACTCGGAAGATGAGATGGATTTGGACCAATGGTCTGAGATTTCAAAAGAGACGAAGCGGTCGTGTCATGAATGCCGCATCCGAGGATTTAGATGCCGGGTTGCTGTGGGAAAGCCTAGGGGAAGGAACAGAAGGTCTTGTCAGGATTGCTACCACAGCAAAAGGGGTTGTAGCTTTAATTATGCAAAGAGATTGAAGATGAGGGAGGTTGAAGAAGAAGAGGATGAGGAGGAGGAGGAGGAGGAGGAGGAGGAGGAGGATGAAGGGCCTAAAAAAAAGAGGAGGACAGGCAAGGGAAAGATGGTGACAAGGTCTCAGAGCAGGGCAACGTCGCGATCCAGGGCGTTATCAGAATCTAGGCCGAGATCCCAGTCCAGGCCACCACATTATGCAGAGGAGGATGGGAAAGAGGATCTGGAGTGGAGAATCACACAGGATGGTACGTAAAACCCGGTCTTGTTATTTATTTGAATTCCTGCTGACCGTATTGTATTATATCCAGATGAACCGGGCCCCTCCTCAGGAATAGTGCGAAGGCCGAGGTCTATGGCAGCGGAGACCGCGGAGCTGTGGAACCGGTTCCGGGAAATGGAACTGAATCAACATCGGCTGGGGCAGAGGATGGAGAATCTGGCAGTGGAGAATAGCAGGATGAGGGATAATCAGGAGACTGAGACAAAGCTGATACTCCAGAAGATGCTCAGCATGGATGGAGAACTCACAGGGAACCGGGATCGTCTGGAGAGGGTGGAAAAGAAGGTGGACCAGGTAGCAGAGTCAAATGAGAGGATTTCCGGGGTGATGGAGATGTTGGTGGAAAAGTTGGCACAGATGCCGCGGGACATGCAGAATATGGTGGACACCTGGGGGACAATCAGGTTTGGAGGTGTCAGGAGCACACCAGACACGGTCTCTGGTAGTGAGCTGAAAGATATGGTGTCCCAATGGCATAGAGGTACCATATCTTCGAGGTCCTCTGGTTTAAATTCAATCCCCATGCCTGCTCCGCCTATCCCTACCCCTAATCCTCGGACCGACACATCCTCTCCCACAACCACAGATTTCAACCTATTGGTCAACATGCCACCATCCAGCCAACCTGTCCCAGGTGCCAATTCAGTGGAGGAGATGTTAGATTACACCAATCCATGGAACACTTCCATGGATCACCAGGATATGAATGTGACAGAATACCTGGATCAAACACAGGCAGGAAATTCACAAGGTAGTGTGGTAGGATCTACCACACCTTTACATCCTGCCCCTGCCATGATTCCTCCAATTCCTCTGCAATCTGACGGTGCCCCACTCCTTCTGCCATCACCCAGCATAACTTCAGCGCACTCCGGCCTTATGCCGGCGAACTCCGGACTTATGCCATCGGACTCCGGACTTATGCCTTCGGACTCCGGTGTAAACCCGCATACCCCGCCTATGCCGACGGGATCCAATATTATGCCTTCGGACTCCGGTGTAAACCCGCTTATCCCGCCTATGCCGACGGGATCCGATCTTCCAACTCCTGAAATCATTCAGGATGATCAGGCTGATGTAAGTATGGAAAGTGCAGAAGCCCCTGCAGTGCCTCCTCCACTTCCTGTGGAATTTACACCAAGTGCTGAAGCACTTTCCACTGTCCCAGCCCCTGTTCCTGTCATTCCCAACCCTGTTCCTGCTGCACCTATCCCTATCCCGGAGATTCCCGCGATTTCCCCTATTGCGCCGACAATCCCGTCGGACCCCGATGTTACGCCGCCTATCTTGGATCGCACCCAAGGTACAGGAACATCTCAGGATATTGAGATGTCTTCACCTGTCCTGCATTCTGTTCCACCCATTCATGTGCAGGATGCAACTCCAGTCCGGTCAACAATCATGTTGCGCATCCCACATCCCCCCAATCGACGTTCCAGATCCCCATCTCTATTCTCAGGTGGTCCTGTCACCAGGTCCAGATCTGGATCACGCCCTCCTCCTGATTTTGAACATTCTGGTGCTACCAAGCCTGTCAAGTCTCCCAGTAAAAAGAAGAAGTAGTGTCTTTTATTCAATGTTTTAAAATACTATGGACACAATGTTTCTTGTTTTTTTTACTATCTTTGTACATAATAATAGATGCATTTAATCATTATCTCCATGATTCCAGGAACAAGCCACAGATAATATCAATTTCCCAAGGAACTCCGCGAATGCCGAAGGCTTTGATCATTAACCCACGGTGTTACGTCGGATCTGATGGTCTTTGCCTGGAATTTATGGACTTCATATTCTACACTACTAACTTCAATTTGAAATTCTTATATGCACTGCATATTTTTGTGTGAAGCTGATATATCCTGCCAGATGCCCAAAATTGTATGAGTTTTCCATGGTGTTGTGCTCAATCCCAAGGCTTTCATCAATATCCCACGGAGTTATACCGGATCTGATGGTCTTTGGGTAGGATATCTGACCTTCATGTTCTATACTATCAAGATGAATTGGATCTAATTTAGTTCTTTCAAAAACTAATATATTCAAAGGTTTATATCAATATCACATGGAGTTATGCTGAATCCCAAGGCTTTGATCCGTATCCCATCAGCTGAGCTGCTTTTGTATCTTATACTAAATTTGAAAAGAAATTAATCCTTTGTCTTCTTTTTAGAACGTCGGGATGGTGTAGGTGTCTCACTATCTGTTCTTGTCCTCTTCTTAGGTGACTTCTTTGGACTAGGAGTTCCCTTTGGAGGCTGGATGTGAGGAGCTTTCCATTCCCTAAATTGAATCTGTCCTGCAGTGCCTGCATTCAATCCTTCTGGTGGAATCGGCCAAGCAGGCATGCCATACAATGGATATGGTGGATGCATAGGTCTATAACTGAATGGGTGTGGATGAGATGTAGCTTGTGATGGGTCCATAACTTGGGAATGAAACTTGGGCAAGAGCGCAGGATCTATATTTGCATGAGCCATCTCCATCGGATATCCACCAAACACAGGAGGATGATGTTCTACAATTGGTGGTACAGATGGTCCGGAGTTATTGATTGATTGTCCATATGAATCATAGGGGTTGTTGGAATATACCATAGGTGATACCCCTTGAAAATATGGATATCCTGCAAAATTTCCCATTTGTGGATGTTGAATTGAGGTAGACGACTGTGGATCCTGTACTTGCAGCAAAGGTGGTGCAGATTGCATTACTGGAATATATGGGGTTGCTGGCTGTTGTGGGATGGCAACAGATTGACTTGGATTGGAAACAACGGAAAGAGGATTATCTTGTGGTAGGCTCTGATCACTGATGTTGTGTGTCAATGTACTGGGGCTGGAGTGAGGGTTTGAAACCTCCATGTTATCTGAAGCAATGTTCTTCGGATTTTGTGAAGGTTCCTGATTGGGGGCAGATTCCATCTCTGCTTGTTCCATTTCTTTTCCCCCTAACCCTGTTTGAGTGTCCACTAGGGTTTCATATATATCATCCTGATCCAAATCATGGAAAGTTGCAGGAGCCTCAAACAGATCTTTGGATGTGGGCCATGACAAGACATCTGTCCCAGCTTGAATTGCTGCTTGCGCATTTTCTGGATATTGGGCTGGTTGCAAATTTTGATCTCCTTGAACCTTGATATGGTCAAATTTGAAGGCATTAACCCCAAACTCCTGTTCTCTTTTCCTGAGATGATCCACCAATTCCTTCACTGATTGTCCCATCCTGCTTGGGTCTTGAAAGGAAAAGCCTTCAGGAATGCATGCAGGATCAAAAAATGCAGAAACATTGTCTCCGATTGCCTTCCATGGTGGTCTTGCTGAATCTTTACCAGTTGCTAACCCTAGGTCCACATGTTCAATCAATACTGTCTGGTAAATTTAAGTGCATGACCCACTGTAATGAATGGTAAAATACTCTCTGACAACTTCCTTGAGAATTTCGACAATTTCATGTCCACGGACTCCAAGGGCTGGCTTTGGTAAAAGAGGCAATCCACCAGGTCCCATTACCATCAAATTTGTGTTAAATTTGCCTGTCGTTTCTTCTAAACCTATAGGCTTATCTTCTAATTTTTCTCTTACATATCTGGTGTAGTCCAGAATGCAATTCATGACCCTGGTATAACCTTTTGGGTCAAATAGATGGAATGGGAGGAATTTGTCTCCTCCGTCTCTTCCACAAAGTTCACTGATATAGTCATGGCTTTAAAATATTAGATGATCTTATGAGTGCATAAATGGCCAGCACGTACCAAATTAATCTCATTTTACCATCTTCATCTGCATGGAAATCAAATGTGAGACAGTGAAGATTCATTTCCTTGTGAAGTGCCTGGTGCATATTCCCGATGGCTTTACGACTGTATCTTTTAGCAGCTCTGTCAAAGCCATACATATTTGAGAGAAGCACTTATAAAAATGGCTCAAAACTCACTTTAACCGGTATTCCATAGGAGGGCCTTCATTCTGCCAATTCTGCTGCTCCAGTTGCAACTCCTCTAGCTCCTGTCCGCTTAAAGATTCTATGTATCTTGACAAAGTCTTTTGATAGCATCCTGGATATGCTTTGTCTCCCTTTTCCAGATCAGGATGCAATTCCTTCACCAAGGCTTCCACTTCTTTGGCTTTTGTCCTTCCAACCACTTGACGAAGAGGAATCTTCTTCTCCAACTTGAAGATTTTCTTGTCCTTGTATGGCTTATTATTTTTAAACCACCCAAAAATTGTCTGAACCAAGACTCAGAATCAATGAAATGACTTGTGGATAAAGGAGTTTCACAAACCTTTACTCTCTTATCCCACAGTTTTTTGGATTCTTTGCATTGGCTAATTTTATTAGGACCATATTTGTCTGGGTTGAGTAGCTGGATTTTAGGAAGGACAGTTGTCACCACAAATAAGTCCCTAGACTTTTTATCAGGTTGACGGTTCCATTCCACAAGACATTCCCTTAGAATATCTGTTTCAATGGCTTGCAAGTAACATCGTTGTGATTTCTTTGTGGATGATTGTGATTGTGAGATGCTCATGATGAAAGTGTAGAAGAAACAGTGTTGTGTTTGGCATCAGTGATGTAACTGAAGATCATTATGATCTCACTCCATTTAGAAATACTTTTACCAAATAGAGCACATCTTTCTTTTTTATAATTAGAGAGATTTGCGTGTGATATATAAAAATGATCATAGTGAATAGTGAAAGAACTGTATGAGTCAATGAGTAGGACTGACTGTGCAAAGGTTTGAATAGAGCTAAGATTTGACTTTGCCTCTAGCTTAAGTATTAAATTGAACTTAATTGCTTGAATATACATGTGTTATTATGATTTTATTAAAGGTTCTATTGTGAAAACAATTCTAGTGTTGTTGATATACAAGACAAGTGTTATCTGAGGACAACAAATACAATATGAGCATGTCGATGATATGTCTACAGCACAATGTCAACATAGGTAAGGTCAATGAGCTGCCTTATGTGGCAAAGGATTTTGACATCCCAGCTAAAAGAAGTGTAAAGTAGCCTGAAATAAAGCTATTAAATAGGTAAATAACTGTCACAAAGATGAAACAATAATGAAAGACTCAATAGTCAGTGTTTAGATTAAAGTACCCGTTGTAACTCAAAATGCTACGGTAAAATGAAAGTCTAGGTAGTTAAATGGGTGTGTCTATGTCTGGTGAAGCTCTATATGAATTGCAAATCTGAAGTGAAGTAAAACAAGTGGAAATAAAATGAGATCATTGAACTGATAACTGTCACAAAGATGAAATAATAAAGAGAACAATGAAAAACTCAATAATCAATATCTAGGTTAGAGTAACTGTTGTAACTTGAGATCCTATGGTAAAATAAAAGTCTAGATTGTCAAAAGGGTGTGTCTATGTCTGCTGAAGCTTTATATGAATTGCAAAGCTGAACTGTGTTACGTACTGGTACACGGTTGACAAGAGAACTGATGCGTGATGATGTCTGTTTCAAGGACAAAGGTTTCCAAAAAGTTTCCATGTAGTTTCCGAAAGTTTCTGAAGTGAAGATTATCACTAGGATAATATAGTAAGACAGAGATGTAGAATAGTGTAAAGATGGGATGACTTAGACCAATAAGAACTCAATATTCAGAATGAGTATTAACCTACAAAGTGCGGGATCTTATATACTAACTACATTGCTAAACAACAGAAAGAAAACAGCAGAACGGAGATGATGTCAGAACGAGATGGTAGGTATGGAAGCAGAAAAGATAGTGAACAGAGGAACGGGTGCTTATTTAAGCAAAGTAATAACAACTATAGTCTTTACTGCTTTTTAACCTTGTAACACTGTGTATTTGTCTAGAGAATTCCTGAATGTGAAATCATTATTGGACTCAGTATGTAGATCATCACATCTTGTGACAGATTTGATATAACATCTTTGTCATTATTATCTCTTTATTATACATCTGTCCTATACTATAAGCACTAGTAATGCCTCCTCGAAAGTTCAAAGAATCTGATGGCATTGCTAGTTGGGTTAACACTAGCAAGACCAACAAGCCAAGATTCAAATTACAAGAACATATAGTACAGAAGCCCAACAATCATGCCACAGGACCACAAGGATCAACTTCATCTATTGCACCAATTGTGGAGGAACCTATCTATTCTGATAATCTCCATTCAATAGACGAAATTGGGCCCAGTAATTTTGGAGAACCTGGAGTTCATGTTCCACAACGAACAAAACATGTAATTGCATTATTTTTATTTCACTGTCAAGATATTTTGCTTAAAAAATATAAGACTGAGCAGGAATATATGGAGACTTGGAGAGATAAAAAAAGATCCAAATATCTCAACCGATTGCTGAGCCTATGCACATCCACTAGTCCAGGTCAACAAGTGTGTACAGCCTGCAAGATAGGAAAAAGCCTGTGGAGATGTCTGGATTGCATGGATACATGCATGCTATGTGTACTGTGCTTCAGGCATCGACACCAACATCTTCCATTTCATCGGGTGGAAAAATGGAATGGTAGATTTTTTCAAAGGGGTTCACTTTGGCAGGTGGGAGTCAAGATCTACCTAGGCCATCAGGGAGCCGTGTGCCCAAACAGCATTGATGCATTGAGTCAACGCCACAATACCAAAATGAATGGATCCGAAGATCTCCGCGATAATCCCATTGATTTCCCTTTACTCTATCACCAATTGCAATCTTTGGCCCATCAATTCCAGCTTACACCAAAGGAATTGCTTGGAGCATTGGATCAAGCCACAAAATCCCACAATACACTGGCCAAAAGTCAGGAGATTGTGGATACAATTGTTTCACAATTTGGCAGAAAACTATTACAAGATCTCCTCAAACTTCAAGATGAAATTCAAAGAATAGAATCAGAGGTGGAGCAGATGCAAAGCCAAGCCAATCAGGAATCAGCCCAAATGGAATCTGACAATACCACTTCCATTCCAATGGTTGATATTCCTATTTTGGATCAAATAAATGATGAGGAATGGGAAGATGAAGATGACGGGCCTATCAAAGGCCATATTCCTCGATTTGTGCCTAGACCTCCAACAACAGATGGAAGTGGAAATCCATTTGTGACTGTGGTTCATTCAAATGGATTTCATTCCTTACCAGTGGTCTGGTGTTCATGCAATCCACAAGATGAGAATGATTTGCAGCTTCTGGATTCAAGATTATATCCAGCAACTTACAAAAAGATAAAAACTGTCTTCACCTTTGAATGTTTGGATGATTTCAGGATGGAAAATCTGGAATGCAAAGCAAGCCACTATCAGTATCACAACAAACTCAGAAGACTGACTTGTCCCGAGTATGTGGCATGTACTCCAAACAAATATGTGGAACTCCGGAGAGTATCTAGGCAATGGAGAAATCTCAAATACAGGAAATGGTTTCGGCACTTTGGAAAGAATAGTCC
This sequence comes from Kribbellaceae bacterium, assembly GCA_033851055.1. GTDB lineage: Bacteria > Actinomycetota > Actinomycetes > Propionibacteriales > Kribbellaceae > Kribbella. The sequence continues at coordinate 2,456 of JAWWPC010000290.1, read as the reverse complement.
TAGCCGTGGTGAAATGAGCCTATTTTGTGCTGCTTGTCCACAACCTGGAATTAATTTGCCAGAGAATTGGGAACAGGAATATAAGAGTAATCCGTATGTTACTTTGAATTTCAACTTTGTCATGATAATTGATATGCAATTCAGTTACCTATACCTCAGGAGCTTTGTGGCAGATGGCAACTTTAAAGCAGATCATCTGAAGCAGAAGAATGAAGATATCTGGCTAACCAATGGTGAAGGGTTTATGACAGGAGAGGAAAGATATCAGAAACATTTGGCTGAGGCCAAGGAAGTTAAAACTGTTTGATTCATTTATTATTTAATGGTAGCAAGGTTACTCATTAATCCAACTAGAAGCCTACGTGTCACCGACATAGAGCGCAATTGAATAGCGAAGTATCCCACAATACTGCTGACTGTTCTGGTGTTGGAGGCCACTGCTGTGCAAGGCATGGATGTTTTGCTCCAGGCTCTATCGTCAACTTTCAAAAAGGAGAAAGGCAAATGAATATGGATTGGTCTCTATGTGAAGCATTGGCAACTACCAATATTGGCAACATTAAAGATGTCCTGCATATATATGACATCAGTTGTCAGTATTGCATCCACTTGAAGGAAAGGATTGCCAAAAACCCAAACCTTCATATGCCAGAAGACATTTCCCTACAACATGCCATTGGACTTTTCCATGTACATGGACATCAGGAGGAGTGCCTATACCGATGGGCCACATCATATATCCCTGGAGCAGGAGTGATTGATGGGGAAATCCTTGAAACACTTTGGGCAGTCTTAAATTCTGTGTCTGCAAGTACTAGAACTGCCTCTCTTGCCCATCGAACAGAGGTTTTGGATGATCATATGAATGATTCCAACTTTAAAAAGTTGTGCAATATAGGTATGTGCAGAACAGGGCTATTATAACATGCATCATATACTTATAATGATTTGCTGAATAGTCACATCAGTTATCTCCAAGTATAACCGTGCTTTAGCAAATTATGTGGAAAGCCGATTGGCCTTTGAGAAACTAAATAATGCTCTTCCCACAACTACTACTGGATTATGGGAGCATGAGATCCAGGAAGCAGAAAAATCAAGACCAAGCAATCCAGCTTCCATGGATATTATGCACTCAAGGATCAAATGTGGAGACTCTCTGAAATCAATAACCCATCAGATTACACAAAGAGAGGAGATGTCCAAAAACAGCTCTAAGGAGGAGGGTACCACAACAAAGTGGTTGCTGGATGGCCTTCAGATCGAAGATGAACAGTGAGTAATATTAATTCAGTATGGCAATTAAAATTCTGAATTATTGGGCAATTTTTAGAATCAACCTCCGACAAATAGTCCGTCGGTTACCAAGCAAGTTAACCATGGAGGAAAAACATGACCTTGAAGTTAAAAGGCAAAGACTTGCTATTAAAATTCAAGGATTCCACACCATGTCCTCCAGATTTCTGGGAGCAGAAGTTGTCGCTAATAGATTAGGAGGGGTGGATGAAATCCCTGCAGATGGTTATGTCAGTGATGATTTCCATGAGGCTGAAGGACATCATCATTCCTCAAATCTGATCCACATTGAAAACTCTACACTTGTTTTCCCATCTTCTGTATCAGGACATTTGTCTGACAGCCTGATAGAGTTGCGGAATAAGGAAATGCAACTACGGAGGGGAAAAGCAAATGACACTCTGGGTAGACTCAGAGAAAGTCTTAGTGGGTTGTCCTATCAATACATCAACAAGTTGCGGCAAGCCTCAACCACCAAAGACCATCTCAAATCCTATCGGGGCATCAAATTATTGACCAAGGAGGTCAGTTTCTATCAGCAAGTATATAACAGAAACCGTGCCCCCTTAATCCGTCTTGATGGATCCCTAATGACAAGATATCCTTATTTGAGGAAGGAAGAATGCAGGATCAACACCGCCATAGCAGATGTCAATGGTCCAGGACAAAGTCAAGCAAGATTGGCATGGTTTTGGGGAGCATTTGATGGCTATGATAAGGACATGGCAAAAGAGAACACAAAAGATCCAGGTGTGCTTCTTGAATGTAGGTGTCTTTATTCCTAAATGTGTTTACAAATGATGGAGATGATTTTTTAGTCTACAGAGTTAACTGGTTAAGAGCACGGTCACAGTGGAATCGATGGTCAGAAGAACTGCCCAGAACAGAAAAGGAAATGATCTGGACAACACTGTATTTCATGCATCAACGAGATGTGTGGTATAGGACACTCAGTGATCAGAATGGAGACAAGGGACTTATAGCCTATTGTGAAAAGAAAATTTATCACTGGGAGGAAATGGCTAGAGTCGCCGATTTTCAATTTAGGTCTGCTAATGAGGATTATCCAGGTGTCTGGTGTCCAATTGTTCCAAAACATATGTAAAAAATTATATCTTCTGTATAGCTGTATCATAATGTATGGACCATTTCTTTCCCAT
>JAWWPC010000313.1:0-4564 GCA_033851055.1 Kribbellaceae bacterium | reverse complement strand
TTGCCATGTTCGTGATGGACTCACCGTGGCGTGCGCTCGTCTGATCATCATTCGTAACCGGCCGGCCCACTTGTACCGATCAAGGGCCTGTTGTCTTCGTCTCCCATGGTTGTTCACGTCTCGTTCTTGTTTACCGGTGTGCGAGACGGAGGGCGTAGGCGATGTCTGAGAGCTCCCGTCGTGCCGGTGGGCTGAGATCGTGGTCTTCGGTGAGTTGGTCAAGTGCATTGGTCGTGCGGGGCTTTAGGTGGGGGTGGTTGCTGGGCAGGCTGGGGTGGGCCAGCAGCAGTGCCCACAGTGTGTGGATGTTCAGTTCGGTGTGCCCTGAGCCTGGATCGAAAAGTTCCAGGAGGTGTTCGAGCAGTCGAACTCCGCTCCAGCTTTGTGGGTTGATGCGATTCATGAACGTGTCGTCGACTTGGAGGCCGTCGATCTCGCCGACCCAGTAGGCCCAGTAGTTGAGGTTTGCCTGCTCTTGTCGGTCGGTGACCAGAGCCTGGCGGAGGAAGGCGCGCAATGGGTCGCGATCGCCACGGTGGGCTAGTGCCACGGCGGAGGACCGGACGGCAACCCAGGATGGAACGTGGTCTGTACCTCCGGCGTTACGCAGGGCGCGACGCTGCTCAGCGTGTAGCCACTCGGCTGTGTCTGTTCGGGTGTCGAAGCCTAGCAAGTAGATCGCTTGGCGACGGGCAAGCCGGGTGTGCTCGTTGGGATCATCGGGCTTTGCCTGGGCGGTGAGAAGGAGGTCATCGAAGAAGCACGTTCGCTCGTCCTCGCTGATCATCGGCTGGTTCGGAACTGGTCCATGCCGCACCCGGACCCTTGCGAGGTCTCGCAGGGGGGCGGGGGCTATCCCGGTAAATGGCCATGTGAGTAAGTCGCTCAGTGTGCACTGGTGGACCATCACGCCCAACGGGTGCTCGTCGTGCTCCCGGCGTTGGTCATGGGCCCGCACCGTCTCGTCGATGATCAGATCGGCGTGGATGGCATCGTCCAACGTGGTGAGCGAGCTAGGTTGCGCATCGCATCGCAACAGCCGGAAACGTAACCGCATCAAATCCGCGGTACGCAGGGCTGCTAGTGGTCGGCGACCGCTTTCCCAGCCTTGCACGCTCGCCGCGTCCACCCCGAGATCCTCAGCCAGCTGGACCTGAGTGAGTCCCGCCGAGTTCCGGATCACCTTGAGGACGAAGCCTGCCACGGCACCTAGATAACGTGGCGAACCCCGACCGTCACGCAGTGTTCTACGACAGTCCCGCATCGGACGTCCCCCGTCTGTCCGTTTTGAACTAAAAGTACTCGTACTCGCGGGCAGTACGCCCCGGACCACTCTTGTGCCTATCATTGCACTGCGATCAACCAATCGCATATTAGCGGACTCCCAGCAGCAGGACGACCTGGCTGAAGTTGGTGATTACTTGCGACGCTCGTATGGCTCGACACGGCAAGGTTGACGATCATTGCAACCAGGAACTTCGCCCCGGTTTTTATGGCGCATCACGCTTCAGGGCCGAATTCTCGCCGCATTCATGGTGGGACCTACTGGCGAAGACATGTTCCGGGTAGCGTCCACCGCGGAGAAGTTGTGGCACTGCCTATTGCGCGACCTTACAGGGAGCTGAATATCGGCGCCGGGGTAGCCCTTTGCTATTACTCCTTGCTGCTACCGCTAAATTCAATATGATGAATGAGGTTGGGAGGATGTGCGATAGCGTGGCAGCACATTACAAGGTCGCGTTTAAGCGCGCAGCCTGACAATACTAAAAGGGAGGTCACTATTTCGATGAGTTCGACAATCGCCGGACGCTCCTCGCAAGAGGATTCCAAAATAACGAAGGAAGTTGCACGCGATGCGCGTCCCCCCTTCTTTGTCACCAAAGAAGAAGAGCGCGCGCTGCGCATCAACGCGGAGCATCTTAGCCCTTCACTGGTTATTGCGCAACCCACCTCTTTCGATGAGTACACCCGGCAACTGATGGTGCCGCCAACGGTCATGGACTTGGCTCGTAAAGCGTCCGATATTCGCCTTTCCGCCTGGGAAGTAGAAGGAATAAGGGCACAGCTTGATCCAGAGGGCGGCCTTTTGCGTAGGATACTGACAGAGAAGATTAAGGCGGACAATACTCACCCGCCTTATATTCGGGTGGCGTGCACTTGACTACGACGACCTAGCCGGGGAGTACGGTTACCAGGCCACCCAGCATCCTGGAGACGCAGGCTCCCCTGTGGTTTTGGAGATTTGGCCTGCGCAGCACTATTCTCCCATGCATTCACATGGCGGCACCACTGGTATCATCTACTGCTTGGCAGGGCAGATTGACGTGATGGTATACGGCGGACTTAGCTGGGACGCCGATAAGTTGGGATTGCTAACGCTGACACCTGGGCAGTGTGCATGGCTAGCAGGTGATCAGTTCTCTGTACACAAGGTGTACTGTCCCATGGACGGAGGAAGCAAGGCCGTCGGCCCCGACAATCTACTGAACGAAACCACCGACTACGCGGCCACTTTCCATGTTTATCTCAATGAGGACGAGGCTATACCCGATACGTACGTGCCAGCAAAACCAGGCAGCCGGGAAATCTTTTCGTTCGTCAACGAGAAGACGCATGAGGTGAAGGATTTCACCACTTACTCAGACCTCTCTTGGCATGTTCTCCGCAAGGTCTTGGCGGACTACGCAGCCTAAAGCAGTAATAGATTTAGTGCTATAAAGATCTTAGGATACGTTACGTCCGATATCCGTACTGTCCGGCACCTTAGTTGCCACCGGCAAAGCCGCTGAAGCTTTGTACAGCACAGAGATCCATGCGTGGTGCCGCCTAAGGTGTGCTGCCCAAGCTACACCCACGCGAGATACTGATCGATGCACGGAGAACCGCAAAAGTAATGCCGCTTTATCAGCTTACACGTCTCAAAGTCCCGCCCGAGCGCGGTTCTGAGGTCGTGTCGTCAATGTAAAAAATTCCCCTTGTGTCAACGCGTGATCTACTACCTCAAGAGAAGAAGAAGGAAGAATCATGTCTACGCCCGGCGGTCAGCACCATCTCGATAAAATCGTAGCGGGCAACGAGCCCGTGATGATTATTCACAGGATTACTGGCGGCTTTCTCTACAGATCAGGGGACGCGCAGCTTGGATACGATGTAGATTATCCCGTCATCTCCAAACTATGGCGTGTGATCTCCGAGCTTACGCGTGACGGCAACGGCGTATTCCGTATCGAAAGCTACACCGAGACAGAAGAACCTTTGTATATGACCTACCCGGTCCTGAATGGTGGGATTACTTGGTCGAAATGGCTGGAAACAGATGATCAAAATGTCGAGCAACAGCGCTGGTACATCGTTAGCGCAAAAGAAGGTGGATTCGCCTTCGTGCCATGTATTGCCACCAACTATGCCCTAGGGATAATCAACAGAGTAATCGCATATGCTTGCGTGCGTCCCAACAAACTGCCCTATTGTGGATACATCCCCCTACTCAACACATGGGAACTCGTCCTATGCCAAGGGGAAACCCACATACCCGCGCACTAGTCCAGCTCACAGGCCCTAAAAATCGTACTCGGCCGCCAAAGCAGCGACTCGGGCCCGCGGTGATGAGTCATTGGCCAGTAGCCATGTTCCCTCGCGCTGCTCAGTATCCACGTCGTGGTAACGGCAACAAGGCGCCTAATTGGCATTGCATGCGATGGGGCGGCCAGCGCCACCCTCGCCCCCGTCACCACGACGAGCACAACGGCCAGGACCAGAGGAACGGGGCAGGAGCACGGTCAGACTCGGCAAATCAAGGACAAGAAGGCCGTGCCGTCCACGTACCCTACGGGAGAGACACCCACGGTCTTTCACGGCTACTCACGGTCAGTCAAAACCGCTGCTCAAACGGCTCTGTCTAGCCTAAGTCATGTAGTCCCAAGCTCACAATCAATGCAGGCGCCTCCGGCGGACCTCGCTCCGGGATGGGTCCACGACCGGCCCGGGGAAAGTTAGGGTCACCAGGGGAGCAGGTATCCCGTCACATCGGCGCCGCAGGTGTAGCAGGCTTGGGGGTGGGGGTCAAGATCGTTCAGCCGTAGGGTGCTCCATCTTGACCCCCACCCCCAAACCCACTCCGAAACAAGCTCGCCGACGCGACGGGATACCCACACCCCACCGCTGTCTGCAGCGCCGGCAACATCCCGTGTACGACTGCCGCTGCAGCCTGGCGTGCCCCCTGCGTGCTCCTTCTCACGGTCACCAAGGGTCAACCACGGTCACTCCTGTCACCTGTCGCCGAGTACCCGCAAGTCAGATTAGCGCACCTCAGAACCATGATCGCGGCCCGATCTTCCAAGCTGGGGCTCATATGCGATCATCCTCAACAGGTCGCTTGAGAGCGTCGCAGGCGTTAGTGCATAAGTCCCTTTGCGAAAACTCGGTTGAATCTCCTCCGGGGGCACCGGATGATCAAGTGGGTGTCTGCCCAACCTGCTCCGTCGAGCTACCGATTCATGGCCCCGTGGCGCGTCCAGGCCGGTTGGCTGGTGTGCCAAAGACCTCAGCCTGGTGACGAGCAGGA
>JAWWPC010000116.1:0-18029 GCA_033851055.1 Kribbellaceae bacterium | reverse complement strand
GCCGGCCAACTCCTGGTCGCGGACGCCGCGCTCGAGGCCGGAGTCGGACCGGTCGATCTCGAACTGCCATTCGCCGTTCAGGCAAAGCCAGTCGGGGCGGACGAACTGCGGTCGCGGGTGCTCGGGGCGTGGCGTGGTGGTAGGCATCGAGGGACTCCCGTGAGGGTGGAATGAGCAGCGGGTCGATAGAGACCGTACAACGTTGAAATGAATGCCAGCAATCGCTCGCTTCGCGCCGGCTCTGCCGCAGGCCGAGCTCGATGCGCTGTACCGGTCGCTGCGAGCGACACTAGAGCCTGAGCAGCCGTACGCCGTTGTGCCAGCAGACGGCTCGGAGCCAATCGTCGCCTAGGTCCAGGTGTTCCAGCGACTCCAATTGGACGGCGTACGGGTAGGGGATGTTGGGGAAATCCGAGCCGAGCACGATCCGGTCCTGCAGGGCACCAAGCCGCGGTGGGATGTCCGGTGCCATCGGCATCATCGCCTCGGTGAACGGCGTACAGGCCATGGTCGTGTCCAGGTGCACGTTGGGGTAGTGCTCAGCGAGGGCGAGGTGCTCGGCGTACTCCGGCATCCCCAGGTGGGCGATCACCGCTGTGAGCGTCGGGTGCTTCTTCAGCACCTCGCCGAACGGGCCGGGCCCGGTATGCCGACCCGGCAGCGGACCGGAGCCGCAGTGGACGACCACTGGTACACCGGCCTCGGCAAGCTGGCCCCACACCGCGTCCAGTTCGCCGTCGCGCGGGTCGTAATCTCCGACCTGCAGATGCACCTTGAAGATGCGGGTGCCCTGGTCGAGAGCCTCCTTCACGTACGTCGCCGCGCCTGGCTCCGGGTAGAACGTCCCACTGGGCACGCAGCCGGAAGTGCTTGCAGCGAAGTCCCGGGCCCACTGCGAGAGCCAGGCGGCCATGTCGGGCTTGTGCGGGTACACCAGCGCCGGGAACGCCCGGACGCCCAACGCCTCGAGCGTGGCCAGCCGGTCCTGCGCCGACGTGCGGTAGGTGACTGGCCACGGAACTCCGTAGTGGCGCTCAGCCTGGTCGAAGTACTTCCAGACCGCGTTCATCACCGGATCCGGCAGGAAGTGCACATGCACATCCACCAGCCCGGTCAGTCCAAGTCTTCGCCACCAGTCAGGCACCTCGTCATCGCGCACCAGACCAACCCTAAGAGTTCCCGAAGCACCGACAACCCTCGGTCTGACCGAAGTCAAAACCGACTAGTGCGTCTGGTCAGTGACCCAGAGGCCGACCAGGCCGCGGAAGTGGGCGAGGAACTTCTCCTGCTCGTGGACCGGGTAGGTCGCGGCCACGGTCTCGCGCAGGATCCGGTCGAAGTCGTCGCCGGCCACCCACTCGACCAGCCGCTCGTCGAAGTGCGACAAGTACGACGCGCACCACTCTTTGTACTTCTCCGTCTCGAAGTACTCGTCGGCCAGCGTCAGATACGCGTCGAGCTTGGCGTCGTAATCGAGTGACTCGTCGTCCGCGATGGCGAAGTAGCGCTCGGTGTGCAGATCCACCTTGGTACGACGTCCCGTCGCCAGCGAGTACGCCGACCACTTGACCAGCGCGCTGATCGCCCACGGGAAGTAGTAGTGCAGCGAGGTCACCGCGACATCGGGACAGGCGTTCGCGTAGTCGATCGGGTGGACCGAGTCGCCCGCCACGAGCATCTCGCAGGAGTTGAACTCCCAGCCGAAGAACGCGTTCACGATCCGGGAGATCGCGACGGTCTGGTGCCCGACGGACGGGCTCAGGAAGTCGTACGAGACGGCGTACCGGTTGTGCATCGGCTGGTCCGGGCGGAAGTCCATCACCATCGTCTCGGCGCCGATCGACAGCGCCCGGGCGAACTTGTCGTACTCCACCGTGGCCTGCAGGTGCATCAGCATCTCGCCGGACTCGTCGTACGCCTTGTGCAGGTCGTCGGCGTTGTCGATCCGCGAGACGCCGCGCCAGCCACCGCCGTCGAAGGGCTTCATGTACATCGGATAGCCGAGGTCGTCCGCGATCGCATCGAGGTCGAACGGCTTGTTGTACTTGGCCGACGTATAGGCCCAGCGGACGTTGTCGACCGGGTTCTTGTACGGCACCAGCACCGTCCGCGGGATCTTCAGCCCGAGCCGCAGCATCGCGCAGTAGGCGCTGTGCTTCTCCATCGCCTGGAACGTGAACGGCGAGTTCAGCAGGTAGGTGCCGTTCATGAGCGCGGCCTTCTTCAGCCACTCGCGCGGGTGGTAGTACCAGTACGCGAGGCGGTCGATCACCAGGTCCGTACGCACCGGGTCGTTCAGGTCGAACGGCTCGATGGTGAGCCGCTCGGCAGTGAACTCGTGCTTCGTACCGGCGGCGTCGGTGATCGGGCCGACCTGGCGCAGCAGCGCCTCGAAGGCCTGCGGCCAGTCCTCCTCGGCGCCGAGCAACAACCCGATCAGATGCTGAGAGTGGTCAGGCACGGTCGACTCCTAACAGAATCGCGGGAGATGGTAGGCGAGCTGCTTGCGCCACCACGGCCAGTCGTGGGCGGCGTCGTGACCCCACAGATCCAGCTCGTGCGGGATGCCTTTGGACGCTAGCAACGAGGCAGTGACGCGGGCCGAGGGCAACGACCCGGTCGGGTGGGTCTCCCAGTCTCCCTGGCCGACGGTGAGCAGCAGGAAGACCCGGCTGCGGAGCCAGTCCAGGTGGTCGCCGTCCAGGTTGGCCAGGTAGTCGGCCGGGTTGTTGAAGTACATCGCGTCGCCGCGCTCGCCCCACGGGTGCCAGTTGGCGGCGTCGTAGTTGCCGGACTGGCAGATCGCGATCGGGAACAGGTCGGCCCGTTTCAGCGCGAAGTTGAGCGCGTGGAAGGCGCCGAGGCTGCAGCCGGTGGTGATGATGTCGCCGGCGCCAGGGGAGTCGCTGCCGATCGCCGGGAGCACCTGCTCCACGATCCAGGACTCGTACAGGCCGTGGCGGCGGGCGCGTTCCTCCAACGGGATGGTGCGGTCTGACCAGCTGACGTGGTCGTAGGAGTCGACGCAGTACAGCTTTACCCGGCCTGCCTCGATCAGGTCGGCGACGGCGTCGACCATGCCGTTGTTCTCGTAATCCCAGGCGCGGCCCTGCTCGCTTGGGAACACCAGCACCGGCCGCCCGTAGTGGCCGTAGCGGATCAGGTTGCCGGGACGGTCGAGTCCGGGCGCGTCAAGTTCGACCTGCTTACGTTCCATGCAGCCTCACATCCGTGGATCCGTCAGACAAGGATCTAGTACACCGCGCCTTTCCGGTACATCGCCGCATGTCGCGGGTGCTACCCGCGTCGCCCCTGTTCAGCTTGTGGTGCAGCCGCGCGGCCGGCCAACGGGCTGAGCAGGGCAACAAGCACAGCCAGTACGGCGACGCCGCCGAGCGCGGCTGGTAGCGACCAGGCCGACGAGGCGGCTCCGACAGCAGCCGGGCCGAGCAGGAACCCGAGGTACGCGATGGTGGTCACGGTGGAAATGGCACCGGCCCGTCGCTCCGGACCGGCCCAGGCCCCGGCCATCCCGATGATCGTCGGCGCGCATACCGACGTACCGAGTCCGGCGATGCCGATACCTACTAGTGCGACCCAGGCGTTCCCGGCTGCAGCTGCTAGGCCAGTGCCCGCAGCAGCGACCAATCCGCCGGTGATGAGTAGCTGGACCGGCCGAACCCGGGCGAGCAGGGCGTTGCCGCTGAAACGTCCAGTAGCCGCCGCAGCCGCGAATACAGCCGGTGCGCTGGACGCAAGTGCCGGAGCCGCGCCCAGGCTGGTGTCGAGGTGCACAGCACTCCAGCTCTGCCAGGCGTTCTCGACCAAGTAGGCGAGCGCACAGACGCCGCCGAAGACCAGCAGCGCCGGCTCCAGCTTCCGCTTCGGCCTGCCGTCGCTACTAGCTGTGCGAGCTGACGGGCTGCGGGAGCGAGTTACGGAGCCAGTTACGGAGCCAGGTAACAGGACAACCACGGCTATGGCAGCAATAAGAACTAGCACCCCGCCGAGCACTGGTAGGACGCCGGCTCCAGCCTGTCGTAGTCCAGCTGTGCCAAGGCTGGCCAGGACGACAGCGACCGAGAACACGCCATGGGCAAAGTTCATCAGCGGGCGCTCGGTGACTGCCTCGGCGTGCGATCCCGTCGCGTTGATCGCCACATCAAAAGCGCCGGAGGTAGCGCCCAGCAGGAACAAGGCCGCGCCTAGTGTCATGGCAGAGCTAGCCAAAGCCGGTAGCAGTCCGCAGAGTCCGAAGAGCAGTACTGCGGCCGGCAACACCACGCCGCCGTACCGGTCGATCAGGTAGCCGGTAAACCGCATCGAGAGCAGCGCGCCCAGCCCGATCATCAGCAGGGCAGCACCGAGCTGGCCGTCGCTCACCCCGGCTTCGGTCCGTACAGCGGGCAGGATCGCGCCCCAAGCTCCCCAGAACAGCCCGAAGGCAGCGAATCCGCCGAGCGTCCGCCGACGTTCACGGATACCCACGAGAGTGGTAGTCACTAGGCCCAGACTCGGTGCAGCAAGTCCGTGAGACAGGGATCGAGGACATCGCGCCAGGCCGTGAAGTTGTGCATGTCCGGCGCCTCGTCAAAGCTCACCTCAAAACCCAGGTCGGCCAGGTGCGCAGCCATCACGCGGTTATTGTGCACGTTTTCCTCCGGTGTGCCCGCAGTCATCGCGACGACAGGATGGCATGGCGATTCCGTTGCGCTCAGCACCGAGCGGACGAACCCGGTCACCTCGGCGTAGAACTCGAAGCGGGATTCCTGTGGGTCGGTGTCGAGGGTGAAGAACGACCCGGACTGCAGGAACAGCCCGGCGAACGTCCCGGGGTGGTTCCACTCGGCGTACAGGGCTGCGAGTGCTCCGAGGCTTGCGCCCATCATCACCGGCTCACGACTCTTGTACGCCGTAGTGACCGCCGGGAGCACGTGTTGAGTCAAAGCCGTCGCGTAGTCGGGATTGGCGGCGTACCAGAGGTTCCGCGAGCCAGGCCGCACCAGAGCCAGCCGTAGCGGCGGTAGCTCACCACTGGCCACCATGGCCCCGGTGTACTGGGTCAAGCCCACGTACGACGCGAACTCAGGCCCATCGTGCGACATCAGCAGCGGCAGCTCGAACCCGGGCGCAATCCCGTCCGGAGACCAGACCTGTACGTCGACAAGGCCTACCGGCGTCGGGTCCACCGGCAGCGCCGTCAGGCTGGACTGGATCGGCTCAACGGAAAGCCAGCCGGGTTCGACGTACCCCGGAAGCGGCAGCCAGGAGTGCTTGCCGAACGCACCGCCGACCACCCGCGGGTTGGTCGGATCCGTGATCATGGCGCCGTCGGTGATGTCGAACATGTACTCCATCCGGTGTACCGACGGTTGCGGCAGCCGGAGCTCCCAGCCGTACACCACCGGCTTGAACTCCAGCATCTCAGCGGCCACACCGAGTTCCTCCCAGAGCCGGACGCCGCGCAGCGCATGCTCCGGATCGGCCAGGCGGAAAACCACCTCGCCCCCCTCGACGCCACTCACCACCGCCCTTTCCGACATCCGGCCACCGTACGGCCCCTCGCGTCCCGATCCGCAGCGTTACGCCCGAAGAACCTTGCGTTATGGAGCAAGGTTCTTCGGACGTAATCACTGACAGAAGCTGTCACTGCCGGAAGATAGGGTCGCGGCGTGGTTGATCTGGCGGATATCCGGGCGGCGACCGAGGGCCTGCCGCGCAGCTATGAGGTGCTGGTGCGCGACCGGATCAAGTTCCGGGTCGGCAAGATCGTCTATCTCTCGGTCGCGCCGGACGAGAAGTCGATGGGGATCGGCTTCCCGAAAGAGGAACGGGACGCGATCATCGTCGCTCAGCCGGACAAGTTCTTCCGTCCGCGGCCCTCGGACGAGCGGTACCAGTGGATCCAGGTCCAACTGGCGGCGATCGACGAGGATGAATTGCGCGAGCTGGTGCTCGACGCCTGGGCCATGTGCGTCCCCAAACGCGTCCGTACCGAGTACCTCGGCCCGTCCTGAGCGGTCCGGACCAGATCGGCGACTCCTACTGAGGTATGAAGACCTGCCCTACCTTGGGCCGACCTCCGGCCGGAGCGAACCGTTCCTGGGACCGATGTTCCGGCAGCTGATTCCTAGCAGGCTTTGGCACCATGACCGGAGATTTCCTACCCCGACGCCGCAAGGCGTCGGTTCGCGTCCAGGTACTGACCGTGGCCGCCCTCACCATCATCGCTGCCGTCGCTGTCTACCTGATCGCAACCCACTGAGCCCGGATCCACCGGCAATGGCTTCCACGGGCCCTGCTCGATCACGGCGTGGGCGCGGTGCTGGGCCTCGGCCTGCAGCATCGTGCGAGGGCTGGTGGCGAACACGGCGTGGTGGCGATAGACAGCGGTAGCGATGGGCTATTTAGAATGGCACAAATCATACTATCCGAATATCCCAAGGACCGCCCTGCGCGTCGAACATAGACTCGGCTTGGCCGGTCTTTCCTTCAATATGAAATGGCTGTGTCGCGTACAATTGGTACCTTCCCGGCGGCCACGTCACGTTTTCCCGGTGGCGGGCGGACAATGATTCCATCTTTGACGGTAGTCAGGTAGGCGTCGCTCCTATAGGTTCTGATTCCGAACTCGGAGGATGAAGTATTGTTACCGTCATTTCGATCTGCGGGTAGGAATCACTTGCACAGAGCGGCTCGTCCGGCACAGCTGCGGTGATCTGCAACGGCAGATCCGTCCGTGCCTTCCCGGTGACCTGTGATCCGCACTTGCCGAGTGTCAAACCGGTGCCCGACGAGGTTGCCGGTCCAATGTCGTCGGGGCCGATTGATGAGTTCCCCACGATGACTCCAGTCGTTAGGGCGCCAGCGCCAGCGATAACACGCGACATGAACTTGTCGAAGGCACGCTCCCACCTAGACAGACGCGGCACCGCCCTTTATCTCTTCGGATAGTAGACGTTATGGATGGGAAACATTGGGGTACTCCCATCCAGCCAGATTCGACAACTGGTTCAGGAGCCCCGCCCACCCTGGTCCAGGGGGTCGGCAAGGTCGTGCTCACGATGCTGAGGGGTGGGCGGCGCACCGGTGACTGGGTACCGCTGGGGACCTGAGCCCAGCAACGCACCACACCGCCGGCAGGCGGGCGGTGGCTGGTCGCGATCGACGGCAAGACGTTGAATTGGCCGGCATCCTGCACCTCACCGGCGCCGCCGACATCACCACCGCGCTGCGGCACCACGTCCAACGACCTCACTGACCGCTGCAGACCCTCAAGACCCGCTGATCAACCCTCGCCGCAGGCCCTGCTGCTGGGGCCGAAGCCGAAATCTGTAGATCGGAATCGATATGTCATATCGATTCCGATATACAGATTTCGAGCTCGACCCTCGCCCCGCACCCGTGGTGCCACCAACTGAACGTCGCTTGCAACCTGTCGGACCGACGCCTGCTGATCAACGACTTGCCGGAGCCCTGCACCCTGGTCGGCCGATGCGGACTCCTGGCTGATCGCGGCTGAGCGCGCCCTCAGCTCCAGCGGACGTCGGCCTCGCCGGGGCGGACTACGCCGGCCTCGTAGGCGACCACCACGGCTTGGACCCGGCTGGACAGCCCGAGCTTCGCGAGCACGCTGCTGACGTGGGTCTTCACCGTCGTCTCGCTGACGAAGAGCTTCGCGGCGAGATCCCGGTTCGATAGGCCGCGGGCCATCCAGGCCAGGACGTCTCGCTCCCGCTCGCTCAGTAGCGCCAGCGGCCCGGCCCACCTTGCAGCTGTCGCCGGCGCCGGATCCTGTCCGTTCCCAACCCTCCGCTCCAGCTCGACGCAGCGTTCGAGCAGCACCCGTGTCGAGGCGGGATCGACCAGCGAGTCGCCTCGGTGCACCGCCCGTACGGCGGCCACCAACAGGTCCGGGTCGGTGTCTTTGAGCAGGAAGCCGGACGCCCCGGCGCGAACCGCGCTGAGCACGTACGCCTCGTCGTCGAAGGTGGTCAGCACTAGCACCGCCGGCCGGTCCTTGTTCGCCCGGGTGATCCGCTCGGTCGCCTCCAGCCCGTCCATCACCGGCATCCGGATGTCCATCAGCACCACGTCCGGGTCGTACTGCTCGACCAGCCGTAGCGCCTCCTCCCCGTCGCTGGCCTGGGCCACCGTGGTCAGGTCCGGCTCGTGATCCAGGATCATCGCCAGCCCCATCCGGATCACCCCCTGGTCGTCGACCACCAGCACCCGGATCTGTTCCGTCACCTCTGCGGCGGCAACCATGCCTGCACCCTCCATCCACCCAGTGGTCCCGCGTCGACGGTGAGCTGGCCACCGGCCGCCGTGGCCCGTTCGCGCATTCCGATCAGTCCGTTGCCGCGGCCGGAGTCGCTGCGCCGGGCGGACTCCAGTACGTTCGGCGGCGGCGGTCGGCCGTTGCCGTTGTCGTCGATCGTCAGCAGTTCACCCTCGGGCCCGCTCTGCCAGCTGACGCAGGCCGCGGTCGCCTTCGCATGCACCATCACGTTGGTCAGCGCCTCCTGGATGATCCGTACGGCGGTCAGATCCGTGGCCGAGGTCAGTTGGCGACGCCGGGTCGGCAGGTTCATCGTGACATCGATGCCGACCGCCTTCAGCCGGTCGCCCATCCGGGCCACGTCGGCCAGGCCCGGCACCGGGGCAATCTCGGCGCCGCCGGTGCCGGGGGAGGCGTTGTTCAGCACCCGTACGGTTTCCCGCATCGCGGTGAGCGCTTCCTTGCCGCTCGCTGCGATCCAGCGGACTGCCTCACGCAGTTCCGCGGGTCGCTGGTCCGCGACCCGGTCGGCGGCCTGGGCCCGGATCACTACCGCGCTCATGTGGTGCGAGACCACGTCGTGCAGATCCCGGGCGATCCTGGTCCGCTCGGCTGCGGCGACTCGCTCGGCCTCGACCGCGCGCAACCGGACCAGCTCGGCATTGCGGTTCTCCAGCACCAGTAGGCTCTTCCGGCGGCGCAGGGCGTTGGCGCCGACCAGCACCATGCCGCAGGTCAGCACCTCCGCGAAGACGAACAACGACACGTCCACATAGCTGTAGAGAGTGGGCAGGCTCCGCGGCAGCCTGTCGTACCGGGGAGTGACGATGCCCCTCGAATGGGAGAGCACGATCGCGACGACTGTCGGCAGTCCGATCATCAGTGCTGCCAGGCTGCCCATGGTCCAGAACAGACAAGTGAGCCGGCGAACCCCGCTCGACGCCGCAAGATAGCCAACCACCAGCAGTGGAACCAGATGGAGTTCGGACTGCAGAGCGGCGCTGCTGATCGCCGGCTGCTCGAAGATCCTGATCCCGATCTGCTCGGCCAGCCCCGTGCCGGCCGCGGCGTACACGAAGGGGTAGAGGACAGAGACGGTCACCAGCGTTATGCGGGGCAGGCTGCGGACCGTGGCCGCCGTCAGTACCAGGAAAACCCCGGTGACGAACGAGACGCTCGGGTTGGCGGGGCGAAGATCGCTGTCGTTGAGCAGCGCCAGTCCGGAGAACCAGCCGACGCCGATCAGCGCCGCGAGCAGCAGGTCCTGCTGCACCGACGGCAACCGGCGCCAGAGGGTCCACACCTTGGTCAGCGTAGTAGCGGGGCACGAACCGGGACTCCTGCGCGCGGACTGTGGCGGTCTCCAACTTTCGGATGAGGCCCGGCGTCCGACCCCATACCCAGGTCCGCCTTCCGGTTACCCGAGGACGGTCCCTGGGGCGGATGTGCCGAGCTGTACTGAACCAGGAGGCTGTACCCCATGACGAACGACTTGCCGCCGAGCCGGACGATCTCGGTACGAATCCGGTTGCTGTCCGTGACCGGTCTGGCGGTTGTCGCGTCGCTGCTGATCTGGCACGACCAGCTGGGCGGTGTGCTGCATCGCGCCTCCCGGCCAGACGAGCAACCCGTCGTCAGCGGTTCCGGCATTCCAGGCGGCACCGCGCCCCCGGTGAGCATCAGCCCGGACCAGACCCACCCGGCCAGCACCAGCCCCAGCAAGGTCACTTCGGTGAAGACCCCTAAGCAGTCGACAACCACGACCGCCCAGCTCGCGTCGTACGACGAGAGCAGCGCCGACGGGTTGACGTCGAAGTTGAGGGCGCGGCTGAAGCGGGCGACCGCGGCTGCGGCGCGGGACGGCATCACCGTCCGCATCACCTCGGGCCGCCGCAGCGTGGCCAAGCAGCGGAAGCTACTGAACGAGGCCATCGCCAAGTACGGCTCCCGCAAGGCGGCGATGCGGTGGGTACTGCCGCCCGAGTACTCCGCCCACGTCAAGGGTCGCGCCGTCGACATCGGTCCGCGGGCCGCGATGAGCTGGATGAACAAGAACGGCTGGCGGTACGGCATCTGCCGCCGCTATGACAACGAGCCCTGGCACTTCGAGGCGCTCACCTCCCCGGGCGTGAGGTGCCCGGCCCGCGAGCCCTACGCCACTCCGACATCCGACTGAACCAGGAGAGCGACCTATGACGATGATTTTTGCCGAACCGCGCCGCCACGTCGTACCGGCCCTGTGGCGGCAGGTCGTCCGCAATGCCCCTCTCGACCGGACTGACAGGAAGGGAGACCATCGAAGCGTGCCAGTGGAACCGGACCGCTCGGCCTACGCCCAGCTGGAGATCTACGAAGCCCTGCTGGGCGCCTTCGAACGCCGGGCTGAGATCCTGGACCTGGTCGCCGCGTCCCCCGACCGCGAAACCTCCGTACGCCGCCTGCGCGAGTTGCTGGAGGTGACTCCGGCCCAGGCTGCGGCGGTGCTGGATCTCCAGTTGCACCGGTTCACCAGCGAATCCCGTGACCGGATCGCCCATCGCGCCGACGAACTCCGCTCCGCGCTCATCCGGTGACCTTCCGCGACAGCGGATCTCCCATCAGGTGGGGGCGCGACAGCGGATCTCCCATCAGTAGGGGCAAGTGAGGGAAAGGAGGGCGCGCCACAAGTGCACAGCGATGGCCGGCCAGGTTCGGGCCAGGGCTGAGGGGCCCCGCCGCACCCGGCCGGCCGTCAGCCTGAAGTCAGCCGTTGAGCAGGGCGAGCAGAGCCTCGGCGTAGGCCTGCTCCGCATCCGCCGCGAAGAACCGGCTGGTGTCGTCCTCGTCGGTGAGCACCACCCCGAAGCCCCCGGGCACAGCCTCCAGCCGGACGAAACGCGGTCCCAACAGGGCGCGCAACTGTTCCTCCCGTGGCAGCCAGACCACCTCGCGCTGCTCGATGCTGTCCAGCGCCCACTCGGTGGTCCCGTTGAAGCCGATCACCTTGCCGCCGGGGTAGTCGTGCACCTCGACGGTCATGTCACTCACCACGAACACGTCCTCGTCCATATCCCGGTCCGGCACCACGAACCGGTCCCCGGCGCCGGGGACCCAGAGCGCCCCAGCCTTACGCAACCGCCTGGCCTGCTCGATTGTGATCACGTAGCCATCCTCCTCATCCCGTCCAACCCGCACGCTTCGGGTATCGGGACCCTCACGTGTGCACAACCCCGCGGCGATTCGTACCCTTCGGGGCCTGATCCATGCCGTTCGACCCCCTGGTGTTTCACTTTGTGCCCCGCTCAGCCGCCAGCACCGCGCCGCCATGGCTGGGCTGTGCACAAGGTCGACCTTGTCGCTCCGCCTTGTGCACCGCTCAGCCGTTGCCACCGGCTTGGGTCATCACTGTGCATAAAGATCGACTGGGCAATCCGATCCCAGCAACGGGCTGGTCGTGAGCACTTGGTCGGGGTGTCAGCCGGCCACGTCCCGTACCGAAGCGTGGGACTAGCTCAGTGGGGCCGGGTGGTGGAGCGCCAGTACTGGTCGGCGTTCACGTCGCGGATTGCATAGCCGAGTTTGGCTGCCTCGTCGCGGAGTTCGTGGGCGTCCGCCTTGCCCTTGTGGCCCAGAGCGTTGGCCTTCGCCCTTGCCCGCAGTACGGCGTTCGCTGCCGGCGGCAGCTCCGGGTCGTCCTCGACCCAGCGGCGGAAGTCGTCGCTGTACGGGTCTCCCGCGGCCGACCACGGGTAGCCGTGCGCTTCGAAGGCAGCGGAGATCCGTTTGGCCTCGGACTTGAGTTGGTCGTGCCGTTCCCGCGCTAGTTCGCGGGAGTCGGCGGCCTGCAGCACAATGTCGTTGCCGTCCAGGAAAGCGACCCGGATCTGCTCGCGTGGCACCCGCCGGGTCCGCTTGTTCTTCTGGAACTGGACCTCGGTATCGGTGACGCTGACTTTCAGCGTGTCCTCCAGCGCCGCGCTGGCCAGCAAGATGCCGGCCACCACGCCTGCGATGGCGAGAATGAGGACCACCCACCAACCTTCCCACTGCGATCAGTTCGAGCGGGCCCTGGGACCGGACCCACGGCTGGTGGGTCGCCCAGTAAGCAATCCTGGGCAGGAAGTACTCGAGCAGCAGGCCGAGCAAGGCGGCCCAGTCCACCTGCTCCAGCAGGTCGTCCTTGTTGGCGAAGTGGTACGAGATGACGCTCTTGCGCGACCAGGGTCAACCGATCAGCTGTGACGGCTGGTGACAGCCCTAGGATCAGCCTTCCTTGAGTTCGGTCGCGCGGACCCGGTACACCTGCAGGTTCAGGTCGTAGTACTTGCTGGTCTCGCCGACCCACTCCATCCCGAGTCGGCCGGCAGTGGCGATCGCCCGGGTGTTGTGCGGGCGGGCGACCGCGAACAGTTCGTCGATCTTGCCCTCGTCGAACGCCCAGCGAATCAGGGCCCGGCTCGCCTCGGTGGCGTAGCCATGACCCCAGGCGTCCGGGCCGAGTTGCCAGCCGATCTCCAGGTCCTCGTCGTACGGCGGGAGCAGGCGGATCATCAGGCCACCGACCACCTTGTCGTCCTCCCGGCGGACCACGGCCCAGCGACCGCTCGGGATGATCAGGTTCGGCTGCGCCTCGGCCCACGCCTGCAGGATCGCCCGCATGGTCGTCGTGTCGCGGACCTGCTCCATCGCGGGGGACAGCCACTGGGCCACATCTGCGGACCCGTAGATCGCCAAGGCCGCGTCCGCGTCCGCCTCGGTCCAGTCCCGGATCAGCAGCCGGTCCGTCTGCAGCGTTGGTCTCACGCGTGACACCCTACTGAGGTTGTCCGGATTCTGACATGGTCCGCGCTGTGGTCATCCCGCGGCCGGTTCACGACCGGCTGACACCATGCTGGTATGGCTGACAGCGACGGCATCTGGTTACGCTTCCTCTCCGGTCCGGAGATCGACTCACTCGGACTGACCCGGACCGAGATCGTCGACGCGGTCGAGGAGGCGGTCCGCGATCACGGCGAGGGGGAGACGAGCTTCGAGCCGCGGGTGCACCTGATGCCGGACAACGGTGGTGCCGGCCACTTCAACGTGTTGCGCGGTCACCTGAACCGGCTCGGCGAGCATGGTGTCAGCGGGGTCAAGGTGGTCGGCGACTTCGTGCCGAACTACACCCTCGGGTTGCCGAGCGAACTGGCGATGGCGACGCTGTTCGACCCGACCACCGGCGTCCCGCTGGCGGTCCTCGACGCCACCATGATCACCGCCGCACGGACCGGGGCGATGACCACCGTTGGCGCCCGTCACCTGGCCCGGCCGGACAGCAAGATCCTCGGCCATGCCGGCGCCCGAGGTACGGCCTGGTGGAACGTCACCATGCTCGACGACCTCTTCGACCTGGACGAGATCCGGGTGACGTCCCGTCGGCCGGAGTCGCGGGAGCGGTTCGCTGCGGAACTGTCGGCTGAGCTGTCCACGCCGGTGCGAGTGGTCGCCACCGCGGAAGAGGCTTTCGACGGCGCGGACGTGCTGGTCGAGGCGACCCGGCTGACCGAGCCGGAACCGCTGCTGCGGACCGCGGCCATCAAGCCGGGCGCGTTCGTGGTGCCATACGGGACGGTGAGCGCGGTCGAGCTTGATCTGCTCGACGTGATGGACAAGGTCGTGGTCGACGACTGGCGCGAGGCGCAGTCCGGCCGCTTCGGCGCGCTCCGCCGCCACGTGGACACCGGTCGGCTCTC
Organism: Kribbellaceae bacterium; assembly: GCA_033851055.1. GTDB lineage: Bacteria > Actinomycetota > Actinomycetes > Propionibacteriales > Kribbellaceae > Kribbella. The sequence continues at coordinate 4,037 of JAWWPC010000116.1, read as the reverse complement.
GCCGGAAACCTTGTACGCCGAGCTCGGGCAGATCGTGTCCGGCCGGCTGCCGGGTCGCGAGACCGATTCCGAGCGCAACTTGTTCTGGCATCGCGGGCTCTCGCTGCTGGACGTGGCGATCGCATACCTGATCCTGCGTCGCGCGGAGGCGGCGGACGTCGGAACGATGCTGCGCTTCCACTGACACTGTGATGACAAGCTGAGGGCATGATGCTGATCGATCGACCGGAGGATCTGCGCCCTGAGCGACTCAGCTTGCCCATCGAATTGTCCGGCTCCCTCCTCAGCCGCCTCACCACCACCCGGTACGCCGTCCTGGCGACCCTCGACTCAGGTGGTCCCGTCTATGGCGTGAACACCGGGATGGGGGCCATGAGCAAGGTTCGCCTCGGCGAGGCGGAGCAGCGCGTCCACCAGCGCAACCTCCTACTGGGACGCGCCGTCGGAGGGCCTCCGTGGTTGCCCGCCGACGAGGCCCGAGCCGTTGTCGCAGCACGACTGCGGACCTTCCTGACCGGCGATGCCGGGGTCTCCGCCGAGTTGTGTCTGCAGCTGGTCGCGCTGCTGAACAGCGGGTTGGTGCCGGCTATCCCAGCTGGTGGTTCTGGATCTGCCGGCGAGATCATCCCGCTGGCTCACGCCTTCGGACCGCTGGTCGACATCGGGTCGTTCCTCGAGCCTGGTGGTGGGATCACGCCCGCCGCGGGATTGTTGCCGCCGTACGAGTTGGGGCCGAAGGAAGGGATCGCGCTGCTCGCGGGAGTCCCCGGCGCCACCGGTCGTGCCGCGTTGCGGGTACGCGCCGCGCGAGAGCTCGCCGGTCGGATGAGTTTGGTTGCCGCAGGCTCCATTGCCGTGATCGGGGCCAGCCGGGATCCGTACGACCCCTTCTGTGGAAGGGGCGACGACGTTCTCGCGGCTGAGCTGGCCCGGATTCTCCAGGCGGCTGGGCCGGAGCCCGAGCCGCGGTCGCTTCAGGCTCCGGTGTCGTTCCGCGTTGTGGGGCAGGTCGCGGCGCAACTGCGTCGCTCGGTCGAGAGGTTGGCCGAAGCCGTCGAGCGGGTGTTGGTCGGGGTCACAGATTCTCCGGCCTATGACGCAGACGAACGCCGATTCATCGGGACAGCGGGGTTCCACGGCCTGGATCTGGCCGCGCATTGCGATCAGCTCGTCGCCGCACTCGCCCATGCCGCGGAGGTGTCGGCCGTGCGGCTGCACAGGTTGCTCGACCCGGCTGTGACGGGACTTCCCGCGCAACTGGCCCATGACCCTGGGCCACAGGCTGGACTGGTCGCCGTACACAAGAGAGCTGTTGCCACCGTGCACAGCCTGCGGCGCTTGGCGTTGCCATCGGCAATTGGTGCACTGGAGACCTCCAACGGGCAGGAGGATGTGCAGAGTTTCTCGTGGGAGGCGGTCGGTGGGCTGGGCGAGGCGATCCGGCTCACTCGCGAGGTCGTTGCCTGCGAGCTGCTGGCTGTGCAGCAGGCCTTCGCGTTGTCCAAGCGGTCCGTACCGCCTGGCCTTCAGGAGTTCATGGCCGCCGTTTCGGCCGTCGTACCGCCGATTGAAGTGGACAGGCCGTTCGGGGTCGATGTCGGACACCTGGCCGACCTGCTGGCCGAGTAGCTCGGCGGACGCCGTGCGTCACCATCGCGGGATCACGGGATCCCAATCGGGTTGAACCGCCCGCATCGGGCTGATGTCGTCCCGCGTGTCGAACCCGCACCGCTCGTACTGCTCGGCTAGCCGAGCCAGCGCATCGAGATCAAGCTCAATGCCTAGCCCAGGTGTGGTCGGCACCTGCACCGCACCGTCGACGAACCTCAGAACCCCTTCCTGTACGACGTCCTCGGTCAGGTACGGGTAATGCGTGTCGCAGTCGTAGGTCAGCTCGGGAGTCGCCGCAGCCAGTTGGGTCATCGCGGCCAGGCTGATCCCCAGGTGCGAGTTGGAATGCATCGACAACCCAAGGCCGAAGGTCCGGCAGATCGCCGCCAGCTCGCGGGACCGGCGCAAGCCACCCCAGAAGTGGTGGTCCGACAGCACCACCTGTACGGCGTCCTGCCGGATGGACGGCGGCAGGTGGCTGAAGGCGGTGACGCACATATTGGTTGCTAGTGGCATCGATACGTTCCGGGCGACCTCGGCCATGCCGTCGATACCGCCGGTCGGGTCTTCGAGGTACTCCAGCACGCCTTCGAGCTTGCGGCCGACGGCGATGCTGCTGGCAACGGTCCAACCTGTGTTCGGGTCCAGCCGCAGCGGGTGGTCCGGAAACGCATCGCGGAGTGCGAGCATGACGTCGGCCTCGTCCATCGGTGGTAGCACGCCACCCTTGAGCTTGAGCGACTTGAATCCGTATTGATCGACCATTCGCCGGGCCTGGGCAACGATGCCCTCGGCATCCATCGCCTCACCCCAGGTGTCCGTCGGATAGCCGGGGTCGGGCACATGCGAACCATGCTTGAAGAACAGGTAGCCGCTGTACGGCACAGCATCCCGCACCCGGCCGCCGAGCAGCTCGGCCACCGGGCGCCCGAGCGCGCGACCCTGCAGGTCCCAGCAGGCGACTTCGAAGGCGGACAGCACGGTGGCGAGCGTCTTGTCGTCGCTGGCCTCACCGATCAGGCCGTGCGTGGCCGGTCCGGCGCCTGCGGCGAGCGTCTCGGCGATGATCCGCTCGAGCCCGTTGAGATCGAACGGGTCCAGCCCGGTGAGACGCGGAGCGACCTCTCGCAGCGACGTCAAGATGGCCTTGTCGCCGTACGTCTCGCCGAGACCGGTGAGGCCCTCGTCGGTATGCACCTGCAGGATCGATCGCAGCGCGTACGGCTGGTGCACGCCGTGGATGTTGCGCAGCGGCGGGTCTTTCATCGCGACCGGCGTGATGACGATCTCGGTGATCCTCATGCGGCAACCAGGCCCAGGCCTTGCTGCGTCACGGCGGAGGTGGAGAGTCGGTCCAGTTGCATCGCGGAAATCACTCCTCGGTGGACTCCGGGCGATCGGCAAGCGCTTGCCCGGTCAGGGTAGCCCGCTGCCCCGACCCGCGTCACCATAGAGTGGTCCGGCCGTGGACCGTCTCACGCTACCCGCGTAGGCATCCCGGACAATGGATGTATGTACATACCGTCGCACTTCGCCGCCGATGAGGCAGTTGTGCAGGACCTGCTCACCAATCACGGCGCGGCAAACCTAGTCACTGCAACTCCTGATGGCCTGGTCGCGACCCTGCTCCCTTTCGTCTACGACCGAACCATCGGCGAATACGGCGCGCTGCTGGGCCACGTAGCGCGGAACAACGAGCATTGGAAGGTCCCGGTCGTCGGCGAGGCTCTGGTGCTCATGGCCGGACCGGACGCGTACATCTCACCCTCGGCCTACGCCACCAAGAAGGAGCACGGCCGCGTAGTCCCGACCTGGAACTACGTGACTGCTCACATCTATGGCCGGCTCGTGATCCATGACGACCCGGCCTGGCTGGAGAACCTGGTTCGCCGGCTCACCGAGAAGCACGAGGCCCAGTTCAAGGAGCGTTGGTCGGTGGACGATGCCCCGGCCACCTTTGTTGCCGGGCAGCTGCGCGCGATCGTTGGCGTCGAGCTGGTGATCAACCGCATCGAGGCCAAGGCCAAACTGAGTCAGAACCGCTCGCAGGCTGACGTTGAAGGTGTCATCACCAGCCTCGAAGCCCGCGGTGACAACGCTTCCGCTAAGGCCATCCGAGCCGCCTCAATAGGCTCGGCGAATGACCTTGGCTGACTCGCTGCCCACCTCCGCCCCAGCAGGTACCCGCCCAGCCGGCGCCCCGCCGTACTGGAAGCCGGGAGAGGTGGTGCTCTGGCAGGACCGCCCGGGGTACTGGGAGCCCGGCAAACCTTGGGGAACGACGCCGATGCGGGTAGTCCGCGATGATGAGCGAGGCTTGATCGCCTGGCTGGCCAGCGGAACGCCGCGACTGATGCCGGCCCCGGCGGACGGCCGAACTCTGCGGGAAGTTCCTCTCGATCAGCGATTCACCTGCGAACGCGTGC
>JAWWPC010000329.1:0-7687 GCA_033851055.1 Kribbellaceae bacterium | reverse complement strand
TCTGGGTGGCCGGCCAGGCGGTGCGGACACAGCAGGCGTATATCCCATCTCAAGCTGAAAGTCTCGTAAGAACACATGGTATGTCGCGTGTCGTCGCTGAGCCGTGTCACTGCGTCGTGCGACCGTGAGGCCGAGGACGTGAACCCACGCCCTGTATGAAACGACTCACGGAATCTAAGACATGACCAACGACGACAAACTCGACACGCACAAGGCCGAGCTGCTAAACGCCTTGCGTGAGCGACCTTCGAGATTGCAGCAGTTCGCCCAACTCATCGCAAATATTCAAGGCGTTAGAGGTCCGCAGGACATTCAACGCTGGGCCACCGATCTGTTGGCAACGATGAACGGCGCACTCACAGATGTGTATCGGCGCATAGCTCGGCACGCGGACTCGATTATGCAACTGAGCGAGGATGAACGCGACAGGGCGCTCGCCGCGAGCCTGGGCGGCTTAGCCTGGGCGCAAATCACGGACTTACGGGACGCGGCTGGGGAACTGAGAGGAATCTCGGATGCGCCGGGCTTCGTGCTCTGGCTGCTGAAGTGGTTCCTTGGTGGGCTGTTCGGCAAGCTGCGCGAAACTCAGATCGTCGCGGCGACGGCAGAAGCGGAAGCCTACTTCTCAGCGGCGTAAGCATCCCGGCACAACTGGCACAGCGCCTGGCGTAGCGAAAACCGCCCGTTTCGCATCGGCGTGGGCACGAACCTCGCTGCGGTCGTCTCGCCCCTTCCCTGGATCTCTCTGACGTGAAAATCCAGACTGTCCGGCTCATGGTGGCTTGCGCGGTTGCGTAGGTGTCAACACCTACAAAGGATAGGTGCCAACACCTACGCAAAGTTTGCCAGTTACCCACACGTAGGTGTCAACACCTATTCTGAGCTGCAATCATGTTCGCTGAGAGCAAACTTGACGATTTGCTCTAGGTGCCTCCACACTGGGCGTCAGCGGCGGTCACCGAGGTCGCCAACAACGATGGGAGACACAAGAGTGAGTGAACAAGACTCGGCGATGGAGCCGCCGGGGATCGACGAGGCCACTAGCATCCCGGCGGTGGGGGCTTTCAACGATCTGTTGGCCCGTCTCGATCCCGACCCGAGGGTAAGAGGCAAGCAGTTCGAGCACATCTGCAAGTGGTTCCTGGCCAACGACCCGGTCTACAAACACGAACTTCGCCGGGTCTGGTTGTGGGATGAGTGGACGGGTCGATGGGGCGGCGACGCAGGCATCGACTTGGTTGCCGAGGACCGCACGGGAAAGTTATGGGCGATTCAGGCCAAGGCTTACGACCCCGCCTATAGGGTCACCAAGCGCGACGTGAACAAGTTCCTTGCCGAGTCGGGGCGGGAGGTGTTCGCCTACCGCATGTTGATCGCGACAACCAACCTGATCGACCACATCGGCGAACGCACCATCCAAGACCAAGAGAAGCGGGTCAGCTTCTTCCGGCTCAACGACCTCCAGGCCGCCGACGTGGACTGGCCGGCGTCACCGACGGGCCTGCGCCCCATGCGTCCACGCAAACCGGCCCGTCCGTACGACTACCAGCGCGAGGCGATCAACAAGGTAGTCAAGGGGTTCGCGTCTGCGGATCGCGGGCAGTTGATCATGGCGTGCGGAACCGGCAAGACGCTGACTGCGCAGTTCATTCGCGAGAAGCTGGCCGCCGAACGGACCCTGGTACTGGTTCCGTCGCTGTCGTTGTTGAAGCAGACGCTTAACGTGTGGCGAGCCAACTGCACCGCCGAGTTCGTCTCCCTGCCAGTCTGTTCCGACGATACGGTCGCTCGGGATGACGATGTGGCGCTGGAGCACACCAGCGACCTCGGTGTCCCTGTCACCACCGACCCTTCCGAGATAGCAGCGTTCCTGCGGCGGCGGTCCGGTCCCCAGGTGGTGTTTGCCACCTACCAGTCCTCGCCACAGATCGCCAAAGCATTCACGTTGGGTAGGGTGCCGGAGTTCGACCTGGTCGTCGCGGACGAGGCGCATCGCTGTGCGGGACCGGTGTCTTCGGACTTCGCCACGGTCCTCGACCCGACGGAGATCAAGGCGAAGCGGCGGCTGTTCATGACGGCGACCCCGCGCTACTTCACCGGTCGCGTGCTGAAAGCAGCCCAGGACGCCGACTATGAGATCGCCTCGATGGACGACGAAGCCAAGTTCGGCACGGTCTTTCACAAGCTCAGCTTCGGTGAGGCGATCAACCGCGACCTGCTGACCGACTACCAACTCACCATCATCGGTGTCGATAACGCCACCTATCAGGCATGGGCGGAGCGCGGTGCCTTCGTGACTCTGGACGGGGTAGAGGTCACCGACGCAACCACTCTGGCGGGTCAAATCGGATTGGCGAAAGCCATGAAGAAGTACGACCTGCACCGAGTCATCTCGTTCCACTCGCGGGTCAAGCGGGCGCGGGATTTCGCCAACTCCATGCCGGACGTGCTGGCGTGGATGCCTGCCCGGCAACGCCCCAAGGGTGAACTGTGGTCCCGCCACGCCTCCGGCGAGATGCCCGCCGGTGACCGGTATGTCCTGCTCCAGCATCTTGGACGCCTCGACGACGGCGGCCGGGGACTCCTCGCCAACGCCCGCTGTCTTGCGGAGGGAGTCGACGTACCAACTCTGGACGGCGTTGCGTTCATCGACCCACGTCGCTCGGAGGTGGACATCGTTCAAGCGGTTGGGCGTGCAATCCGCAAGTCCGAGGATAAGACCATCGGCACCATCGTGATCCCGGTGTTCATCGACACTGACGCGGACCCCGAAGCCGCCCTGGACGATTCGGCGTTCAAGCCGGTGTGGGATGTCATCAAAGCCCTTCGCGCTCACGACGAGGAACTCGGCGAGCAGCTCGACGAGCTGCGCCGCGCGATGGGTAGGGGAGGCAGCCGACCCCGCCTCCCAGACAAGATTCACGTCGATGTACCGGAGCGGGTGGACGCTGCTTTCGCTAAAGCCTTCGACGTACGCCTGGTGAAATTGACCACCGCTCCATGGGAGTTCTGGTTCGGGCTGCTGGAGCAGTACGTCGCAGAGAATGGGCATGCTCACGTTCTGCAGAGCTACGCGGTCAATGAGTACCCGCTCGGCAAGTGGGTCAACAAGCAACGCGCCATTCGCGCCAAAGGCAACCTTGATACCGACCGCGAACACCGGCTTGAGAAGTTGCCCGGCTGGGCATGGGAACCCAAGGCCGACCGGTGGGAGCAAGCTTTCAGCCGCCTCCTTGACCACGTTCAGGTTCACGGTCACGCCTGTGTCCCGCTGGCTTACATCGTCGATGACTTCGCGCTCGGTAGGTGGGTCATCAAACAACGCGCCAGGTACGCCGAGGGCGCTCTTGATCGCGACCGCCAATCCCGGCTCCAGCGCCTACCTGGCTGGACATGGGACACGGTCGCTGACAAGTGGGAGGAAGGCTTCCGGCGTTTGGTGGGATACGTCGAACTCAACGGGCACGCGCGCGTCCCGCCGGATTTTATTGCCGACGGCTACAAGCTCGGGCCGTGGGTCGCGAATCAACGCACTAAGCAAAACCACGGCACTCTTGACGCCGATTGCCAATCCCGGCTCCAGCATCTACCCGGCTGGACATGGGACCCCTTCGCCGATAAATGGGAGGAAGGTTTTCGGCGGCTGTTGGAATATATCCGGTCCACCGGGCACACCAACATCTCCGCAAAGGAGACCTTCGGCGGTTACCGCTTGGGCCAGTGGGTCACGCTTCAACGGCAGGGCTATCGCAGTGGCAAGCTCGACAAAGGGCGTCAGCAGCGTCTGCAGGAGATTCCCGAGTGGACGTGGACACCCGCATTCGGTCAGTGGGAGAACGGGTTTCAGCATTTAGAGCAGTTCGTCGCGGCAGAGGGGCATTCCCGAGTTCCCCAAACATACGCCGCGGTCGATGGCTTTCGGCTGGGAAGCTGGGTCAACACCCAGCGCGCCCAACACAACAACCAGAAGCTCGATCCTGCCCGCGCCGAGCTTTTAGCTAAACTGCCCGGCTGGGTGTGGAAAGCATCGGAAGCCAAGTGGGAAGCAGGATTCCAGCACCTTCAAGAGTTTGCCCAGACTCATGGCAATGTCAGCGTCCCGACTGACTACGAAATCGGCGGATTCAGGCTGAGAGACTGGTTGGCGAACAATCGGGCCAAGTTCGACAAGCTCAACCCTGAACGTCGGCACCGGCTGCAGAGTCTTCCGGGTTGGGACGACTACTCCCATGACGTGAAGTGGGAGAAGGCTTATAAATATTTAGCCGCCTATGTCGAGCAACACGGCGACGCCAGGGTCGAACGCGCTTACGTGGTCGACGGCTATCCACTTGGAACATGGGCAATGACACAACGGCTGGAGTTCAAGAAGGGAAAGCTCGCAACGGAGCGCGTGAACCTGCTGGCCGCCCTTCCTGGATGGGACTGGGACCGTCGGGCCAACAAATGGGAGGAGGGATACGACCGCCTCGTGAAGCACATCAAGGAAAAGGGATCAACCCCGCCGGGAAGCTATGTCGAGGACGACGGCTACCGGCTCGGAGCTTGGACTAACCAGCAACGCCAGCTTGGGAGAAGCGGCAAGCTGGCCCAAGACCGGTTGGAACGTTTGAACAAGCTAAGGGGATGGGACTGGTATCCACCGCGGGGCGCGGCTGCGCGACTTGATTAACGCCGACGGCACCTGGCAGCTATCTCAGATCTTTGGAATTGAGACAGTGCCGCCGGATCGCTCTTCGAAACAAGAACTGCCAGTTCACGCCGTCTCAGAAGTTGCCTCAAAACCGGTGTCTCATATTGACCGGTTCTGAGACTTCTGAGACAATGCTGGCATGGCAATCGAAACCGCTCCCGTCGTCACCGGAAGTCAACTCGGCTATGCCCGAGTTAGCACCGGGCATCAGTCCCTCGACCAACAAGTCGATGCGCTCATGGCGGCAGGCGTCGCCGACGCTCGCGTGTACTCAGACAAGTTGTCTGGCACAGCAACTCGCGAGCAGCGCCCCGGTTTGGCGGCGCTCCTCGACTACGCCCGCGAGGGTGACGCGATTGTCGTTGTCGGCATCGACCGCTTGGGGCGCAATGCCGCCGAGGTCATGACGACTATTCGCGACCTCGGGGAGCGCGGCATTGTGTTGCGGTCGCTGCGAGAGGGCATTGACACATCGAACGCTGCGGGCCGCATGGTGGCCGGCGTTTTGGCAAGCCTGGCCGAGCTTGAGTTGGAGCTAGGTCGTGAGCGCCGCTCGGCGGCGCGTGAAGCTCGACGGGCACGCGGTCAGTCGATTGGACGCCCGAGGGTATTGGACTCGTCGAAGGCAGCACTCGCGAGGCGGATGCATGCTAGTGGTGAGTCGGCAAGCACGGTAGCGGCTGCGCTGAATGTCAGCAGGGCCACGGTTTATCGCGTGTTGGCGGAAAATGACGGCGAATAGAGGGCGGTTTGTCGGAAAGCATTCGTGATCTCACAGATCGGGTCGGATGGGTACATCGAACTGGTGGAGACGGCCGCATTGGCGCGGGCCGACTGAAAGTCTCGAATCAGGAGATTGCACTGGAGGTTCCCCTCGACGACGCCACGGGAGCCGCCCTGGGCGTCTCCTCGGCATGGCTCTCGAACAGCGAACCGGAGGTGCCCGAGCGATTGGTGTTCGTCGACAATGACGGCAGGGTGGGCCTTGAAGGCTGCCGAGTGCGTCGGTCCAGTCATCGCATGTTTAGCGAATTGACGCCGTGGGCTGAGATTCACGCGGACTATGCAGTCGACATACAGGGCCTCGACCACGACTTCTGGAATCTGAATGGTGTCCGGTCCGAAATCGCAGGTTTGGCTGCCTGGACGGGTCTTTCGTCTTTGAACGCTCGGGTCACGCGTGACGACGACGAACTGGTGAAGTCGGTCGAAGTGACCGCGAACTCACCTTCCTCGATTGAGATCGGCACCGACTACGGGCTCATGCTGGTTCCGCACTTTACGGCGACGGATTCGAGGTCTAACGGCACGTACTTGCTGAAACAACGCGTGTACATCCAGACTTTTACCGCGCAGCCCGTTCCCTTCGACCGTCACGCCGAAGTCCATCAGTGCATGCAAGACCTATTGACGATTGCCTTCGGCACAGGCTGCGGATTGAGCGTCGAATCTGCTAGCAGTACTCGCTACCCATTAACCAAACCTCGTACTGGCAAGGTAGTTGGCGAGAAGTGGCGAGATGTTGTGGCTGTCTGGGATGGTCGAGGCAATCTGGACACACCAATGGAGTTGCCAAGCAACACCTGGCCGCTGTTCACGCTCGCAGACATCGGAGTTGACGGTGTTCGTAGATGGATCGAAGAGATCGACGAGTGGACACGAGTGGTCGGTCCCTTGTCCTCGTCACGCTTCCAAACCGCAGTTGTGATCGAACTTCGAGTCATGCAGGCCGCCGTGTCCCTAGAGGCGCTCGGGTACCGAATCGCTCTGAGGAGTAGGAAAATTGAGCCGGGCGGGAGTCTCCATTTTCCTCAATACCTTCGTCTCGTTGCCGACTCTTTGGACTGCGATCTAGCGTCGGTTCTGCGCGGCGACCCGGCCAACGGCGTTGCCCGCTTCGACGACTTCTCAAGCTGGGCTGATGCTTTCACCGGTGTCTATCGGCAAGCAAAGCACGCCGACCACCCTCTGCCTGACCCGATTCGTGCGTGGGTGCTGGCCGAATCTGGGTCGCTCCTCGTGCGACTCTGGCTGGCCCGTGAGTTCGGCGTCAGCGCGGCAGAACTAGAGAATAACGTGCACTGAAGGACGTGCGCGGCGTGTCGCCAGCGGTGCCAGTTGTGCCTACCATCCGAGCTGGCACAACTGGCACAGCGGGGCCGCAATGCCGCCGGCAGTTTCGTTGCCTGGGGGGGACCCCCATCGCGCCCGCGGCCGGACACTCCACGCAAATCCGCGTCTCTCTCCCCGGCGAGAATCCGGTCGAACGATTGCATTTGCAATTCGCTGATCCACTAAAAGCAGTAGCGCAGGCGCTATTTAGTCGGGCGCGGCATCGTAGTCCTCTGGCAGTGGCACGAGGCCGGTGATGGCCGTGATGCGGTTGAGCTGCCTCTTCGTGAATGGCGGGGATTCGTCCACGATCCGCTGGATGATCGCTAGCGACTCTGGGCTCGACCGGTAGGGGCTGGGGCTGCTATCGGTGCTCATGGAACGTGAGTAAAGGTGGCCTTATGGCCGAATGCAAGGAAGGCTGCGACCGTGTCGCACGCTCACGCGGCTGGTGCAGCTCGCACTACCGGCGCTGGCTGACCGGTAACCCGCTCGACACCCCCATCCGCAGCTAGCAGAGATACGAGGAAGGCTTAAACGGAAGGGTTGCCCCTCTGGCCGTGCGGGCCTCTTCTGCGCCGCCTCGATGTCGTAAGCCGTTCGCCAAGGAGTTGGCAATCCTGCGGGAGCTTGTGGCAGGACCCCAAGAATTGGTCCACTTTTTTGCGAGAGTCGATTTTATTTGTGCGTTGCAATGGCACCCTACCCAGCTCGTGGCTGGTCGGCGGGTTCAGTGTCCGGCGTCGAATTCGATGGGCAGAGTGGTGGGTCCGCTCAGTGCGGTCAGCGGTTTCCATGGGGCCGGACCGGTGCGGCGGGCGTTGGGCATGCGCCGTGTCATCACCGCCAGGGCTTCGGCCAACTCGAGGCGGGCGAGATGGG
>JAWWPC010000078.1:0-55491 GCA_033851055.1 Kribbellaceae bacterium | reverse complement strand
CAGGTGGGTGCATCGCAAGGCGGAGGAGGAGCCTCGATGCTTTTCCATCGTGGCTTCTTCTCCAACGCTGCGAGGTGCCCGCCTGGGCGCCGCCAGTGCCAAGCTATTTGCCAGACACACCACTAGGTCCGGAGACCTCGGACACGTCCCGGAGACCTCGGACAAGAAATAGCGTGTCCCTGGTCCCGACTGCTTGTCCGAGGAGCCGAGTTTGTCATCGGCGCCAGACTTCGGCGAAGGTGAGGAAGGCCGAGGAGGAGGGGCGATCGGGGGTGCCGTTGACGTGGACCAAGCCAGGGATCGATTCGCCGCCGATGGTCAGCGCGGCCGAGCGGACCGGGGCGATCAGCACGCTGAGGCTGTGGTCGATCTCGTCGAGCCGGAAGTGGTCGGTGGCGAACAGCCGGCGGTCGAGTATGCCGCCCATCTCGATCCGGATATCAGCCGCCTTGGCGCTGAGCCCATCGGCCAGGCTCATCGAGACCTGGACGAGGTCGCGCTCCACCACCGGCTCGGGCCACTCCAGACCCTGGACCTCTAGGAACGACCGAACGAAGTAGCGCTCCAGCCAGGAAGCCAGGTCGACATCATCGGAGACCACCCGGACTACGCCGTCGTGCCACACGACGATTGCCGTCCCGGCGCCGCGGATGGACCAGTCGACCATCCAGATGGAGGCGAACGCGGTCACCTGCCCCTCGGTGTTGAACAGCCGCAGGCCCGGGTTGGCACCAGCCAGGATGATCCGGCGAGTCGTACTTCCTGGCGCCTTGGGCATGAGCGGAGGCTTTCGTCCGGGGGTCCGAGACACTGATTCTCGCAGCCGTCGGCCAAACCGCAACGTCCAATCCGCATGCCGCAGCAGATTTGCCATCTTGGACGACGTACGCCGGCGGCCTGAGCAGGTCAGATCTTCTCGACCGGGGCGTAGCGGAGCAGCAGTCGTTTGACGCCCTCGGAGCCGAAGTCGATGTCGGCCTGGGCCTGCTGACCCTCGCCACGGACCACCACGACCGTGCCCATGCCGAAGGTGTCGTGCACCACCCGGTCCCCCGGGTTCAGGTTGATCAACGGCTTGTCCGAGGCCGTACGACGGGGTGCCTCGTACCGGCTGGTGACTCCGCTGGCGCCGCGCGACGTACCGGTGCCGGACCAGCGGGTGATGGCGGACTCGTCGCGACGCCAGTCGAGCAGCTCGGCCGGGATCTCCTCCAGGAACCGCGACGGCGGGTTGTGCTGAGGCGCTCCGTACGCGCTCCGCACGGCCGCGCGGGAGATGGCCAGCCGCTGCCGGGCCCGGGTGATCCCGACGTACGCGAGCCGGCGCTCCTCCTCCAACTCCTTCATGTCGGTGAGCGAGCGGGAGTGCGGGAAGACGCCGTCCTCCATGCCGGTCAGGAAGACGACCGGGAACTCCAGCCCCTTGGCGGTGTGCAGTGTCATCAGCGTGACCACCCCGCCGTCATCGCCCTGGTCGGGGATCTGGTCCGCGTCGGCGACCAGTGCGACCCGCTCGAGGAAGGCGCCGAGGTCGGCCGGCTCCCCGGCGGCGACCGCGGCCTCGACGAACTCCCGGGCCACGGAGATGAACTCGTCCAGGTTCTCCAGCCGGGTCTCGTCCTGCGGATCCGTCGACTTCACCAGCTCGTCGTGGTACCCGGAGCGGTGCAGCGCGACGTCGAGGATGTCGTCCGGCGGTGCGCCCGAGTCGACCATCGCCTGCAACTCGTCCAGGATCTCCAGGAAGGCATTGATCGCGTTCACGGACCGGCTGGCGATCGCCGGTGCCTCGTCGGCGCGACGCAGCGCGGCGGAGAAGGAGATCCGCTCGCGCAGGGCGAGCGCGTCGATACCAGCCTCGGCCCGGTCACCGATGCCACGCTTGGGCACATTCAGGATCCGGCGCAGCGAGACGGTGTCCTCCGGATTCACCAGCACCCGTAGGTAGGCCAGCGCGTCGCGGACCTCCTTGCGCTCGTAGAAGCGCACGCCGCCGACCACCTTGTACGGCAGCCCGGTGCGGATGAACACCTCCTCGAACACCCGGGACTGTGCGTTGGTCCGGTAGAAGACGGCCACGTCCGAGGGCTTGGCGTCGCCCGCGTCGGTGAGCCGGTCGATCTCGTCCGCGACGAACTGGGCCTCGTCGTGCTCGTTGTCCGCGACGTACACCGCGATCTGCTCGCCCTGGCCGGAGTCCGACCACAGGTTCTTCGCCTTGCGGCCCTCGTTGCGGCTGATCACCGCGTTGGCCGCGGTCAGGATCGTCTGGGTTGAGCGGTAGTTCTGCTCCAGCAGGATCGTCTCGGCATTGGCGAAGTCCTCCTCGAAGGCGAGGATGTTGCGGATCGTCGCTCCTCGGAAGGCGTAGATCGACTGATCCGCGTCGCCGACCACCATCAGCTCGGCCGGCGGTACGGCAGGGCCCGCACCCGGCTCGCCCTCGGCGCAGAGCTCGCGAATCAGCGTGTACTGCGCGTGGTTGGTGTCCTGGTACTCGTCGACCAGCACGTGGCGGAACCGGCGCCGGTAGTACTCCCGGACCTCGGGGAAGGCCTGCAGCAGGTTGACCGTGGTCATCAGCAGGTCGTCGAAGTCCAGCGCGTTCGCCTGCGCCAGCCGCTCCTGGTAGAGCTTGTAGCACTCCGCGTAGGTCTCCTCGAGGTGATTCGAGGCTTTGACCGCGGAGGCTTCGTAGTCGATCAGCTCGTTCTTCTGTGTGGAGATCCAGTTCAGCACGGCACGCGGGTTGTACCGCTTCACGTCCAGGTCGAGCTCGCGGCAGACCAGCGTCATCAGCCGGCGCGAGTCGGTGTCGTCGTAGATCGAGAACGTCGGGCTGATCCCGAACCGTTTGATGTCGCGACGCAGAATCCGGACACAGGACGAGTGGAAGGTCGAGACCCACATCAGCTTCGCCCTGTTGCCGACGAGATCGACCACCCTCTCCCGCATCTCGGCGGCAGCTTTGTTGGTGAAGGTGATCGCCAGGATCGAGCCGGGGTGCGCGTCCCGGGCGGCCAGCAGATAGGCGATCCGCCGGGTCAGCACCCGGGTCTTTCCCGAACCCGCACCGGCCACTACCAGCAACGGCTTGCCGGCGTGCACGACCGCGGCCCGCTGCTGCGGGTTCAATCCCTCGAGCAGCGATTCCGGGTCAGTCCGGTGCTTCTTGGGCTCCTCGAGCGGCATCGGGAGTTCGTCTGGTGAGAAGAGCGTCGTCATCGTCGCCCAGCCTAGGCGCTCCCACCGACATTCCGCGTACCACGCCGCCGCTCCCCCGTCGCGCAAGGTGGCCTAAGCGTCATCTCCGGATTCCTGATCACCGGGATCCTGGTCCGTGAGGTACGGCGTACCGGCCGTGTGTCGATCGTGACTTTTACGCCCGCCGGGCCCAGCGGATCCTGCTGCGGCGTCGGTCGTACTAGTCGCGACCATGATGGTGTCCAGCCAGCTCTACGGCTACCTGCGCATCAACGAGGTGACGACGCACGTCACCTGGGCGTCGTTCGGTCTGGCGAACCGGCGTCAATCCCAGCGCCACCTACTATTCGACTCCGGCTCGCGCCTGGGAGCCCGGCGCCGGAGCGCTGCTGGCGCTCGGCACCACCTGGGTCTGCCGCCTGCCGCCTGCCGATGCCGATGCCGATGCCGATGGATGCCGGTGAGGTTCGCAGCTTCCTGGATCGGACTCGCCGCTGTCGCTATCGCCGCGGCGACTTACTCGTCGGCGACACCGTTCCCCGGGTATCACGCTTTGCTGCCCGTGCTCGGTACAGTGCTGATCCTTGCCGGGGGCATCGAAGGGCATCGGTACGGCGCGTCAGTGGTACTGGATCGGCTGCCGCTGCGGCGGATCGGCGACGTCTCCTACTCGCTCTACCTCTGGCACTGGCCGATCCTCGTGCTTCCGCTCGTCTACCTGCAGCGTGATCTGCTGCTGCCGCCGGACGGGCCACGGCTGGTTCGCCACTGCCGCGAGGTTTGAGTCCGTCGCTCGAGGACCTCTGGGGCGACGTGTCCAGGGCACCGACAAAGTGCAGCGCGGACCGCGACCAGACGAAGCATGAGATCTATGCGCTGGGCGACGCCGGTGCGAATCGGACGATCGTACTGTTCGGCGACTCCCACATGGGCGTGTGGATCGAACTGTTGCTGCCGGCAGCCAGGGCCGCCGGGTGGAAGATCGTCCCGATCATGAAGGCGGGCTGCTTACCGGTGAACGTGACCGTGTGGCGGCCCGAACTGGCGCGCCCCTAGACCGAGTGCGACACCTGGCGCGAGTGGGCCTATGGCGGGATCGCGAGGGTCAAGCCGGACCGGATCATCCTCAGCGGTTACCTCAGCGTGGTCCTCGGCGACGTGCACACCAGGCGACCGATTTCGCAAAACGAGAGCGGGCGTGTCTTCGCCGATGGCGCGAAGAGCCGCCCTGAAGCGCTTGAGGAGCCTGTCACCCCGCGTGGATGTCATCAGCGGAACCACCACGCTGCGCAAAGAGCCCACAGACTGCCTGACCGGCCGGGGAGCGACCATGGCCAACTGCGCCGTGCCGCCCGCCCCCCTGGTCGAGGAACGCAACCGGGCCTGGAGGAAGGCAGCCACCGCGACCGGCGCGCACTGGATCGACGTCGTCCCCTGGTTCTGCGACAAGCGCACCTGCCCGCTGGTGGTGGGCAACTTCATTGTCTACCGCGATACCAACCACATCACCCGGACCTACGTCGCAACTCTCGGCGACCTCCTCCTCCAACGCCTCGGTCCCTGATGACCTGCGGCGTCGCGACCGAGTCTGCCGACCGGTCCAGGCCGCCCAGTCATCCTCATCGGTGTCCTGAGTCGGAGGTTGGTGCGCAGCTCCGGTATCGAGGCGCGGGCCGGGCGTCGTCGATGCGTGCCAACCTCGGACTCAGGACACCAGTGATGTGTCTGGCACACACCACTAGGGTCGGTCGGGTGAGCGTGCCTGTGGCTAATCCGCGTCCTGATGACGAGATCGAGCGTGTGCTGGCTGTCGTGGCGCATCCGGATGACATCGACTTCGGGGGTGCCGGCACCGTCGCGAAGTGGACCAAGGCTGGGATCGAGGTGAGCTACTGCATCGTCACCGACGGCCAGGCCGGTGGGTTCGAACTGGACCGGGACCGCGCGCAGATCCCCGCCGTGCGGCGCCAGGAGCAGACCACCGCGGCCGGCCATGTCGGCGTACGGGACCTGCACTTCCTCGGGTACGACGATGGGTCGGTGGAGCCGACCAAGGACCTCGTCCAGGACATCGTCAGGGTGATCCGGAAGGTGCGCCCGCAGCGGTTGCTCTGCCAGTCCCCCGAGCGGAACTGGTCGCGGCTGCCCGTGTCACATCCCGACCACATGGCGACAGCCGAGGCCTCGGTCCGGGCGTTCTACCCGGCTGCGGGTAACCCGTTCGCCTTCCCCGAACTCGAGGCCGAGGGGCTCAAGGCCTGGCACGTCGGCGAGTTGTGGATGATGGAGCATCCGGAGGTCAACCACTACGTCGACATGACCGACACGTTCGACCTGAAGATCGCGGCGCTGATGTCGCACGCCAGCCAGCACCACGATCCGGAAGGGCTGCCGAACAAGATCCGCGACTGGTTCGGCCAGAACGCGGCGAGGGCGGGTTTCCCCGAGGGCCACCTCGCCGAGTCCTTCACCGTCATCCGCCTCGATTGAGCCAGGCGGTCACCAGGGCGGTAGCCGCCGCGACCACAGCGGCTCGATCAGGGTGACCACGAGTCGCGCTCGTCCGCGCCGGTGTCCGCCACCCGAGCTGCGGTGACGAGTCGGCACGGCGCGTCGCTACGGACCACCCCAGCGGCCTGCCTCAGGCAACCTTGGCGCAGGGCGGGTCAGGCACTGGTCAGGCACGTCCGCAGCAATGACCGGGCGTGCTCAAGGTAGCGACCAGTGACTGAAGCGGGGCCAACTCCAGAAGGCAGCCCACGGATTTAGGCGGCGAGCCGGAAAATATCCCAGCCGACCACCGACGTGGGACGTCGGGCTTGTTGAGGAAACGCTGAGAGCGTATTGACACCGACCCTGAGTAAACGCTGAGAAAGTATTGACGCGAGCCATATAATTTCCGTATGCATGAAGTCGTGACCATCGCGATAACCAAGTCAGCGGCCAAATTGAGCCGCGCACTTGGACGTGGCGGGGGCCACGCTCTGCCTGGACTCATTGCTGAGCGACTCGACCCCCAGTTGACCCAGAAACTGGCTGCGAAATTGCCGCACGGGATAATTCTGGTGACCGGTACGAATGGCAAGACGACCAGCACTAAGCTCATCGCGGCAGCGCTAGCGGCCAGTGGGGAGCGGGTGCTCACGAACAGCACGGGTTCGAACCTGCGCCGTGGGGTCACATCGGCACTCATCGGCGCGGCCGGTATCGACGGCAGAATCGACGCGACAATCGGCTTGTTCGAGGTGGACGAGGCGAATCTGCGGCTGGTAGCACCGGAATTGCAGCCCCAGCACATCGTGGTGCTGAACCTATTCCGAGACCAGCTGGACCGGTACGGCGAGCTGGATACGACGGCGGCGATGATCGGGCAGGGCATCGCCGCGACGAAGGCGAAGGTCTACCTGAACGCGGATGACGCGCTGGTGGCGAGCCTGGCCAGATATGCGGCGGCGCCGGACCTGGTGAGCTACTTCGGGATCGAGGAGCTGTCCTCGAAGTTGCCGACGGCTCACCAGGCGGCGACCGACTCGGACCGATGCCCGGTGTGCGGTGAGCAATTGAAGTTCAGCCAGGTGTTCTACAGCCATCTCGGACACTACGAATGTCCGAACGGCGACTATGCGAGGCCGAAGCCGGATGTCTCGATCGTGAATGTCGACGAAGCGGATCTCCACGGCGCGCAGTTCACGGTGGCGATCGGCTCAGAGCGCAGCAAGGTGAGGTTCCCGCTGCCGGGGACATACAACCTGTACAACGCCTTGGTGGCGATCAGCCTGGCGGCCGGTCTGGGCGTTGAGCAGTCGGTCACGGCGAGGACGCTGGAGACGACCGAGGCGGCCTTCGGGCGCATGGAGAGGGTGCAACTGGACGGCAGGACGCTATACCTGCTGCTGATCAAGAACCCGGCCGGCTTCGCGCAAGTGCTGGAGACCTTCTTGATCGGCCGGCCGAATGTGCGGGTGCTGATGGCGGTGAACGATCTGGGCGCGGACGGCCGGGACGTCTCCTGGCTGTGGGACGTGCCGCTGGAAGACCTGGCCGCGAGCCGGCCGAGAGTCATCACGGCTGGACTCAGGGCGGCGGACATGGCACTCAGGCTGCATTACGCCGGCACGGAAGCCTCAGTGGCGAAATCCATGGAGGACGCCATTGCCCAACTGGTACGAGATACACCGCCGGGCGAGAGTGCCTATATTCTGCCGACCTACACGGCGATGCTGCAAATACGTAAACTGTTGGCCAAGCGAACGCGACTGCAGGACGTGTGGAAATGAATAAAGTTTGCATTGCACATTTGTATCCCCGGGAAATGAACATCTACGGCGACCTGGGAAACATCATTGCGTTGGTAAAGCGGCTGGAGTGGCGTGGCTATCAGGCCGAGGTGCTGGCCGTCGAGCCGGGCGAGCCGTTCGATTTCGCGCAGGCTGACATCGTATTCGGTGGCGGCGGGCAGGACTCCGGCCAATTGGCGATGGGGCAGGACCTCCTCCGGCGCGGCGAGGATCTGCGACAATTGGTTGCGGATGGGGTACCGACGCTGGTGGTCTGCGGCAGCTATCAATTGTTCGGCCGGGGATTCACCACACTCGAACACCGCGAGATCCAGGGGATCGACGTTTTCAAGGCCAGTACGGCCGGCGGCAGCAAGAGGATGGTCGGCAACATCGCGATAGACAGCCCGTTCGGACGCCTGATCGGATTCGAGAACCACTCCGGCGAGACGGTGCTGGAACCAGGGCAAGCGGCCCTGGGCACGGTGCAGATGGGCTTCGGCAACAACTCCAACAGCGGTGAGGAAGGGGCCGTCTCGGGCAACGCCATCGGTACCTACATGCATGGCCCGCTGCTACCGAAGAACCCAGGACTGACGGATCATCTCCTGCTGGCGGCGCTGAAGCGGCGATACGGGGTGGAGGAGCTGGAGCCGCTGAACGACGACCTGGAACGGCTGACAGCGAACGTGGCGGCCAGCCGCCCCCAAGGCCCGAGGAAGCCAGCGGCAACGCGCCACAGGGTTCACACGGCTCGCAGCCATTCCGAGTCATCACCGACGGACACGCCGACGGTTACGAACCGCCCCCCTCACCGTCATTGGCGTCGACCCATCCACTTCGGCTGATCCGGTCAGCCGCCGGGTCCGGGCACCCGAACAAAAAGGGTTGCCGCCACACGTGAGAGACGCGATGCTCTGGGCTATGAGTCCACTTCATCACGCAGTCGTCGGCGATGGCCCGGCTGTTCTGTTGGTGCACGCCGGGGTCTGCGATTCGCGGATGTGGGCCAGGCAGGTGGAGGACCTGCGTCGCGATCATCGGGTGATCACCCTGGACCTGCGTGGGTACGGCGAGACGCCACTCGAGGCGGGGGCGAAGTACTCGGACGCGTGGGATGTGCTGGAACTGCTCGAGCTGCTCGACATCGACACCACCGCCGCGGTAGCAGCGTCGTACGGGGCGTATGTCGTGCTTCAAGCTGCCAGCAAGGCACCCGGGCGGTTCAGCCGACTGGTGCTGATGTCACCGCCGGTGGACGGAGTCGAGCCGACCGAGGACTTCAGGGCGTTCGTCACCGAGGAGAACAGGCTACTGGAGGCGGGCGACGTGGACGGGGCCACGGACCTCAACGTGCGGACGTCGCTCGGCCCGGAGGCGGACAACGGGGCGCGCGAGTTGGTGCGGGTGATGCAGAAGCGCGCTTTCGAGCTCCAACTCGCCGCGGGCGACGTGAGCAACGAGGAGTACGAGGTCGGCGGGATCACCGCGCCGGTCACGCTCTTCACCGGCGCACGCCAACTGAAGTTCTTCCAGGACTGCGCGACCCACCTGACCACACAACTCCCGGACGTCGAGAACACCATCCTGCCCTGGGCAGGCCACCTTCCCTCCCTCGAACGCCCGGCGGAAGCCACGGCTCTCATCCGCAACGCCCTCCGATAACGCCACAACGTCCGAAGAACCTTGGGTAATAACCCAAGGTTCTTCGGACGTAACGAGGGGTGGTCAGTCGGCGAGCGCACCCATGGGGTCCCACGCGGGGAGGACGATGGGGTCGTCGGAGAGCCGCTCCTGCAGTTCCGCCGGCAGCGCGGACCGGCGCACGGCGATCTCGAAGACGTGCTCGCCGAACCACGAGTCGTTCATGGTCCAGAAGCCGTTGTCGGCCTTCTCGTCGCCCCAGCTGTTCTCCACCCGCCAGCGGCGTGGCTTCCCGTCGACCACGTCGACACCGGTGAACAGCATCGCGTGCGTCATCAGGGTCTCGTGGTGCTGCAGCCGCTCGGCCTTGTTCAGCGCGAACTCGGTGTCGTAGACAGCCCCGTAGTCGAACAGCTTCGCGTCCCAGTAGCCGAGGTCGGCCGACATCTGCTTGCCCACGTCGCAGCCGAACCAGACCGGCTCGCCGCCGACGATGGCGTCCATCGCGAGCTGCTTCATCAGGTCGACCTCGACGTTCAGGTAGACCACCGGCGGTGCGTCGATGATGTTGCCCAGGTAGTCGACGGTGAAGGTCTTGCCCGTCGGGCTGGTCTCGCGCGGGTCGTGCACGATGCAGACGTAGTCGTCCACCGGCAGCGTCACGTACGCCGCGGCGAACTCGGCCGGGGTGGTCCAGCCGTCGCGGTGGAAGCCCTTTTCGCTGTCCTTCCACTGCCAGAGGAACTTCTGCGGCGGGGTGCCCAGGTGGATGCTCAGCGCCCGATGCACGGTGGTCAGGATTTCCTGCTTCTTGGCCCGCTGGGCCTCAACCCCGTCCAGCTTGCGCAGGTCACGGGTGCCCTGCCGGAGCAGCTTGCGCAGGATGTCGTTCATCGCCGCGGTGCTGGACGAGCTCTCGGTCTCGGGCATCGCGGACTTCGGCACCAGGCCGTGCTTGCGGACCAGTGCGACGAACATGTTCCACTGGCCGCCGTCACCGATCGGGTCGGACAGCAGATGCGCCACGGTCCGGTCGTCCACGTCCCGGTCGGCGGTCTCGATGATCGCCTCGAGGAAGAAGTTGGCCCGCTCGAACTTGTCCCAGAACAGCAGGTAGTTCTGGGAGAACTCGAAGTCCTTGACGTTGAGCTTCTGGGCCGCGCCGGCCCGGAGCAGGTTCAGGCCCGCGAACAGCCAGCACCGACCGCTCTTCTTCTGATTGGTGACCTTCCAGTCGTCCAGCAGGTTGGACACCGAGTGGTCGAGCCCGGTCACGACCTGGCGGTCGAGGGCGATGTTGTTGATCGGCGTCTGCGTGACGGCGTTCTGCATCACCCGGTACGACGGGTGCGCTGCGAACTCCTTCTCGAAGAGCTCGAGCTGTTCGGCTGTGAGATTCCGCTCCATAGGAGTCGACGGTATAACAGCCGCAAAGCAACTTGCACGCCTGTTGGAGTGGCGACCGTGGGGAGATCTCACCAAGAGCCGGGAAGCCGGTATGGTAGTTGAAAATGACATTCAACAAAATAAGGCGAGGCCGACGCGTACACGTGTGCAAAACCCGAAACACTAGACCAGCCGGCGGTCGGTGGCCCAGCGGGTGAGTTCGTGGCGGTTCGAGAGCTGGAGCTTGCGTAGCACGCTCGAGACGTGCGTCTCGACGGTCTTTACCGAGATGAACAACTCGCGGGCGACCTCCTTGTAGGCGTAGCCGCGGGCGATCAGCCGGAGCACCTCACGCTCCCGCTGCGACAGCCGGTCCAGGTCCTCGTCCACCGAGGCGATGTCGATCGCACCGGAGAAGGCGTCCAGCACGAACCCGGCCAGCCGCGGCGAGAACACCGCGTCGCCATCGGCCACCCGGCCGATCGCGTCCACCAGTTCGGTACCGCTGATGTTCTTGGTGACGTAGCCGCGGGCGCCGGCGCGGATCACGCCGATCACGTCCTCGGCCGCGTCGGAGACCGACAGCGCCAGGAACTTCACCTCCGGGTGGCGCTGGTGCACCTGCTTCATCACCTCGGTGCCACCGCCGCCGGGCAGGTGCACGTCGAGCAGCACCACGTCGGGCTCGCCCGCGATGATCGCCTTCACCGCCGTGTCCACGTCGGAGCCCTCGCCCACGATGTCGACCGAGGCGCCGATCTCGCTGCGCACCCCGGCCCGGAACATGTCGTGGTCGTCGACCACGACGACCCGCCTGCGGCTACTGCTCGTCATGGCGCTCATCTGTCCATCTCCAGTCGCACTTCGGTGCCTGTCTCCGGGTTCGACCGCACCGTTGCGCGGCCGCCGTGCCGTTCCATCCTGCCCATCACACTGTGCCGCAAGCCGAGCCGGTCCTCCGGCACGGCGTCGGCGTCGAAGCCCTTGCCGCGGTCCCGGACGAAGATCTCGGCGAGGTTCCCGTCCACCTCGACGAACACGTCGATCTTGTCCGCGCCGGAGTGCTTGGCCGCGTTCACCATCGACTCCCGGGCCGCCAGCACCATCGACCTGAGTTGATCGGTCAGCTCGCAGTCCCCGACCGTGACCACCTCGACCGGCACCCCGTGTGAGTCCTCCACCTCGGCCGCGACCCGCTTCGCCGCGCCGGCCAACGTCTGGTCGGTCTGGTCGTCCTCGTCGTAAAGCCACGACCTCAGGTCGCGCTCTTGTGCCCTGGCCAGCCGTACGACGGCCCGCGGGTCGTTCGCCTGCTTCTGGATCAGGGCCAGTGTCTGCAGTACCGAGTCGTGCAGGTGAGCCGCCATGTCGGCGCGTTCCTGCGACCGGATCCGCTCGCCGCGCTCCGCGTTCAGGTCCACAGTCAGCCGGTGCACCCAAGGGCCCGCGATGACGCCGATCCCGACCACAGCCAGCAACAGGGCGATCAGTACGTCGCCGACCATCGAGAGCCGGTTGTTCTGCACCAGGAAGACGGTGACCGCGGTGCCGATCAGGATCAGCCCGACCAGCACCCGCAGTAACGACTTGATGCCGCCCTTGCCCAACAGTACGCCGAGCGCCGGAATCCGGCTGGACGCCTTCGTCCACTGGGCCCGCTGGCTCTCGTCGGCCTGCCGCCAGATCAGCGCCA
The DNA here is from genome assembly GCA_033851055.1 of Kribbellaceae bacterium. Taxonomy (GTDB): domain Bacteria; phylum Actinomycetota; class Actinomycetes; order Propionibacteriales; family Kribbellaceae; genus Kribbella. The sequence continues at coordinate 43,287 of JAWWPC010000078.1, read as the reverse complement.
GGCCGGTGCCGGCGAAGACCAGCGGCCAGAACATCTTGCCCGCGATGCCGAAGCCTGCGACCTGGAGCAGTAACAGGACCCCGCAGCCGACCACGACCAGCGCGGTCAGCTGACCCTTGTTCTGCGGCCCGCGGCGGGTTCTGGGACCCGTGGATGGCGGCAGCTGGTCCGACCGCAGTCCGATCCGGGTGGCCGCCGCCAGGCCCGGTGCCGCCGGCACGGTCGGCGTCGCCAGCGGCATCAGGAACCACAGCGCCGCGTAGATCAGCACCCCGGATCCGCCGAAGACAGTGGCAGCGATGAAGACCAACCGCACGATTGTGTCCGAGATGCCCAAGTGATCGGCGATCCCGCCGGCCACACCGCTGACGACTCGCCCCTCGGCCCGGCGATAGGCCCGACGGACCGGCGCCGGCTGCTCGGGCGGCGCGATGCGGGGTGCCTCCTGGCCGTGCTGAGCCGCGGCCGGCTCCCCGGGCGCCGGGGACCCGCCCGTGGGCGCGGAGGCAGGAGCTGGTTGCGTCATCCCCACGATCGTCACACGCGGACACCGGTGACACCAGCAGGCGTTCCCCGGTTCGTCACCTCAGGGCGCGCCGCCGGCACTCAGGGTCGGCACCGGGAGAACCCCGACCGGACGGGGTCAGCCGCACGACCGGGGTCACCAAAGGGGTATCCCCGATGTTCCGGAACGGCGCCAGGGGACACCATCGGTGACATGGACCAGAACTCGAGCGGCCGCGGACCGGCCGGAGGCTTCGACCCCAGCCGGCTGAAGGATGTGCAGAGCTGGCGGCGGAGCCGGTCCGACCGAATGGTGGCCGGCGTCTGCGGCGGTATCGGCCGGGCGCTGGACATCGACCCGGTGCTGATCCGGGTGGTGATGGCCGTGCTGATCATCGTCGGGCCTGGAGTGCTGTTCTACGCCGCGGCCTGGTTGCTGATGCCGGACGAGGGCTCCGACCGGTCGCCCGCGCAGAGCCTGCTCGGCGATCGGGTCCGTCCCGACCGCCCCTGGCTGTGGCCGGTGGTGATCGGCGCCTGCGTGTTCCTGGCGATCGCGATGATGTCCTCGTTCAACTTCGGCAAGGTAGTGCCCGGACCGGTGATCGTGATCGGTCTGCTCTGGCTCTTCGTGTTCCGCCGCAAGGGCAGGGGTATGCGGGGTCAGGGCACGCCCGGCCGTGGCCTGGGCCGGATGAATGGTGCCTCCGGCAACGAGCACTGGTTTCACCGCGGCGCTCACTGGTCCGGCAGCTGGGGCAACCCGGCGGCCACCGACTCGACCACTGCTCCCGCCACGCCGCCGTACGCTGGTGCCCCGGCCACACCGAGCGGCCCGTCGTACCCAGGGCCTTCTTCCGGGGTCCCGGAAGAGGGTGCCGCGTCCTCTGCCACACAGCGTCCGCAGGACCGCACCGTCGATCCGGTCCAGCCTGTGTGGACGGAGGACGACCCCCTTGGCCTGTACGTCGATGAGGCCCCGCAGGCGCGGCAAGAGCAGCCCGCACCGGCGCGGGCGCCGGGACGCCGCGGGGTCAAGCCGCTGGTCGTTCTCGCCGCCGGCGCAGCTGTCGGTATCGCCGCGCTGGCCGGCTCGCCCATACCTGCCATGCTGGCCATCGGCCTGGCGACCCTGGGAATAGGCATGCTGATCGGCGGCTTTTTCGGCCGGACGATCGCGCTGCTTCCACTGGGGATCCTGCTGGCGCTCGGGGTGCTCGTGACCACGGTGTTCGGCCGGGTGCCGCACCAGTTCAGCGACATCAACTACGTCGGCACGCCGGACAGCCCGATCACCGCCACCAGCACGGCGTACCGGTTCGACGCAGGCAGCGTCCAGCTCGACCTGACGAAGGCGACGTTCGACAAGGACGCCAAGGTCGTCGTCAACGGCACGGCGGGCCAGATCGTCGTCACGCTGCCGCCCAATGTCGACGTCACGGGCGACCTGTCGGCCAAGGCCGGCGACCTGGACGCTTTCGGCCAACAGCGTGGAGGCCGTAATGTCGACCTGGTGGTCTCGGATCTCGGGGCCGACGCCAAGGCAGGACCGCAGTCGGTGGTGCTGGATCTCAACGTCAAGCTCGGCAGTATCAAGGTGGTGCGCGGATGAAGAGGACCAAGCGGGATGTGCCCGGCATCATCGCCGGCACCGTGCTGACCGGTGCGGCGACGATCTGGATGCTGAACGAGTACGACGTCCTGAAGACGAACGACGTGGGCCTGACCAGCGCCCTGCTGCTGGTCACCGCGGGCATCGTCGGCCTCGGCGCCTCGCAGCGCAACTGAGGCGTCCGATAGGGTTGCGGCCCGCTCTCTGCGATGCGGTGAGCACCCAAGGGGTCCGGACGAGCGGGCTCCGCCGAGGTCACAGGAGTTCTGCGATGGTGCGCGGCACCGTGAAGTGGTTCAACGCCGACAAGGGCTACGGCTTCCTTGCCGTCGAGGGCCAGGATGACGTCTTCGTCCACTGGAGCAAGATCATCTCGGACGGCTACAAGACGCTCGAGGACGGCCAAGTAGTCGACTTCGAGGTGGTTGACGGCCCGAAGGGACCTGAGGCGGACGCCGTCACCGCGGTCTGACCGCGGCAGTCGGCAAGGCCCTGACCGGGGACACCTGGCAGGGCCGTTCTCATGGACGCTCAGTTCAGTGAACGCACAGTTTCAGTGGACGCACAGTTTCAGCGCGCATTGAACCGTCGGCAACCGATAACCTGACCATTCACCTTGGAGGGTAGAACGTGACCGAGCCGGTTCATGTGATCAGGAAGCTCGAGAAGGCGCTCGCCGACGACGACTTCGCCTGGTCGTTGCTGCTCGTCGGCGAGGACCAGACCGACAAGCTCGCGACCCTCACCGGCGACCTGCGCGGGCCGGTCTCCGAGACCGGCGACGGCAAACAGATCACTTCCGGCTTCTCCTACTGGGGGATCGGGCCGACGATCGCCTGGGCGAATGCGACCAACGACCCGTTCTACCTGGTGATGAAGGCCGGCACGGAGTCCTTCCTGCGGCACTGGCGAAAGATGAAGCCGCACGTCGCCGAAGGCGGATTCCATCTCGTCAGTCTCGGTATCGGCACCGGCGTCAAGGATCGCACCATCCTCGAGGACATGCGCCGGAACAACCCGGACATGTTCTACATCCCGGTCGACATGAGCTCGGAGATGCTCCGGCTGGGGACGCTGGAACCGGTGCGCGGGGCAAGGTTCCCGATGTCGCAGGTGCTGCCGGTCCAGCTCGACTTCTCGATCGCGGACAACATCGACGAGCTCGGCCAGATGCTGGCCCGGTTGGTCGGCGACGATCCGATCCTTTACACCCTGACCGGCAACACGCTGGCCAACTTCGAGAGCGACGAGGAGGTCCTGGGCGTCATCACCCGGGTGCTCCGACCGCAGGACCGGCTGCTGCTGGAGGTCGCCAGCACCACACAACTCGACCAGCAAACCGCGACCGCCGCGGCCGACGAGTACCACCAGACCCGTGCCTTCGCCGAGTTCGTCACCAGCGCCCTGCGCTACAACACCGATCTGAAGATCGACGACGAGCTGGTCAAGTTCCTCGGCGAGGTCGAGGACGACGACGCCATCTTGGTGAAGATCCTCTGGCAGAACGACACCGGCGCAGAGGTCCGGATGGGGCTGCCGGACCACACCGAGGTGGTGCTGCCGGTCGGCGACACGATCCGGCTGTACACGACCAGGAAGTACTCCACGACCCGGCTGAAGAAGATCACCAACGCCTGTGATCTCACCCCCGTCGAAGCTGTCCAGTCGCAGTTCCGGTACACCCGCCGACCCAACCCGTTCGGCCTGGACCTGCTGCTGCTCGCGCCGGGTACGGCGCGGGAGGCGATCGGCAGCCTTGCCGACGACATCTGGGCGCGATGACCGGATCCGCGCCCCCAACCGACCAGCCGCCGGACCCGTTACCGGCTGATCAGCGGGTGCGGGATCGGTTGCTGGTGCGGGATCGGTTGCTGCGGGCCCGGATCCGGGCACTGGCCCGGCTGCGGGAGCTGACGAAGATCCTCCGCGCATCTGTGCGGAGTGGCCGCTGGGCCGCGGCGCGTCGTACGGTCGTGACGGCGGTCAGCTACGGACTGCTCGGGCTGGCCTTCGTGCTCGGTGTGATCTGGTTCCTCTGGCCGGGCAATGCCCGATGGGAGCCGGCAGTGAACTCGCTGACGCTCGTGGCTGGACTGACCGGCATCTTCGTTGAGCGGCTAAGCGCTGAGGCGGAGCGACGGACGGAGGTGTTGCAGGCTGTTTCGGACGAGCTGCAGGAGAACACCCGGCTGCTGTCCGACGACCGCTTCTCCCCGGATCAGCGCAACCTCCGACAGGTATTTCCGCGGCTAGTGGTCTCGGCGGTCGATCTGGCGCTGGTCTCCGGCGCTCTTGGCCGGCACCGCGACGCCGAACTGGTCAACCTGTTGCACCGCTGGCGCGACACTGTGCATCTCTTCAACCGCCGGCTGGACCTCACCGAGATCAGCACCTTCTCCAACACCATCTCGTCAGAGGAGCTGGCTGCGTTCCACCGCGCGCTGCACCGCGAGAACAGCTACTTCGCCGCCACCCGCGAAATGCTCGAAGCGCTCCTATCCCGCCTGCCCCCTCAGTAGAGTCCTGAGTCCGAGGTTGTGCGTAGCTCCGGTGTCCCGGTGCGTGCCCATGCTGTCGAACACGACGCCGGCCGCGATGCAGCCGAACACTCCGTCTGCGAGGCGGAGTTCGCGTTCGGTCACCGCGTGCGCGAGGTCGTGCGGCACGCGGTGCTTGCGTGAGTAGAGCGTGAAGACAGCACCGTCCGACCGCTGGATCACGGTGAGGCTCTCGCCGCGCGGATCATGCTGGAACGTCAGCCGCATGTCATCCAGAGTGACCTCGACGCCTTTGGCTAGCGACCGAATTTCCCGCTGCGTCGCCGCCAGACGAGGGGCAACCCCGCCGTCCACGCAGACCCAAGGTCCACACAAGCGCATCGGGAAGGGCTTCCAGCCAGAGTTGTGCGCGCGGACGGCGGGGCTGGCGCTTCAGGGGTGAATGACGGTGACGCCTGCGGGAGTGGCGGTGCTGAGAGCGTCCATGGCGGCCGGGACCTCGTCAAGGCGGATCACCCGGGTGATGAGGTCGGTGGGCTTCAGTTCACCAGTCTCGACCAGGTCGAGCATCTCTGGATAGGCGTGGGCGGCCATGCCGTGGCTGCCGAGCCACTCCAGTTCTTGGCCGATCAGGCGGGACATATCGAGCTGTACGCCGGACGGCAGCAGCCCGACCTGCAAGTGCCGTCCGCGCGGACGGAGCGAACGGAGCGCGTCTTGGACGATCTGGCTGGAGCCAAGCGCGTCCATCGTCACGTGCGCCCCTCCGCCCGTGAGGTCGAGGATCTCCTGCACTGTGTCTCGGTCGGCCAGCACTGTGTCGGCGGCGCCGTACCGGGTGGCGAGGGCTAGGGCGGCGGGGTTGGTGTCTACGGCGATCACCCGGGCACCGAGGGCTGCGGCGATCATCACTGCGGACAGGCCGACGCCTCCGCAGCCGAAGACGACCATGCTCTCCCCCGCCTGGACCCGTCCGACCTGCCGGACAGCCCGGAAGGAGGTGGCAAAGCGACAGCCGAGGCCTGCGGCCGTGTCGAAGTCGAGCGAGTCCGGCAGACGGATCAGGTTGACTTCGGCGAAAGGCAGTGCGACGTACTCGGCGAACGAACCCCAGTAGTTGAAGCCCGGCTGGAGCTGATTCGGGCAGACCTGCTGGTTGCCGGCCAGACACTGCTCACACTCGCCGCAAGCGCAGATGAACGGGCTGGTGACTCGGTCGCCGACCTGCCAGCCGGTGACGCCGGGTCCGAGAGCCGCGACGGTTCCCGCGAACTCATGACCGGGCACGTGCGGCAGGACGATATCGGAATCGTGGCCCTGCCAGCCGTGCCAGTCGCTGCGGCAAAGTCCGGTGGCCTCGACCTTCAGGACCACGCCGCCTTCGGACGGCACCGGAGGCGGGACGTCCTGGACCGTGGGGAGGACGCCGTACTTCTCGACCAGGATCGCGCGCATCGTGCCATCCTCACCCACGGACCACTAGTGTCCTGCACCGGACACTAGAGCAGGACACTAGAGCAACAGCTCAGCCGCCAGCGACGGCCGGGATGATCGAGATCTGGCCGCCGTCCTTGATCCTGGTCTGCAGCCCCTCGGCGAACCGGACGTCGTCGTTGTCGACATACACGTTGACGAAGCGGCGCAGCTCGCCGGAGTCGTCCAGCACCCGCGACTTGATGCCCGGGTACGACGAGTCGAGCGAGTCCAGCACCTCGCTCAGCGTCGAGCCCTCGACGGAGACCTCCGAGACGCCCTGCGTGTAGGGCCGCAGGATGGTCGGTACGCGCACACTCACACTCACTGCAACCCTGCCTTCACGAAGGCGTCGTACGACGCGGGGATGGTGACCTTCGGGCCTACCCGGTCGGCCACGGCGTCGAGCGTCTTCAGCCCGTCGCCGGAGTTGATGATGACCGTTTCGGCCTCGGGGTCGAGTTGCCCGGTCTCGATCAGCTTCTTCAGGGTCGCGACAGTGACACCGCCCGCGGTCTCGGTGAAGATGCCCTCGGTCCGGGCCAGCAACTGGATGCCCTCGATGACCTCTTCGTCGCTGACGTCCGCGACGACACCGCCGGTACGCCGGGCGACGTCGAGCACGTACGGGCCGTCCGCCGGGTTGCCGATCGCGAGCGACTTGGCGATGGTGTCGGGCTTGACCGGCTTGACCACGTCGTGGCCGGCCCGGAAGGCCTGCGCGATCGGGGAGCACCCGGTCGCCTGCGCGCCGTACACCTTGTAGTCGGTGGCATCGACGAGGCCGAGCTTGCCGAGTTCGGTGAAGCCCTTGTCGATCTTGGTCAGCTGCGACCCGGAGGCGACCGGTACGACGATCTGCTGCGGGATCCGCCAGCCCAGCTGTTCGGCGATCTCGAAGGCGAGCGTCTTGCTGCCCTCGGAGTAGTACGGGCGGACGTTGACGTTCACGAACGCCCAGCCCTCCTCCTCACCGGCGATTTCGGAGGCCAGCTTGTTCACGTCGTCGTAGTTGCCCTCGACGGCGACCAGCGTGCCGCCGTACACGGCGGTGGTGATGATCTTGGGGCGCTCGAGATCGCTGGGGATGAAGACGACCGAGCGGATGCCGGCGCGGGCCGCGGCGGCCGCCACGGCGTTAGCCAGGTTGCCGGTGGACGGGCAAGCGAAGACCTTCATGCCCAGCTCGCGGGTGGCGCTCAGGGCGCTGGCGACCACGCGGTCCTTGAAGGAGTGGGTCGGGTTGCCCGAGTCATCCTTCACCCAGAGCTTGCGCAGGCCGAGCTCGCGGGCCAGGTTGCCGGCGTTGATCAGGCGGGTGTAGCCGGGTTCGGTGTTCGGGAAGCTCGCCACGTCGGTGGGCACCGGCAGCAGTGGCTGGTAGCGCCAGATGTTCTTGGGACCGGCTTCGATCTGCTCGCGGGTGATGGTCGGATAGTCGTACCCGACCTCCAGCGGACCGAAGCACTCCATACAGGCATAGAACGGGCCGAGCGGCGACTTTGCGCCACAGGCGCGACAGCTCAGGTGCGTACCGTTGCCGAAGGCACCTTCGCGGATGGTGTGGGTGGAAGGTGCGGTGCTCAGGCTCATGGCGGAGTTTCCCTCCTCATCTTCCCCGAACCGGATCTCGGCGCGGGACGGACTTGGCACCGTTCCACCGCGAGCGCCTCGGACCGAGACGGTTCAACGGGGAGGGTTGCCGGGACTTCTGCGGGCCGTTTCCCTCAGTCCCTCTGGATGAGCACTGAAAAGGTTACCCAATGAGGTCCATATCGTGTCTGCCATTGCCAGTATGCGAGACGGCGGATCTCGGCGAGATCAACGCAAACGGTGCGTGGCGCCCGGGGTGTGGGTCGGCAGGCTCATCCGCGGGCCGCGGCGCGGATGACCTTGGCCGGTGAGCTCGAGTAGTCGTTGCACCCGGAACCTGTGCCCGCGGTACGGCTCGATCAGCTCGGCGCAGCCGTCATCGTCCAACTCCTCGCCGGTCAACGCGTAGGACACGTTGCGGGACACGTGGTAATCGGCGAAGGAGAACGCGTCCGCATCACCGTGCGCCCGCTGGCGCACCTCGGCCGCCGTCCAGACCCCGACACCTGGCAGCGAACGCAGCCGGCGCTCGACCTCGGCGCCGTCCTCCACGTGCAGAGTCCGCTCCAACGCCGCCGCCCGGGTCGCCGCCGTGATCACCACCCGGGACCGTCGCCCGTCCACACCAGCCCGCAGCCATTGCCAGGACGGGATAAGCCGCCACTGCTCCGGCGTCGGTGGCACCATCAACGGCCGTCCGTCGGCGGGCGCGGGGCCCGGCGCCGGCTCGCCGTACTCACGTACCAGCATCCGCCAGGCAGCGAAAGCCTCCTTGCCGGTCACGACCTGCTCGATCCCGGCCGCAGCCATCGCCTCGAACACCGCCCGTGTCCGTGGCACCCGGAAATGCGGGAACCGCCGAGCCGCCTCGACCAGCGGCCGATGCTCCGGCAACGGCTCGAACCCGTCCCAGCTGTCCGCCTCGCCCAGCAGTTCCGGCACACCGTCCACAGCCCAGGCAGCGCCCGGACCCCACGCCTCGGCCTCCACCTCGGCCGCCCCGGCGTACGGGGTCAAGCGCAGCAGCACCGGCCCGTCTGGGGTCCGTGTCGCCCGCCAGACCGTCCCCGCCGCTTGCTCCAGCCGATACGTCGGATCCCCAGCGCCTCGGCGAAGCCCTCCGATCAACACGTGCGGATCCACGGGTCGCCCCGGCCGCCAAAGACGCACCACCGAAGTCACCCGCACAGTCTCACCCATCCCACCGACCACTTAGTCACGCGGTGGCTCGGCTAGCCGGGCTCGCATCCAGGGATAGGGATCACGGAGAGGCGTCCGGTTCTCCACCACCCGCTGCCGTAGGGCGGCAAGCTGGTTGCCCATCACATAGTGCCGTCCCTTGGTTTGCCCGACGGCACGGAGCAGGCCCAACTGGGTGAGCCGGGTCAGGTCCCGGGTGGCGGTCCGCTGCTCGATCTCGGCCCGGCGGATGTAACTCGACCGCCGGATCCTGAACCCGAGGCTGGCGTCGAACAGCTCGTCGGCCACTCGTTCGGCCAGATTGTTGTCGGCGATCACCACGTCGAGCCCTTGCCAGAGCTTGGATGCTTCGCTGTACCGCCTGGCCACGATCTGCGCTTGGACGTGATGCGCCCGCAGGTTGAATTTGACCCACAGATCGGCCGGTCGATGCGGATGCCAGCCACCCCCGCCCGTGGCGGCCAGCAAGCGGTAGTAGTCCGCCGTGTTGCCGCCCAGCCACTCCTCGATACTCGAGAACGCTGGTTCGCCAATACCTCCGCGGGACAGCACCAGCGTCTGCAGGGCCCTGGCCATGCGGCCGTTCCCGTCGCGGAAGGGATGGATCAGGACCAGGTTCAGGTGGGCCATCGCGGCCTGTACTAATGGATCCGCTGACGAGGCTGTGGCCAGCTCGTCCATCAGCGATGTCATCAAGGCCGGCACTTCGTCCGCATCCGGACCTTCGTAAACGTTCTCCCCGGTGGTCTCGTCCTGGACGTAGACAGCACCCGGCCGATAGCTGCCGGGGCTCTTGGCCAGGTCGTGGCTGAGCATCATGTAATGCATGCCGCGGATGGCCGATGTGTCGAGTTTGAACTCGCTATCAGTTGCCATCGCCAAGACGTACCCCAGCGCCTGCCGGTATCCCCTGATCTCGGCGAACGTCCGCACGTCGGCGCTCAACGCCTCCTCGTCGTCGAGTGCCGCCGCCGCGTCGTCGAGCTCGACGTCGTACCCCTCGATGCTGTTCGAGCCCTGGATCGCGCGGGCAAGCATGCTGCGGCGCAGACCGCCGTCCCAACGGCGTGGAACTCGTAGCACGTCCAGCAAGCTCGATCGGTGCGCGTGAATCTGCTCGAGGACCGCCTGATCCTCGGGGTCGAGTTCCGGCGTCGCGAAGATGGTCATCTGACATCCTAATGTCGCAATTCTTAGGACATCCTAGGCTCTGCGGGCCAGATGTCCTAAGAATTAGGTCATTAAGACATCGGGATGCCTTCGGAGCGTGACTGGGTTGATACTGAGGCATGGGTGAGGTGACCTCGGGGTGGCAGACGCTGAAGCTTGTCGTGAATGTGGTGAATCTGTCGACGCTCGCCGGCGTGCTGGTCGGGCTGATCGGGCGGGCGCGATTCAGTCGTGGGCCGCGCGGACTGCTTTTCGCGACCGGATACAAGCTGGGCTTCCCGATCGCCAACGCGTTCACCATCGGCAATACAGTGCTGACCAGGAACGATCGGGCCTGGCTGGACTCGCGACCGTTACTGGTCAAGCACGAGGAGCGGCATTCCTGGCAGTACCTCTGCCTGATCGGCCTGCCGATGCTGCCGCTCTACGCAGTGGCCGCCGGCTGGTCCTGGCTGCGGACCGGGGATTTCGCCTCGCGGAACCCGTTCGAGCGGCTCGCCGGCCTGGTCGACGGCGGCTACGTCGAACATCGGCCCCGCCCGATCCTCAAGGCCTTCCGCCGCGGCTGAGCTTCCCGGGCTGTCAGCCGCGGGCGGCGATGGCATCGGCGAGCGCGGTGAAGACCGTGACCACGCCGGCCGGGTCGTCCACCACGATGTCCGCGGCATTCACCAGTTCGGTTGCGCCGGATGAGCGAGTGGCCAGCAGTACGCCGTACAGGCCGTCATGGCGCAGTTCATCGATGGCACGGAAGGCGGCCAGATCGCCCAGGTCATCGCCGGCGTAGAGCACCGCGCGGGCGCCGGTCTCCTCCAGAAGGCGCCGCACGGCGACACCCTTGTCGATGCCGGGCGGCCTGAGCTCCAGTACCAGGTTGCCCGGCTCGAGCCGCAGGCCAACCTCTTCGGCAAGCTCGGACAGCGGAACGCGAAGGGCGTGCAGGGCTGCTTCGGGGTCGCGCAGCCGGCGGGTGTGGACCGCGACCGAGCTGCCTTTGTCCTCGATGAATGCGTCCGGCTGACCAGCCTTCCGCAATACCTCAGGCAACCGCTCCCGGGCCACCGCGACGCCCTCCGGCACCGGTTCGCTGGTCACCGCTCCCGTCGACGCCTCCCAGCGTTCAAGCCCATAATGCCCCAGTACGACGAGTCGCTCCAGGCCCGGGTGGCCGCTCACGCCGGCCAGTTCGGTCGCCACCAGGGCGGGTCGTCCGGTGACGATGGCCACCTGGCGGACCGATCTGGCGAGCCTGGCGAGCGCGTCCAGAGCTCCATCGACTGGTCGGGACCGGCTCGGATCAGCGACCAGCGGCGCGAGCACCCCGTCGAAATCCGTCGCGATGACCGAGCGGGCGGGATCGGTTGTGATCGCCTCCCAGCCTTCCCGACCGGCGGTCGTGAGCAGGACCGGAATACTCATCCGGCGTAGTCCGTGGTGAGGATGACGCTCAGGCGGTCTTGCTGCATGTTCGGCAGCGCATCCTTGATCCGGCCGATGCCGAGGACCTTGGCCAGTTGTGCGGCTTCGGCTTGGAGCCCGGCCGGGTAATAGACCGTGCTGGTGACGACTTTGCCGTGCCAGTTGTCGGCGCCGGCGACCCGCCAGCCGACTGCTCGTGCTTTGGTCGCGACCTGATCAGCGAGGCCCTTGCGCTTGGTGTTGTTGAACACCACGACTTCGGGCAGTTCGGCCGTCGGGATCGGGGTGCTGCCCACTGTCGGCTGGGCGGAAGGCGTCGGCTGAGACGGCCTGGGCTGAGACGGCCTGGGCTGGGAAGGCGTGGTCGAGGGCTGGGCAGGCGTCGTAGCGGGAGCAGAGGTCGGGTGCGAAAAGGAGGTCTTGGCAGCGGGCGTGGAGTTGGGCTTGGAACCGGCCGCACTGTTGTCGCCTCTGGTTCCGAACAGGACCAGCAGGCCTGCCACGATCGCCACCACCGCGGCCACGGCAGCGAAGGACGAGAGGACCTGGCCCTTGTCGTCCGCCGAGCGAGGCAACTTAATGTCCTGCGCCGGACGTTGGTGCGTTGGACACTAGACCTCGATGCCTAGGCGCCGGGCCGAGCGGGCGCGTTGGCGGGCGGCGCGCAACCGGCGCAGTCGCTTGACCAGCAGCGGGTCGTGGGCGAGCGCCTCGGGCCGATCGATCAGGGCGTTCAGGACCTGGTAGTACCGGGTGGCCGACATCTGGAACTGGTCGCGGATCGCCTGCTCCTTTGCGCCGGCGTACTTCCACCAGTGGCGCTCGAAGCCGAGAATGGCGCCATCACGATCCGACAGCCCCTCGACGGCCGGCTGGGCTGCTTCCCTGGCTGAGCCGGAGAAGCTGGCGTTGGCGCTATCCATCTGCTGGTGACTCCCGATGCGGTCGGTGATCGTCCGTCCGCGCTCCACTGTACGTGGTGAACAACACCCATGTCATTCACCACGGGGTTGATGTCACGTGTCGTCGCGCGGGCGTGCGGACCCGTCCAACTCTGGCAGGATCAGACGGGTGAGCTCAACTCGACAAGCCTCCCACGACGTGTCCTCCGGCCCAGGACAGGCCCTCCGGGCGGTCGAAGAGCTGCAGGCCCGGAGCCGTGAGGTGGACCCGCTGGTCAACGCCATCTGCACGCCCGACCCCGCCGCTCTCACCGAAGCCGCCCGGCTGGACACGGAGCGTGCCGACGGACGCGTCCGCGGCCCGCTGCACGGCGTCCCGGTCCTGGTGAAGGACAACATCGACACCGCCGGTCTGCCGACCACCGCAGGCTCCCTGGCGCTGGCGGGCCAGCCGCCGCCACCGCAGGACGCCCCGCTGGTACGCCGCCTGCGCGAGGCCGGCTGCATCGTGCTGGGCAAGACCAACCTGAGCGAGTGGGCGAACTTCCGCGGCTCCGCGTCGAGTTCCGGCTGGAGCGCGTACGGCGGGCTGACCCGGAACCCGTATGCGTTGAACCGGTCGGCCGGCGGATCATCGAGCGGCTCGGGCGCGGCGGTCGCCGCCGGACTGGCCGATTTCGCCGTCGGGACCGAGACCAACGGGTCGATCGTCTGCCCGGCCGCGCTGAACGGTGTCGTCGGGATCAAGCCGACGGTCGGCCTGATCCCGCAACAGGGCATCGTGCCGATCTCGCACTCGCAGGACACGGCCGGGCCGATGGCACGAACCGTCAGCCAGGCCGCTGCCCTGCTGACCGTGCTCACCGGTGGCGCGGCCGATTACGCCGCGCATTGTCTCGGCGAAGACCTCAGCGGCGTGCGGGTCGGCGTACCGAGGGGGCCGTTGTGGGGGTACTCGGCGAGCCTCGACCAGGTCACTGAGGAGGCACTGGAACTGCTGTCCAGGTGTGGCGCGACCCTGGTGGATCACCTGTCGCTGCCGTCGCCCGGAGGCGAGGAAGACCAGTTGTCGGTGTTGTTCCACGAGCTCAAGGTGGGACTGGCGGTCTACCTGGCGACTCGGACGGACGGCGGGCCGCGCACCCTGGCCGATGTGATCGCCTTCAATACCGAGCACGCGGACGTTGAGTTGCGGTATTTCGGGCAGGATCTGTTCGAGCGGTCCGAGGCGACCGAAGGGCTGGACTCGCCGCTCTACGGGGCGGCGCGAGTGGCCGCGTTGCGGGCCGGGCGGGACGGGATCGACGGTCTGCTTCGCGATCATCGGCTCGACGCGCTGGTGATGCCGTCGTACTCGCCGGCCTGGACGATCGACCTGCTCAACGGCGATCACGTGCTCGGCAGTTCGTCGACGCATGCCGCGCTGGCCGGTTATCCGCTGATCTCGGTTCCCTCCGGATTGGTCGAAGGTTTGCCGGTCGGGATCACGTTCAGCGGTACGGCTCATAGTGACGCCACGCTCATTCGATTGGCACACGCCTTCGAAACAGCGAGAATCGAGGCACACGGCCCGTTCCCACGACCGGAGTTCAAAGCATGGGTATAGACCGTATTCGCTGGGGAATCGTTGCTACTGGCAACATCTCCACGTCCTTCACCAAGGACCTCGCCGTGCTCGACGACGCCGTGGTCACCGCAGTCTCGTCGCGCAGCAAGGAGAACGCGGACCGGTTCGGCGATCAGTTCGCCATTGAACACCGGTACGACGACTACCGCCGGCTGATCGACGAGAAGCAGGTGGACGTGCTCTACATCGGCACTCCGCACCCGCAGCACTACAAGACCGCCCGGGCCGCTTTGGAGGCCGGGATCGCGGTGCTGTGTGAGAAACCGGTCACACTGACAGCCCGGCAGGCCCGCGATCTGGTCGCTGTTGCGAACGAGAACAACTCGCTCTTCGCCGAGGCGATGTGGATGCGCACCAACCCGGTCGTGCAGGCGATGTTCGCGGACCTGGCCACCGGGGTGATCGGCGAACCGATGGAGGCGTTGGCCGACTTCGGCTTCCACAAACCCGAGCTGCCGGCCCGGTTGCTGGACCCGGCGCTGGGCGGCGGCGTGCTGATGGACGGTGGGATCTACCCGATGACCTTCGTCTACTGCGCGCTCGGCCGTCCGGACGAGATCAAGGCGGTCGGCTCGCTCAACGACGACGGCGTGGATCTCAACGTGGCGATGGCGTGGCGCTACGCCTCGGGCGCGGTCGCCGGGCTGACCTGCGGGTTGCGCTCGCAGAACCCGTGGACCGCGTCGGTCAGCGGGCCGGAGGGCAGCCTGTTGCTGCCCAGCCCGTTCCATCATCCGGACTATTACGTCCGCAGAACGAGCGCCGGCGACGAGCGGATCGACGTACCGGTGGATGGCGTTGGGTACCACTACGAAGCGGCAGAGGTGATGCGGTCGCTGCGCGACGGGCTGGTGGAATGCCCGGCGCTCCCGCACAAGGACACCATCGAGGTCCTCGAACTGCTCGACGAGACGCGTAGGCAGATCGGGGTCTGCTACCCCGGCGACGACGAATACCTGGGTGGATAACAACTGATGTCGAACCAGTCAGGTACGCAGAGTGGGCGCAGTGATTTCGTGGTGGTGGCCAACCGGCTGCCGGTGGACCGGGTCGAGTTGCCCGATGGCGGTACGGCGTGGCGCCGGAGCCCGGGAGGACTCGTGACCGCGCTCGCGCCGGTGATGCAGCGGCACCACGGCGCATGGATCGGCTGGACCGGGAGCGCGGACGAGAAGGTCGACCCGTTCGACACCGACGGGATGCACCTGGTACCGGTGACGCTGTCTGCCGAGGACATCGAGCTGTACTACGAGGGGTTCTCCAACGCGACCCTGTGGCCGCTCTACCACGACGTGATCGTGCCGCCGGAGTTCCACCGCGACTGGTGGGAGGCCTACGTCTCGGTGAACCGGCGCTTTGCCGAGGCCGCGGCGGAGTCGGCCGACGACAACGCCGTGGTCTGGGTGCACGACTACCAGTTGCAACTGGTGCCCGCGATGCTGCGCCGGCTGAGACCCGACGTACGGATCGGGTTCTTCCTGCACATCCCGTTCCCGCCCACAGAGTTGTTCGCGCAGATGCCGTGGCGCCGGCAGATCCTGGACGGCCTGATGGGAGCGGACCTGGTCGGCTTCCAGCGGCCGGGCGCTGCCTCGAACTTCGCCCGGCTGGCCCGCAACCGGATGGGGCTGCGCACCCGCGGCGACCGGATCCACCTGCCGGACGACCGGATCGTCCGGGCGAAGGCCTTCCCGATCTCGATCGACGTCGGCGAACTGGAGCAGTTGGCGCGGCAGCCGGAGACCGAAGCGCGGGCACGGGAGATCCGCGACGAGGTCGGCAACCCGCAGCACGTGCTGCTCGGCGTGGACCGGCTCGACTACACCAAGGGCATCCGGCAACGGTTGCGCGCGTTCGGCGAACTGCTGGACGAGCAGCGGATCTCGGTCGACGACGCCGTCCTCGTCCAGGTGGCGACCCCCAGCCGCGAGCGCGTCGAGCAGTACCGGATGCTGCGCGATGACATCGAACTGCTGGTCGGGCGCATCAACGGCGAGCATGGCCGGATCGGAACGCCCGCGATCAACTACCAGCACACGTCGTACTCGCGGACCGAGATGGCGGCGCTGTTCCGGGCTGCCGACGTGGCCGTCGTGACGCCGCTGCGGGACGGCATGAACCTGGTCGCCAAGGAGTACGTCGCCTGCCGGTACGACGACACGGGCGCGTTGGTGCTGAGCGAGTTCGCGGGTGCGGCGGACGAGTTCCGCCAGGCCTTCCTGGTGAACCCGCACGACATCAACGGGCTGAAGGACACCATCGTGGACGCGATGAACACCGACGAGCGCCAACTCGGCCGCCGGATGAAGGCGATGCGCAAACACCTGGCGGCGCACGACGTGAACGTCTGGGCGGCTTCCTTTCTGAAGGCGCTGCATGCCGAGGATTGACGGCCGAGTGCTGGCCCTCGATCTCGGCACCTCCTCCGGCCGGGCCCTGGTCCTGGATGCCGAAGCAACGCCGGTGCCGGGCGCTCTCGCGCGGCACAAGGTCACCCCGACCTATGGCGCCGGTGGAGCCGCGACGCTGGACCTGCACGACTACGTCGAAGGTCTGCTGGGCTGCCTCGACGAGCTGAACCAGAACGGCCACCTGGACGGGATCGGCGACATCGTGCTGTCCTCCCAGTGGCACTCGATCGTTGCTCGGGACGACAAGGGCCAGGCGGTCACGCCAGTGATCCCCTGGCTGGACACCCGTTCTGTGCCTCGGCAGGTCGGCATGGACTTCGACGAGCACGCCTTCCACGCCCGGACCGGCACCTGGCTGCACCGGTTGTATTGGACCCGCCGGATCCCCTGGCTGCGCTCCACGCTCAGCTCCTCCGCCAGGAGCTTCGCAGGCTTGCCGGATCTCGTGCTGGAACGCCTCACCGGCGAGCGGGCCACCTCAGTGTCGATCGCTTCCGGAACCGGCACACTCGATTTGGCCACCGGCCAGTACGACGAGGAGGCACTGGCCGTCGCCGGTGTCTCCGCGGACCAACTGCCGCCGATCGCCCCGGCCGGCTGGACCGGGTCCTTGTCGCAGGACTTCGCGCGCCGCTGGCCGGGCCTG
Source organism: Kribbellaceae bacterium (assembly GCA_033851055.1). Lineage (GTDB taxonomy): Bacteria > Actinomycetota > Actinomycetes > Propionibacteriales > Kribbellaceae > Kribbella. Next base: position 26,232 of record JAWWPC010000078.1, on the reverse strand, counting down.
GCCGGCGTACCGATCCATCCGCCGACCGGTGACGGCGCTGCGTCGAATGTCGGCACCGGCGGATACGACGAGACCACCGCGGCCGTGACGGTCGGAACCTCGGCCGCCGTTCGGGTAGTCCACCCGATCGAAGGCGCGCCGGAACTGCCCTGGGACCTGTGGCGGTACCGCGTCGACGACGAGCGCGCCGTGACCGGGATGGCCTTTTCTGCCGCGGGAAACCTGTACGCCTGGCTGGCGGGTGTGCTGCAGCTCGACGAGGAGCACAAGGAGCCCACGGGGGTCGAGATCGGCTCGTCCCGGGTGATCGCGATCCCGTTCCAGGCGGGCACCCGGCCACCGGAGACGGTGCCGAGCGGCTCCGGCGTGTACTTCGGGCTGTCCTTCGACGACACCGGCGCCGATCTGCTCGCGGCGTCGCTGCAGGGCGCCTCGCTGGAGATCGACCGCGGCCTGCGCATGCTCGACTCGCTGTTCGGCCGTCAGCTGGAGGTGGTCCTGGGCGGCGGCGGCATTCATGCCTCCGCCTGGTGGCGGCGCTGTCTCACCGCAACCTTCGCCCGCCCGGCCGAGGTCTGCCCCGAGCCCGAAGTAGGCGCGCGCGGCGCCGCCGCCGTAGCGCTCGGCCTCTCCCCCTCAGCGGGCGGCGACACCATGCAGCCCGTCGAGCGCGAAGTAGTCCGCGTTGCCTCCCTGCGCCCCCGCTACGAGTCCCTCCGCGCCCTTGCCGTCCAAGCCTCCACTATCTGAACCATTGACCTCGACCTGCGGAGTCAACCCCTGATGCGGCCGGCGAGACAGGTGGCCAGCCCGGAAACTTGCTCGTGACCCAGACCCAACCCTCAGTCGGAGTCCTGGGGAGCACAGACAACTACAAATCGTCGGACGACGCCTGCGCGATGATTCTGACCGTCGAGGAGACCATGCGATGAATTTGGCGCCGGGGAATGAGCAGCCATATCTAGTTCGGCACCAGGCCGGGTACTTGCAATATCAGCTCCCAATCTCCCTCAAAGCAGTAATCATCTGGAGGGGTCGCGTTCCTCTGTTGAAGAACGAGCGGGACGAGTGGGAACTTCCCGGCGGCCAGCTGGAGCTCGGGGAGAATCCCGCAGGTTGTCTCGCACGGGAGATCGAGGAGGAGCTCGGCTGGGTCGCAAAGGTGCACAAGCCCTTGCATGCCTGGGTTTATGAGATCCACCCGGACCGGCATGTCTTCGTGCTGACCTACCTCGCCACGTACGACGGCGACACCGAGCCGATCCACAGCCACGAGCACAAGGCGCTGCAACTCGTACCAGTGGACGAGATCGACCCGCTCAACATGCCGACGCCGTACAAGGACGCCATCCGGCTCGCTGTCGCCCAGAGATGATCGACGTCGGCTCGACGTCCTCGCCAAGGCCACGCCGAGGCCCGCCTCACCACCATCACCGACACCGAAACCACCACCGAGGAGGTGAAACGTCTCCACGGTTCCAGGGGGCATTGGTACCCAGATCTGTCGGCCGCTGTCACTGTGCCGCGTCGCCAGTGCCCCGGCTATCAGCTATGCCCATCAGCTTGGTCAGCCGGGTCAGGCCGTCGACGGTCGCGTCATGGTAGGCGTAGCTGTAGGTGGGGGTGTTGAGCGCGAGTGTGAGGAACAGTTCCACCCTGCCACCGAGCTGGAGGACGACGTGGCCCAGGCCGACCACTTCGGAGGCGATGTCGCCGAAGCAGTGGACGCCGAGCAGCTTGCGATTATCGGCGCGGAAGACCAGTTTCAGCAGCCCGCCGTGTCCGGCGATCGCCCCGCGGGGGGTGACGGCCAGGTCGCAGCGGCCGACCGCGTAAGGGATTCCGGTGGCCTGAATCTGTTCTTCGGTCGCCCCGACGCTGGCGACTTCGGGGAGGCCGTAGACGGCGGTGCTTGTGGTCTGGTCGATCTCCACGCCGAAGACGAGTCCGCAGGCGTGGGCTGCTGCTACGCGTCCTTGCTGCATGGCGTTGGAGGCCAGTCCTGGTTTGACCACGTCGCCGGCTGCGTAGATCCCTGGAGCGGTCGTGCGGTAGTAGCGGTCGACGACGATCCGCCCGTGGGTGTCGAGGCGCACGCCGGCCCGCTCGAGGCCGAGGCCTTCGGTGTTGGGCGTGCGGCCAGCGGCGAACAAAACGGCGTCCCCGGCCAGGACGGTGCCGGCGGAGAGCGTGACAGTGAGCCGGCCGTCGATGCGACTCACCTTGTCCGCGCTGGCGCCCAAGACCAGCTGGACTCCGCGCCGCCGGAACTCGTCGGCCATCAGCCCTGCCAGCTCGGCGTCGATGTTCGGCAGCAGGCGATCGGAGTTGCTGATGAGCGTGGCCGGGATGCCCAGCGCGGTGAACACGGTGGCGAACTCGACGCCGATGGGCCGCCACCGACGATCACGATGTGTTTCGGGACGGTGCGAAGCGAATAGATCGCATCGGAGTCGTAGACGTCCGGATCGTCGAAGGGAATGCCCGGGTGGTGCGTCGGACGCGACCCCGTCGCCACCAGCACCGCGTGCGTCGTGACCTTGCGCGCCAGTCCGTCAGGCGAGGTGACGTGGACGGTGCGGTCCGCGTCGAGGTGCGCAGTTCCCTGGAGGTAGGCGATGCCGCGTGCGACGAGCCGGTGTGCGACGGCTTCCTCCAGCACGTCGCGCACATGCTCGATTCTGGCGCCGAGGGTTGGCATCACCGACTCCAGCGGCGCTGCCGCCCGGACGCCGTAGACCTCCTCCTGGCGGTAGCCGGTCAGGTAGAGCGCGGCCTCGCGCAGAGCCTTGGTGGGCGCGCCGCCCGTGGTCGTAACCACCCCTCCGGGCGTGTTCCGCTCGACGATGAGCACCTTGCGCCCGAAGGCAGCCGCGAGCTCCGCCGCGACCTCCCCGGCCGGGCCGGAGCCGATCACCACAAGGTCGTAGCGGTCGTCCATGGCTGCACGTCCAGTCCTACGTGTCGAGGTCGGCAAGCCGTGCGTCGGTCGGAATGACGCGGTGGGGCTGGGCCAGTGCGTGGGCTGCCCGGCTCGCGTGATTCCGCGAGACCAGCTGGAGCCCTTTTCGTCGATCGCCACCCACGGTGAGCCAGAACTCGGCGGCGTGATCGACGAAGGCCTCCGGATGGCGTGACACGAGCTCGTCGTACCGGGCCGCCGCGCTGATACGCCATTGCTCGGCCTCGTGATGGTGGCCGACGTCGCTGAGGACGCCAGCAAGGCTGGCCGCGTACTCGGGGTCGTCGCTGGAGAGCGCCAGGGGGCGCAGGCGGTCGATGGCGGCGTCACAGGCCCCCAGGGCCGCGTCGACCTCGGCGCGGTGACCGCGCGCCGGGGCGTAGGCCGCCACCCGGCCCACAGCGGCGTCGAACCAGGCACGGGCGGCGGGAAGGTCCTGCTCGCGGTGCCACATCAGTCCGCGCCGGAAGTCGAGTTCGGCGACGGGGAACGGCGAGACACCCCGGTAGCGGCGCCGCGCCTCGGTGAACAAGTGCTCCGCCTGAGCGACATTCCCGCGCTCGGCCTGGAGCACGGCCAGCGCACCCAGCGTCGTGAAGTCGGGCCGGCGCTCTGCCGCGTCTCGGCGCAGCACGAGGGCATCGGCGTAGCACGCGACCGCCTGGAGGATCGCCGCACGCTCTGCCTCCAGCGTGGCCCGGTCCGAACCGCATCGTCCCGCGGCGTCGAGGTCGGCCATCGCCTTGGTAAAGCTGTGGAAGGTCGCTCGCGTCCTGGCCCGGGCCAGCCAGGCCGCACCGTCGTCCGGCGCGGCGCGCACCAGTTGCTCGGCCAGTTCCGCGGCGCGTTCGTAGTCCGCGATACGGCCCAGCACCTGCCCGTGCAGGATGAGCCGGTCGATCAGGTGGGCCTGTTCGGCCACAGCCGGAGGTGCCGCTGCTGCCTGTCCCGATCGTGCCCCTTGGAGCCGCACGCCCAGAGCGTCGATCTGAGCCTGCAGGTTCGCCAGGGCGATGACCCCGCTGGTGGTGGGCAGTCGGCCGTCGTCCTCGGTCACCTTGCTGATGATGCTGCCTCCTCCGGTGGCGCCGGCAGCGCGGCGAAGACGGTCATCCGGTCCGGCGGATGTGGGTTGGGGGGAACCAGGTAGGGAAAGATGCGGGACGTCGGCTGGGTCGGCTGGTCCACGCCGTCGCTGATCCGCGGTCCGTCGAGGCCACCGACCAGCAGGGTGTATAGCGTGTCGATGATGTCGTCCTCGGGCGACCGGCCGCCGCAGGTGGTGTGTGGGCGGCCGGTGAGCACGGCGCGCTCGATCTCAAGGTCGCTGTCGCCGGAGAACGGCTTGGACGTGTCGACGACGAGGAAGTCCGCCAGCAGCAACTCAGTCAAGGGGTGGACGCCCTGATCGTCGGGCGGCCAGTCGGTCTTGCCGTCCAGTCGGTCGAAAAAGGCCAGATTGGCGTTCAACCGGGCGCGGTAGGCCCCGACGTAGTCCGCGCTCAGGTTGAAGGCGTCCTCGGCGTTGTAGAGGTCGCGGATCTCGAGATCGCGGTTGACGGGATCGTGCTTCGAGCTCCGCATGATGACGTTTTTGATCTCCGGGCGGCCCATGCGTTCCAGCCGGTTCGGGTGACCGTGGGAGGTCACGGTCTCGCCCACAACGGCCACCAGCGGGCCAGTCTCGCTGCCGAGCACCGTGGCGATGTCGAGTTCGGCGACGATGGCTAGCACATTCATGCCTTCCAGGGAGTTGACGGACCTAGGCCGGAAAGCCAACTGCTCCTGCGTCTCGGTGGCCAGCACGGCTTTCAGATCGATGAAGAACGGATCGAGCCGCGCACCGGCGAAGATCCGCACACCGCGCATCTCGGTCGGCTGTTCCTCGCCGACCCGGAACGGGATCTCCGCTCCACCGGGCATGGTGCACGTGCCGGCCTGCACCACGGTGTCGCGTCCGTCGTCCGGGGGCGGCACGGCGAAGCGGAAGTCGAACGTGTACTCGTCAGCGCCAGCCACGAAGGCCGGTGTTCCACTGGCCGCCGTGGCCGTCACCGGCCGGAGGCGGAAGCGGTAGCTGAGCGCGTCGGAGAACAGGGCCGTGGGTGCCGCGGCGGGAAACACATCCAGCACGAGCACCAGATGACCGGGCTGCTCCGGGCTGGGGAAGGCGTACACGTCGGTGATGTCGGACGCCGGGTCAGCAATGGCCCGCGGGCCGGAGAAGTGGTCTGCCATGACAAACCTCCTGATTTCAGGTGTCAAGATCGGCGAGCCAGCGCAGCGCCCGGAGGCCGGGCATGAAGCAGTACTCTCCGCCCCGGTTGACGACGAAGTCGGGCAGTCCCTGAAGGCGGCGGCGGATCGGGCGCTGCGGGATGGTGAACTGGCCGCCGTCCTGTACGCCGATCAGCGGGTCCCGCTCGGCGGGCGCGCCGATGAACTTGCCGTCGTGCACCCACTGCTTCTGGACGAACTCGAACTGCCGGACCAGGTGCGCACCGACGAAGGCGAACATCAGGCCGCGGTCGGCACCGTCGTCCTCCAGCACGCCGGGCGGCAGCGACGGGCCGTAGTTGGTGCCGCGCCGGATCATGCGGTGCAGGCGCACCTGCCCGGTGATGACCGAGTCGCGCGCGTTCATCCGCCGGGCGTGCGCGCCGACCGGGCACTTGAGGCCCCGCGGGTCGTCGCCGTACAGGAAGGCGTTGTTGCGTTCGGGGTCGGCGCCCAGTTCGGGGTCGTCCTTGTCCGGGGCCAGGACGAGTGGCGCGCCACTGTGCCAGCGCCCGACGAACTTGGCCGCGAGCCACTTCGCCTCGGCGTCGTCCGCGGCGTTCTGACGAAGATACTGGCGGAAGGCCGCCACGCGCTGGTGCAGCTTGCGGAAGGCCACGTACGTGCCGTTGCGGCCCAGCACCTCGGGCTGCGGTATCGGGGGCAGGTCGCCGTTCTCGTCCTCGTATCCCAGGACGAACTCGCCCGCCTTCAGCGGTGCCTCGTGCGGATTGCTGCCGAGGATGCCGGTGCCTTCCACGGCCGGCTCGCTGATGCTGTCCTTGAAGCCGAACTGCTCGCGCCCGTCCGGTGGCACGTGCACGTCCAGTTGCCAGATCGGGGTGACGCCGGGCAGGTCGCGGATCGCGTCCTGCGCCAGCGTGACCCCGGTCTCCATGAGAGCGGTGTCCTGCGCCAGCGCGGCCGCCACGAGGTGGACGTCCTTCGAGCCCAGTGGCGCTTCCCAGTTCTCCGGCGCGTTCTCCCCGACATCGCCGATCTCGGCCGCGCGAGCGGCCATGCCCTGCTGGAACTCGGGCGGGAACGTGGCCAGCGACTCTGCCGGCACGCCGATCGCCTCCAGCCCGGCGAAGCTGAGGCCCACCCCGAGCGAGACCGGCCGGCCCGGGTCGAACGAGGCGACCGGATCCAGCAGGGGGATCAGCCGCCGCAGCAGCTCCCGCCCCGCGTGCCGGTCGTCGATGCGCAATGCCCAGTACGCGCCCGCGTACGGATTCGGCCGAGGCATCAGAGCGGCAGCCTGGATGTCACCGAGCTCCAGCGAGGTGTCGGTCTCCATGGTCATGGTGCTCCTTCGGTAGTCGTTGACAGCGCCGTCCGGAGGCCCGCGGGGCAGCAGGAGCCTGCCCGGGGGGCCCGCCGGGTCGGCTCAGTCGGCGGCCAGCTCGAGCAGTGGCTTCAGCGCCGGGTGCTGGAGCGCCTCCTCGGCGGCCGGGTCGTCGAGCACCTGCTGGAAGGTCTCTTGCAGCCGCTGGGCCTTGACGATCTGCGGCATCGTCCAGGCGCTCAACTGGTTGAAGTACCCGGTGGCCGGGCTCTGCACGGACTGGACGATCGCCTTGAGTCCGCCAACAGTGCGCTTCATCTGCGACTCGATGTTGGGGTTGTCCAGGCGGAACTTCTCCAGTCCGCCGGATGATTCGAGCCACGCCGACACGTCCGTGTACTGGGCGGTGTGCTGCATCCAGTCCACGAAATGCTCGAGACCGATCTGGATGAAATCGTCGAAGTAGGGGTCCCAGTCGTTCTCGAAGGTCGTAGCCCACATCAGCCGTTGCCCGTTGTCGAAGATCACGTGGCGGCTGTCCCGCAGGCCGGTGTTGAGGTTCTTCTCGGAGGGGACGTTGCGTAGCACGTCGGCGAATCGCTGAGTCGCCGCGCGCAGCTCGTCCTCGTGGCCGGGCAGGACGTTCCAGAAGGTGGCCAGCTCGGACACCAGTCCGTCGCTGAGGCCCTTCCCCGACTTCACGCTGGTCATGGTTGTCATGGCTTCCTTCCCGTATGTGCCGTGGTGATGGTTTCCCTGGTAAGCCGTATGGGTCTACGTGAGTTAGTGGCGGGCTCGGACTTGCGGACTCAGTCGGCTGCCAGGTCCAGCAGTGGCTTCAGCGCCGGGTGCTGCAGCGCCTCCTCGGCGCCGGGGGTGTCCAGCACCTGCTGGAACGTCTTCTGCAGGGCCAGTGCCTTCCAGACCTGCTTCACCGTCGGCTCGGGATAGGCGCAAACAAAGTTGCCCGCCACTACCGTGCGCTCTTTGAACCACTCTTTGATGTTGGGGAACTTGACGCCCGGGTACCCCTGGACGTGATGCCAGGTCTCGTCGAAGTTCCGTCCGATATCCGTGGTGGCGAAGTCGTCGATGTACACGTCCCACGGTCCATCGAAGCTGCTGGCGAACATGAGCCGCGTGTCGCCGTCCAAGAGCACGAACCGCGCCTCATGCAACGTGCCGATCTGGTTGACGGCCTGCTGCGTACGCGGGTCTGCCATGTGCCTCTTCAGGGTCTGTCGCAGTGCCTCTTCGTGTCCCGCGATGACGTCCCCGATGACCATGAATTCCGATCGCGCTCCGACTTTCAGCCCCGCCCGGTACTCGTTGATCGCCGTTGTCATAATTCCCCTCCCGTTTCTCCTGTTCCAGCCGTCCGATCCATTCGCGTTGATCGCGAGTCTTTCCGTCGGCGGCCTCTGATCCAGATGTCGACCGCACGCGTGAAACGCACGTCGTCTCCGCGGAGACGGCACCGCTCAGCCTGGACCCACCGGCAGCCGCGCCCGTAGCTCGCCTCCGCCAGTACACGGCTTTCAACGCCTTCGACCTCAGCAGCCGCTCGGCACGGCCAGACACCGACGACGCTAGGGCGCGGCAGACGACGTGGAATCCCCGAAATCCTTAGTCCGATTTCGGGTCGCGCCCGCACGGCCGCGCGCGCCGCCCGGGTAAGCGGTCTCGGCCCCGACGTCGGCGCGGGACAGCAGGTGAAGAATCAGCCGCGTCCGTCGAGGAGTGGACGCTCGGCGGCACCGATCGGGTGGAGGACGCCGGGGTCCTGGTTGACGACGCGGTAGGCGAGCTGGGTGCGGGAGGTCACCCCGAGCTTCCGGAAAACCTTGCGCAGGTGGTATTCCACGGTGCTCGGGCTGATGAACAGCTGGGCGGCGATCTCCCGGTTCGCCTCTCCCCGGCTGACCAGGGTGACGATCTGCGCCTCCTGGGGCGTGAGTTCCTCCGGGGTCCCCGGCTCCCGCTTCCGGGCGCGCTCGCCGGTGGCCCGTAGCTCCACGCGCGCGCGCTCGGCGAAGCCGTGTAGCCCCATGCGGTCGAACATGTCGAGCGCGGTGCGCAGCTGGTCGCGTGCCTCCCGACGCCGACGCTGGCGGCGCAGCCACTCGCCGTAGAGGAGGTGGGCGCGGGCGAGCTGTGGAGGTGTCTGTGCCCGGCCCAGCCGATCGATCGCCTCCTCGTACCTGATCCGGGCAGCGGCGGGCTCGGCCAACATGGCCTGGCACCGGGCGAGCAGGCCCAGGGCGAGAGGGGTGCCGGTGGCGGTCGCGCGGTCCTCCAGACGTTGGAACGCGCGTTCTGCCAGATCGCGCCGACCGGCACGGACGGCTGCCTCCACCACGTCGGGCAGTGCCTGGGTTCCGACCAGTGGCGTGTCATCGGTGTAGGCCGCATCCAGGCACCCCACGGCGGAGCCGTAGTTGCCGAGACTGATCTCCAGCACGCCGAGGAAGTACGCCGCCATGGCCATCTCACCGGCGGCGCCCCTGTCCGGGGCTTCCCGGGCGACGGCCGCCGCGGTCGCCCGTGCCTCAGCCTCCCGGTCGCTCAGGACGAGAGTGAGCAGTGTGTGGGCACCCGTGGGAGGCACGACGCCGGGATTGTCGGTCGCTTCCGCCAGTGCGTGCGCCTCGGACTCGGCCGCCCGGGCTGCGGCCAGCCGTCCGGCGGGCGCGTCGACGAAGGCGCTGCGGAAGGCGAGCGCGCTGGCCAGCCTGGCCAACGCGCCGCTCTGGCGAGCCTGTTTGATCCAGTCAGCGGTCAGGCGCTCCACGGAGGCGTCGTCCAACAGATCGGCGGCCGCGACGGCGGCCAGTTCCAGTCGTTGGAGCGCGACGTTGGGGTCCACCTCCTCTGCGAGGAGGGCCTGGACCGTGCGGCGCAACGCCGGTACACCGGCCGCATAGCCACCGGTGACCCGTGCTGTGCAGCCCTGGAGCAGCAGATTGGCCGCAGAGTCCGGAGGGTCGCCCGTGGGCGGCAGGTTGCGCGCCGTCCGCACGATCTCGTGCAGGACGGGGGCGCTCGGTGCCCACCCGGCGAACACCGTGGCCTCCAGTGCGCAGAGCAGCGCGTCCCTCGCGGCACGTGGGTCGAGCGGCCGCAATCGCCGTGCTGCACAGACCAGGGTGGAGGCGGCCTCGGCCACCTGCCCGCGGTGGAACTGGATCCTGCCCTCCAGCAGGGTGGCCTGCGCGGTCGGCAGCGGATCGTGCAGGCTCCCGGTGTTCTCGGCCAGCAGGGTGTCGGCCCGGTCGACTGCCCCGGCGACCACGTGGGCTTGTGCTGCCGACAGCCGGCGCTCGGCCCGCTGCTCCTCGTCGCAGCTCAGCAACGCCGCGCGTTCCAGGAGCCCCGCCGCGGTGGCGTAGCCACCACGGCTGCTGGCCCGGTCCGCGGCCGCCTCAAGCTGGGCGGCGACCCCGTCGTCGGGTCCGGCGGTGGCCGCGGCCAGATGCCAGGCCCGGGCAACTGCGTCGCGCTGCGGATCGCAGGCCGCCGCGAGGGCCCGGTGGGCCTCCCGCCGCTGATCCGGGGATGCGGCGTGGTAGACCGCCGACCGGACGAGCGGGTGGGAGAACCGCACCTCCGGCCAGAAGGCCACCCTCCCCGCGGCTTCTGCGGGCACCGCGGCGGACTCCGGGATGCATAGCGCGGCGGCCGCCTGCCATAGCCGATCGCTCCGGCCTGGTTGCTCGGTCGCCGCCAGCAACAGCAGCGTCTGGGTGTCCGCGGGAAGTTCCCGCACGCGCCGCACGAACAGCTCTTCGAGCTGATGACCGACGGGCAGTGGCTCGGGAAGGGGCACCTGTCCGCTCAGTTGCTCCGGGGTCAGCTCGGCAGCGGCCTCGACAACGGCCAGGGGGTTGCCACTGGTCCCCGCGACGATGCGCTGCGCCACTCCCGTCTCGATGGGGCGGCCGACCGCGGTCGTCAGCAGCTCGTATGCGTCCGGCTCCGGCAGGCCGGCGAGCCGAAGACTCGGCAACGCCTGCAGATGGGGATCCGGCTCCGTGGTCTCCCGGATCGCGAACAGCATCCCCACCCGGTCGGCCAGTAGCCGGCGCGCCACGATGCCGAGGACGTCGGCGGACTCGTCGTCCAGCCACTGCGCGTCGTCGATCACGCACAGGACCGGCCGGACTTCGGCGGCGTCTGCGAGCAGCGTTAGCACGGCCAGACCGACCAGGAACGGATCGGCCGGCGGCCCACTCACCAGCCCGAAGGCCACACCCAGCGCCCGCCGCTGCGGCCTGGGCAGCCGGTCCACCGCGGGGAGGAAGGGGACGAGCAACTGGTGGACAGCGGCAAAGCCCAGGGCCATCTCCGACTCGACACCCACGGACCGGACGATCCGTAGGTCCGCGGCACGCTCGACCGCGTAGTCGAGCAACGCCGACTTCCCCACTCCGGGCTCCCCGCGGAGGACCAGCGCGCCGCTCATCCCCGCCCGCACGCTGTCGAGCACCTGGTGGAGCGCCTGCTTCTCCGCGCGGCGGTCGAGCATTCGCACCTAACAACCGTAGCCCTGTGCGCCCTTTCGCGAGGAGGGGCGACGCGTAGAGAACCTGGGCGCCGTTCGTGATGGGGACTTCGGACCCTACGTGCCCCGGTCGCCTGCTCCGTAGCGTTGATATGCGGACCGGCGGCGGCCCGGGTCGCGTCGTACGGTGGCTGGATCGACACATCCGCGCGATGGCCACGCCGACCCGGAACAGGTCTCGGGCCGAGCGTAGTCTTCGGGGACGAGCCCAATGCGATCACCCGCCTGGGCTCCGATCCGCCGACGCCGCCCGACAGCGGCAAGCGCCACGGCGGTCAACTGCACACCCCGCGCTGAGATGAGGACAGTCGACGATGACAGATGAGACAGACGCTCCGAAGGCCGACAACTCAGCTTCACATGACCCGATGTACCCGGAGAAGTTCCGCGAGTTCATGAACACGGGCTGGGGTGACACCGAGCGGCAGAACGTCAAGCTCAGTGATGTGGGGCAGTGGGCGGCCAAGCGTCGCGACCTCGTCTCGCAGGCCTTTCCCGGCGAGCGTCTGGTGATCCCGGCCGGCACCTACAAGACGCGGTCGAACGACACCGAGTACGCGTTCCGCCCGCACACCGACTACGTCTGGCTGGTCGGCGACCAGACCTCCGACGCCGTCCTGGTGTTGGAGCCGAACGGCACCAGCAGCCACGACGCGGTGCTGTACTTCCGCGGCCGCTCGGACCGCAGCCAGGGCGAGGAGTTCTGGCGAGACCGCATGTACGGCGAGCTGTGGGCCGGCCGCCGCCCGTCGGTGACCGAGACAGCCAAGGAGTTCGGACTCGAGGTCCGCCCGCTCGACGATCTGGCCGCCGCGCTGAAGGACGACGTACCGACCCGGGTACGCCGCGGCGAGGACGGCACGATCGCCTCGCTCGTCAGCGACGTGGAGACGGACCGCGATGCCGAACTGGCGACCACGCTGTCGGAGCTGCGACTGGTCAAGGACGCATTCGAGATCGAGCAATTGCGGGAGGCGTGCGCGATCACCCACCGCGGTTTCTCCGACGTGCTCAGCGAGATGGACAAGGTCCGCAAGTACGGCGAGCGCTGGATCGAGGGCACCTTCTGGCGCCGGGCCAGGGCGGAGGGCAACGACGTCGGCTACACCTCGATCGCCGCCGCCGGACCGCACGCGACCACGCTGCACTGGATCGAGAACAACGGCCCGGTAAACGACGGCACCCTGATGCTGCTCGACATGGGCGTGGAGAACCGCAACCTGTACACCGCGGACATCACCCGGACACTGCCGGTGAACGGCGAGTTCACTCCGCGCCAGCGCGAGCTCTACCAGTTGGTGCTGGACTCGCAGAACGCCGGCATTGCCGCGCTCAAGCCCGGCGTACCGTTCACGTCCGGCCACAAGGCGGCGATGGAGGTCATCGTCCGCGGCCTGGAGGCGATGGAACTGCTGCCGGTATCCGCCGAGGAAGCGCTCGATCCGGAGAGCATGATCTACCGCCGGTACACGCTGCACGGCGTCAGCCACATGCTCGGCCTGGACGTGCACGACTGCGCGGCCGCGCGGAACGAGAAATACACCAAGGGCGACGTCGAGACGGGTTACGTCCTCACGGTCGAGCCCGGCCTGTACTTCCAGGCCGAGGACCTGACCGTGCCCGAGGACCTGCGCGGTATCGGCATCCGGATCGAGGACGACATCCTGATCACCGAGGACGGCACCGAGAACCTCTCCGCCGGCTTGCCCCGCGACCTCGATGCCATCCAGGAATGGATGCGCGGCTGACTCCCGGGTTCACGCTGGGTTCACGCTGGGTTGACGCATAGGGTCACCAGATGCGGACGCGGGTCTCGGGGGTGAGCCAGAGGGCGTCCGCATCGGTTACGTCGAACGCGGCGTAGAACTCGTCGAGGTTGCGGACGACGGCGTTGCAGCGGAACTCCGGCGGCGAGTGCGGGTCCAGGGCGAGCCGGCGGATGATCTCCTCGTCGCGGGTCTTGGTGCACCACACGTGCGCCCAGGACATGAAGAAGCGCTGCGCTCCGCTGAACCCGTCCAGCGTCGGGGCCTCCGCACCTCCGAGCGAGATCGTGTAGGCGGTGTAGGCGATCGACAGGCCACCGAGGTCGCCGATGTTCTCCCCGACCGTGAGCGCCCCGTTCACCTTGTTGCCGGGTGCTTCTGTCGGCTCCAGTTCGTTGTACTGCGCGATCAGCCGCTCGGCGCGCTGGTCGAACTCGGCCCGGTCGTGGTCGGTCCACCAGTCGTTCAGGTTGCCGACCCCGTCGTACTTCGAGCCCTGGTCGTCGAACCCGTGCCCGATCTCGTGACCGATGACGGCGCCGATCGCGCCGTAGTTCACCGCGTCGTCCGCGGCCAGGTCGAAGAAGGGCGGCTGCAGGATGCCCGCCGGGAAGACGATCTCGTTCATCCCCGGGTTGTAGTAGGCGTTGACCATCTGCGGCGTCATGAACCACTCGGTCCGATCCACCGGGTTCCCGAGTTTCGCCAGCTCGCGGGCCGTCTCTACGGCGACCGACCGGCGCACGTTACCGGCCAGGTCGTCCCTGCGGACCTCCAGCCCGCTGTAGTCACGCCACTTGTCGGGGTAACCGATCTTCGGGGTGAACTGACCGAGCTTCTCCAGGGCGCGCTGCCTGGTCTCCGGGCTCATCCAATCGAGGGCATCGATGCGCTGCCGGTATGCCTCGACGAGGTTGGCGACCAGATCGACCATCCTGGCTTTCGCAGTGGGCGGGAAGTGCTCGGCCACGTAGAGCTGTCCAACAGCCTCGCCGAGTGCGGACTCGACCACGCCCAGTCCACGCTTCCACCGCTCGCGGAGCTCCGGGGCACCCGTCAGCGTCCGGCCGTAGAAGGCGAAGTTCTCGTTCACGAAGGCACTGCTCAGCAGCGGGGCCGCGTTGTGGATCACTCGCCAGCTGAGCCATTCCTTCCACTGCTCGAGCTCGACATCGCGCAGCGCCTCGGCAGCGGCGGTCAGGTAGCTCGGCTGGCTGACGACAACCTGTTCGAACGCACTCTCGGGGACTCCCGCAGCCAGCAGCCAGGCGGCCCAGTTGAGGCCAGGCGTCAGCTCGTTCAGGCCGGACCGGTCGACCTTGTTGTAGGTCAAGGTGGCGTCGCGATTGGTGACCCGGTCCCAGTGACCAGCGGCAAGCCGTGTCTCGACCGCCATGATCCGGTCGGCCGCAGCCTTGGGCTCGGGCTGATCGGCCAGTTCCAGCATGCGGGCGACGTGCTCCACGTAACCGGTGCGCTCGCCGGCGAACGAGTCCTCCCGGTAGTACGACTCGTCGGGTAGGCCGAGGCCGCCCTGCGCCAGATGAACGATGTACTGGTCGGAGTTCTTCGCGTCGGCGTCCACCCAGTAGTGGAAGAGTCCGGGGGCACCTTCCGCCTCCAGGGTTCCGAGGACCTTGACGAGGCCGTCGAGGTCGGTGACCGACCGGACCAGCTCGAGCTGATCGGCGATCGGCTCGATACCCAGCCGTTCGATCGTCTCCTCGTCCAGGAAGCTGGAGTAGAGGTCACCGATCTTGCGTGCCTCGCTGCCCTCGTCATGGTCGCCGGCCGCCGCCTTCTCTACGATCGAGCGGACATTCTGCTCGGCCGTGTCCAGCAGGGCGTGGAAGGCGCCGTAGATCGCCTTGTCCGCCGGGATCTCGGTCCGGTCCAGCCAGGGACCGTTGACGTAGCGGAACAGATCGTCCTGCGGGCGAACCGTTCCGGACAGGTCCGCGCTGTCGATCCCTGTTGTCATTCCTGGCCGCTCCTCTGCGTCTGTTCCTGCGGGTAACCGGTGCACACATCCACTGTCGGCGACAGTACTAGTGTCCTGAGTCTTTTGAAGTTTCTTTAACGCTGGCGGCGTCCAGGGACTGCCGACTCAGACACCAGTTGACGGGTCCGGGCGCGGAAATCCAGGTCGCCGTCAGACCGTCGCGCAGAGTGATCCGATCGCCTACGGTGGGGTTCAAACACCAGCCCCTGTGCCGGCGCACGGGGTCAGCCGGCCATTTTTGGAGGGACTTCCGCCCATGTCTCGTCGCACTACAGCCGGTCGCGCTTTCGTCGCGACGCTCGGCCTGTCCGGACTGTTGCTCGGCAGCCTGACAACGTCAGCATCAGCCGGCTCAACATCAGCCGGCTCAGCACCAGCCGGCTCAGGGGCCGTCAGTTACGCGCCGCGGTTTCCGGCCCACTTCGACCTGCCGGCCGGCTTCCAGCCGGAGGGCATCGCGATCGACGGGGCCGGCAAGGCCTACTTCGGTTCGCGCCTGGACGGCGACATCTATGCGGCCGACCTGCACACCGGCCAGGGCCGAGTGATCAGCCAGGGTCCCGGCACTGCCTCGCTCGGGATGAAGACCGACCAGCGCGGCCGGTTGTTCGTGGCCGGCGGTGGCGGCGGGAACGGCCGAGTGATCGACACCCGCAACGGACAGGTACTGGCCAGCTACACCTTCACCACGGCGACTCCGACCTTCGTGAACGACGTCATCCTCGGCAACGGCTCCGCTTGGTTCACAGACTCCCGTCAGCCGGTGCTCTACCAGGTACCGCTGGGCCGCGACGGCAGACTGCCCGAGCAGTCGGCGCTCCGGACGATCCCGCTCAGCGGGGACTACGCGCACGACCCAGCCAGCAACAACGCGAACGGCATCACGCTTACGCCGGACGGCCGCGCGCTGATCGTCGTACAGTCCTCGACCGGGTTCCTGCTCCGGGTCGACCCGCACACCGGGGTGACGACGCGCGTCGACCTCGGTACGGCGCTGATGACCAACGGCGACGGTCTGTGGCTCTCCGGCAACACCTTGTACGTCGTCCAGAACCGGCTGAACAAGATCGCCGTACTGGATCTGAACAAGTCCGGCACCCGGGGCACGCTGGTTCGGGAGATCACCAGCACCGACTTCGACGTACCGACCACGATCGCTGTCTTCGGCGGCCGGCTCTATCTACCGAACGCCCGGTTCAGCACTCCGCCCACGCCCACCACGCCGTACTGGGTCACTGCGGTCGAGAGGTAGCGGGGATCAGGAGATCGTGCGGAGCTCGCCTCGGGCGGCGGCCTTGAGGCGGCTTCCGCAGGAGAGCCGGACGGAGTAGCCGGCCGGGATCGACAGCGGTTCGCCGGTCTGCGGGTTGCGGCCGGTACGCGGCGCGCGCAGCACCCGCTCGATACTCAGCAGGCCGGTCAGTGACACCTTGTCGCCCTTATGCACTGCCTCGGTGACGACGTCGCCCAACGCGTCGAGGACCTTCTCGGCCTGGTTCCGCGGGATGCCCGCCTTCGACGCCACGCCTGCGACCAGCTCACTGCGATTCACGGTTCTCCTCAGAATCTCGTTCCGCCGGGGCGGCGATGCCCTCGCCCCGGCCGGTCGGGGAAAACCTTAACCAAAATGAATGTCGTTAGCGAGAGCGGTCCGGAATCCGGTCGGCCGGAGTCAGACTCGGAGCCGGCCGGCAGCAGGTTCAGCTGCGGTTGGCGCTCGCCGCGGCGAGGTAGCGGCGGGACCGGTACGGTCGGGGAGGCGGGTCAGAGACCGTCGCGATCGTTCCAGTCGTGCTGCCAGCGTAGGTCGATCGGCTGATCCGCGCGCTGGTAGCGAATGTCGGTGGACAGCCGCATCACGCCGCCCGGATCGACGTTGTCCAGCGCCGCGTGCACGGTGTGTGCCGTATGCACCACGACGTCCCCGGCCGCATAGTCGGCGACCAGCCATCGTGCGTCGTACTCGTCGGCGAGCGCGGGTAGGTCCGCTGTGATCGACGCAGCCGGCCGTTTCAGCCGACCTTCGGCCTCCTCACGTAGAACCCGGCGATGGCTGCCCTCGAGATAGGTCAGGCCGCCGCGTTCGACCGAGCAGTCGCCGAGCGGGATCCAGGCCGACAAAACCCGATCAGTGCCGTCGCGCAGGTAAACCAGGTCGTAGTGGGCCTGCGTCGCCGTACCGATTCCGCTGTCGCCGGGTGCTGTGTGACGGATGATCTTGCGCCGGTGCAGGAAAGTCTCGCCGCCCAGGAACCAGGCGTACCAGTCCCGGATCGCCGGTTGGGTGCAGAACGCGAGGTAGGTCTCCCCCGGCACGATCTCGCCGAAGAGCACCTCCCGCAGCTTGGCCCGATCCAAGTTGCCCCGGGCCACGCCTTGGGCATCGGCAAGGCCGGTTCGGTCGAAGTAGTACCGCCGGAACGCGAGCACGTCCGCCGGATCCAGCAGCCCGCGCAAATAGACGTAGCCGTCTCGACGAAGCCGGCACCACAGCGCGTCACGGTCGTTCATCTCCTGACCCGGTACGGCGTCCAACGGGCCGAGGCGGTTCGGCGATTCGTCCAGGCGGTACCCGTTCGAGGTCAGCACCCCTCCATTGTCCCGGGCTGACCGTCGCCGCGATCGCCACGGCGGGTCTGGTATGACGACCAGGCCTCCTTCAGGAGGTTCTTCAGCGGACTGTGACCGCGGCCTTCCGACGTTACGGCGCGACTACCCAGCGAAACCCTCCTTTCGGACTGATGCCGCCGTGGCGAAACCCTCCATCAGGCCGACGCGCGGCCTTGACATCCCCGAT
The DNA here is from genome assembly GCA_033851055.1 of Kribbellaceae bacterium. GTDB lineage: Bacteria > Actinomycetota > Actinomycetes > Propionibacteriales > Kribbellaceae > Kribbella. The sequence goes on along the minus strand of JAWWPC010000078.1, from coordinate 8,579 downwards.
ACGGTTCGGTGGCATGAGTGAGCCCATGAGTGAGCCACGGCCCATCGACTCGCGCTTCGTCAGCAGACCGCCCGTCCGCTCCAGGCGGCGGCGCAGTTGGATCGGCCGGATCATCGGACTGATTGTCCTGTTGTTCCTGCTGATGCTGATTTGCGTACCGCTGTACGCGTGGAGCCGGATCAACAAGGTCGACGCGATGCCGGCCGGCACGCGCCCGGCGGATACTCCTGGCACGACGTACCTGCTGGTCGGTTCCGACAGCCGCCAGGGTCTCAGCGCGGCCGAGCGCAAGAAGCTCGGTACCGGTAGCGCCGCCGGCCAGCGCACCGACACGATCATGTTGATGCATGTGCCCAAGTCCGGGCCGACCGCGCTGATCAGCCTGCCGCGGGACAGCTACGTGCCGATCCCCGGCCACGGCAAGAACAAGATCAACGCGGCCTTCTCCTTCGGCGGCCCGAAGCTGCTGATCCAGACGGTCGAGGGCGTCACCGGCCTGCGGGTCGACGACTATGTCGAGATCGGCTTCGGCGGCTTCGCCTCGATCATCGACAGCGTCGGCGGCGTCCAGATGTGCTTGCCTAAGGCAATGAAAGATGCCAAGGCGCACATCAACCTACCGAAGGGCTGCCAGCAACTCGACGGCACCACGGCGCTCGGGTATGTCCGGGCCCGCTACTCCGACCCGCTCGGCGACCTCGGCCGGGTCCAGCGGCAGCGCCAGATGATCGGCGCCGTGGCCAGCAAGGCCGTCTCGCCGGCCACCTTCCTCAACCCGTTCCGGTATTACAACCTCAGCACCGCCGGCGCCGATGCGCTCACCGTCGATAAGGACACCGGCCCGATCGACATGGCTCACTTCGCCCTCGGCATGAAGGCGGTAGCCGGCGGCAGTGGCGGCGTCACCCTGACCGTGCCCATCTCGAACAGCAGCCTCCACACGACGGCCGGCTTGGCTGTGAAGTGGGACACCACGAAAGCGCTCGCTCTTTTCAATGCGCTGAAGGAGGACCGCACCACCGGCCTGACCACTAAGTAACATGTGGGCCGATGAAGCTGCAGGATCTCACTGACCGCCGGTTCAGCTACGACGTCGTCGGCTCGACCACCCGACCGGAGCTGACGCCGTCCGGGTATCACCGCTTGGAGCATCGCGCCCGGATCGGCGACGGGGACGAGGTCTTCCTCAAGGCAGGTGAGGTCCTGATGAGCTGGCAGATGCACAATGCTGCCGGACTCCGGATCGAAGCCGACAGTCCGCGAGCCGAGATCGGCACGAACTCCCTCGGCCGGCTCGGCGTCGGCGGTATCGGCATGCCGGTGCCATGCCGGGTGGTCTGGACAGTGGACGAACCGAACCGGATCGGCTTCGGATACGGAACCCTGCAAGGGCATCCCGAGTCCGGCGAGGAATCCTTCGTCATGTCCAGGGAGGACGACGAGATCTGGTTCACCGTGCTCGCCTACAGCCGACCGGCCGTTTGGTACACCCGCCTCGGCGGGTCCATCGGCCGACTCGGCCAACAGTTCTTCGCCCACCGCTATGCAGCAGCCGTGCAACGGCTGTCCACTTAGTGGCCCGAGCCCGCCCAAAGCAAGGGCCCCGCAGGCTCATACCCTGCGGGGCCTTTGCCATCGACAACCGTGTGCGTAGTCGAATAAGTGCTGGTCTGACCTGGGCAAATACACATGACCGCTTGGCCAACCGCAGGCCACCATACGCACAATGGTTGCAATTGCGGTTGCAATCCGGGCGGCGTGTCTGATCCCCACAGCGCCTGTCCCATGCGGTCTGCTCCGCGACAGCTTCGACGCGACACGGGTGTGTGCCTCGTCATCGCGATCGACGAATGACCAAGGATCTCCTTCACGACCCTGCTGTCTACGCCTGCTCCAGCAGAAGAGTCGCAGCCCTGTGCCGAGCATCGTGCGGACGCGCACTGCGGATGCCTGCTGCCTTCAACAGCGCTTGCCAGTCGTCGCGAGGATCGATCGGAGTACTCGTTTGGCCGACTGGAGACCAGGTCCCAGTCCGCCCAAGCATCGCCAGCCGCGAGCCGCTCTGCAGGGCGTCGAAGCTGAGAGCCGGTTGTCGAGCGAGATGATCAGTTCGCCGTTTATCTTGAGTCGAGCGCTGGGTTCTGCCGTATTACTGGTTGTGAGCGTCGTGGACATGTCCACGACGGCATGATCAATCTGCCGCCGCCGCGCCCCGGATTCTGATCAGGGCTCGGGTGGGGTGACACTGTGGCCATGGGCAACCGCGTCCGGCGTTGCGGGCGATACCGGACGAAGCCGCGGATCTCCTGTTTGCGGCGCTACGCAGTAACCGTGACCGGGCACTGGTGTCGTTCTGGATCAGGCGGCGCTGGTGCTTCGGAACTCTTGGGGCTGCGGCACGGCGATGCCCCGGACGTAGGCGGCTACATGATCACGGTGATCAGCAAGGGCAGCCGGCAACGGCAGGCGATCGCTGCGAGAGTGGACTCATTCGTGTGACTGGCGCTGCATCTGCGCGAAGAGCACCCGCCGGGCCGCTGTAGCGATTGCCGAGTCAGTTCTCTGTGCAGGAGCCTTCGTCGCCCGGCGATCTGACGCGGGCCAACAGTCCCCGCAGCGTGGCGATCTCGCCCGCAGTGAGGTCCGCGAACAGCACGGCTTCGACGGCGGCGAGCGCGGCCTCGAAATCGGCCGCCCGGCCCTTGCCCTGCGGGGTGATCTCGACGATGTGCCGGCGCCGGTCGGCGGGATCGCGCCGGCGTTCGATTAGCCCCTCGAGCTCCAGATCGTTCAGCACGGCGACCAGCACGCTCGGATCCGTTGCGAGCGACTCGGCCAGTGACTGCTGGCTGGTCGAGCCCTGGTCGGACAGGCGGAGCAGCGCGTAGCCGTGGGTGGGCTTGAGCCCGTACTCGGCCAACGCCTTCCTGATCTCCGAGGCGGCGGTGTGCCCCGAGAAGGCCAGCGCCAAGGTCGTCCGGTCTGCCATCACATCGACGATCCTACAGGGTCAACGATCGAGCGAGGCAATTCATTGAAGGTGGTCAATCATCTGCTAGCCTCGATGATATATCCTGTTCCACTACCTGGAGTTGATGATGTTCGTTGCCTACGCTGTCATCGCGGTCCTGCTGGCGGCAGCGCTGATGATGTCCGCCTACACGAAGCTCACGCGCAACGAGCGCACCGTGAAAGGCTTCGCCGAGATCGGCGTGCCGGTGAAGATGTTTCCGTTCCTGGCGGCGTGCGAGATCGCCGGCGCGGCGGGGCTGATCATCGGCCTGTGGTACGGCCCGCTCGGCATCGCGGCGGCCGTCGGCCTGGTGCTCTACTTCGTCGGGGCCATAGTCACCCACCTACGCAAGGGCGACTTCAAGGGCGCCCCCTCCCCCCTGGTGATACTCATCGTCGCGGCGACGGCCCTGACTCTGCGGGCCGCCTCCCTGTGAGGGGAACCGGCGGAGCTTCACAAACCATCTATGAACTTCACAAACCATCTATGAAACGGAAGCGAAGCAGCTCGCATGGGCGATTACGGGCACGATCTCGAGTTCGGCGTCTTCATCGAGCCGGCCGCCCAGTCCGCGGACCAGGTGGTAGCCCTGTCGGCGCTCGCCGAAGAGGCGGGATACGACCTCGTCACGTTCAATGACCATCTCTACTCGCCACGCTCACTGGACGTCTGGACCCTGATGTCCTTCGTGGCCGCGCGGACCGATCGCGTCCGACTGGCGCCCAACGTGCTGAGCCTGCCGCTCCGGCCACCGGCCGTGTTGGCGCGAGCTGTCACGAGCCTCGACATCCTGAGCCACGGACGCGCCGAGCTCGGCATCGGCGCGGGCATCGCCTGGGAAGGGATCGAGGCGATGGGCGGCCGGCGCCTTGATCCGGGCGACAGCATCAAGGCTCTCGAGGAAGGCATCCACGTGATCCGCGAGCTGTTGGACGCCGATGCGCAGGCCGGCGTGCGGTTCGAGGGCAAGCACTATCGGCTGGCAGGCGCGCTCCGCGGGCCGGCGCCGGTGCACGACATCAGCATGTGGGTCGGCGCGTTCAAGCCCCGGATGCTGAGGCTGGTCGGCCGCCTCGCCGACGGGTGGTGGCCCACCGTCCCCGCGCTCAAACCGGGCGACCTCGCCGCCGGCAACGCGGTGATCGACGCGGCGGCTGCCCGAGCCGGGCGCGAACCCCACGCGATCCGGCGGCTCCTGAACCTAGGACAAGGCTACGCGCCCGCGCGCGACACGGCCGCGGAGCTCGCCAGGCTCGCACTCGAAGACGGGATCGGGACCTTCATCGTGTCCGTAAACGATCCACGTGCGATCGCGGACTTCGCTGCCGAGGTGGCGCCCCGTGTTCGAGAGGCTGTCGAGAAGGCGCGGCTGCGCGGCCCGGGCGCCCCGCCTGCGGCGGCGGGAGCAGCCGCGGTCGGCACCAGCGCACCGGCGGAGGCGGCGACACCCGGCGAGACCGCGGACGAGCGGCTGGGGGTGACGCCGACGCCAGACGAAGCGATCCGCCACAGCTACCGGGCCCCCTGGGACGATTCGGCCCGGCCGCGGCGGGACCGCACAGGCCCGGAGGTGATCTACACAGACCAGGGACGCCGCGTCGCGAAGCAGCTGATCGCGGTGCACGACTTACTCCGCGGCGAGCTGACAGAGCTACGGGACATCCTGCGGCAGGTACGCGACGGGGCGATGCCGGCCGGGGACGCCAGAGCAGCGCTCAACGACATGGCCCTGCGCCAAAACGACTGGACGCTGGGCGCATTCTGCGCCCGCTACTGCAGCGTCGTGGCGCAGCATCACGCCGCCGAAGACGCCTCCTTGTTTCCGCACCTGGCGCGCAACGAACCGCAGCTCAAACCGGTGATCGATCGGTTGACCGAGGAGCACCTGGTCATTCATGACGCGATCCAGGAGGTCGACCAGGCCCTCGTTCAGCACATGACACGACCCGACAACCACGACGCCATCCAAGGTGCGATCGATTACCTGACCGACGCCCTTCTCTCGCACCTTGCCTACGAGGAACAGGAACTGGTGGAGCCGCTGGCGCGGCTCGGGTTCTACCCGGACCAGGTTCCCCTCAGGAGCTGAAGCCCGTCAGCGCGGGCATCTCGCTCGCCTTCTTGAAGAAGGCGTCAAACCCTATGCGGGCAAGGGATCCACGTGGTCGTGGACAACCTGTCCACCCATATCACACCGGAGGTCGTTGCCTGGCTGGAGAAGAACCAGCGGGTGACGTTCCACTTCGCCCCGGTCGACTCCTCGTGGGTCAATCAGATCGGCAGTTGCTCAGTCCAGCGGGGGATGTGATGAGGAGGGAAACGGGCGGCGGCGCCGAACTCCAGCTCGATGCGGTAGTAGTCAGGACCCAACTCGCGGATCCGTTCGAGGCCCTTCATGCCGGCTTGCTCCGACAGAGGGAAGGCAGAAGTCGATGATGCCTTGGGACAGTGGGGCCTGTGTCTGAAGAAGGCGTCGTACCGAGCTGATTTGTGCGACCCTCGGCGCGACAGCCCGCCGCCGGCAAGGTGGTGCTTCTGCACCGCGGCCGGTGGCCGGGCTTCCTACCTTCGTTCTGAGGGGGCGGCAAAGTCGTCCGGAGGGGTGACGAAGGTTTGCGACACGGGGGTGGCGGGTGGGTGAATCAGAAGCCTGGCGGCGCTTGGTCAGTTGGCGCCGAGGCTCGGCGAGAGCGAGTCGCCGCCCTGCGCAGGGCTACGAGCAGCGCGGCGCCGAGCAGGACCACGACGATCCCGCCGAGCGCCCAGAGGTGCCAGATCGACCTGGTGTGGCCGTAGACCGTGACGACCTCGCCCTCGCCGGGGACGGCGGTGAGGTTGCGCGGCGCCAGCATCACGTCGTCCGGGCTGAGCAGGTCGTTGTTCTCGCGGAAGTCATTCAGGCCGTCGTAGGTCTTGCCATCGGCGTCGATCAGCCGGCCGGCGGCGACCAAGAGAGTGAGCAGTTCGAGCGACCCGTCCTCGCGCTTGACCAGAACGACACGGCCGGCGACCTTGTCGTCGGAGCCGCCGACCCGCCGTACTCCGTCCAGAACCGTTCCGGTCAGATCGCAGTGGGTGTCGAAGAAGTCGCCACCACGGCCACTGTCATCGGGGGCGCTGGTATCGCACGGGAAGGCGGACAGCAGCCTGGCCTGCAACTGTTCGGGTGTGTAGTAGGCGGCGAAGTTGGCCATTCGATCCTCGCTGGAACCGCCGGTGCCGGCGAACCGGTCGTTCACGACGGTGGTCGACCTGACGTAGTCCCCGAACAGGTTCGGCGCGGGATCCGGCGACTCCGGCGAGCCACACGCCGACGTCGTCAGAGCGATCGACACGATGACAGCCGCGAGCACTCCAGTACCGTTTCGCATCCGGCGAGAATATGTTTTCGCAGAGCTGTCCCGTCGGTCTGTGGCCTGAAGATGCCGTCAGCGGGTGGATCCCCTCGGGGAAGCGACGGAGGTCGGTGGCGCGCAAACATCGGGCATTCGTTCGCGAGTTGGAGCTGGGCCTCTTTGTCATTCGTCAACTTGCGGCGGGTCGCCGGCGCGGGAGCCGGACTCGGGCTGGGATGCTTGGGCGGGTGAGCCCGAAATCGCTGACCGACCTGATTGCTCCGGACTGGGCCGAGGCGCTCGTCCCGGTCGAGGAGACCGTCGCCCGGATGGGTGAGTTCCTGCGCGCGGAGATCGCTGCCGGAAGGCCTTATCTGCCGGCCGGTGAGAACGTGCTGCGGGCGTTCGCGCGGCCGCTCCAGGAGGTGAAGGTACTCGTGGTCGGGCAGGACCCGTACCCGACTCCCGGGCACCCGGTCGGCCTGAGCTTCTCGGTCGCGCCGGACGTACGGCCGATCCCGCGCAGCCTGGCCAACATCTACCGCGAACTGATGGCGGACGTCGGCGTACCGGCTCCGTCCAACGGTGATCTGACACCGTGGGCCGATCAGGGCGTACTGATGCTCAACAGGGTGCTGACGGTGCAGCCGGGCAAGTCTGCCTCCCACCGGGGAAAGGGCTGGGAAACCGTGACAGAGCAGGCGATCAAGGCCCTGGTCGCGCGCGGTGGCCCGCTCGTGGCGATCCTTTGGGGCCGCGACGCGCAGACGCTCAAGCCGATGCTCGGCGACACGCCGTACATCGAGAGCGCCCACCCAAGCCCGATGTCAGCCGATCGCGGCTTCTTCGGCTCGCGCCCCTTCAGCCGCGTCAACGCCCTGCTCGTCGAACGCGGCGGAACCCCGATCGACTGGCGCCTCCCCTGACTCACGGCCACGCGTTGTCGCAGCCGGTCTTGTCGCGGCCCGGTCTTGTCGCAGCCGTCCGTTGTCAGAACCGGGGGTTGTCGACGTCGGTCCATGGCGCAACATTGACTACTCGGCTGGCGTGCACCACCTGCACGCTCTGACGGGGCTCGTCGACAATCTCAATGGAGACGACCAAGGGGTGGCAGTCAAACTGCACTCGCTGGCCTACCTCGCCGCCGCGGATCGTGAGGACCTCGCGATCTAGGCGATCCAGTGCGCGCTGTGACACATCGTCGATGTCGCCGACTGCCGACAGGTGGATGATCTTCGGTGTCGTTCTGCGGCCGAGTAGATGCGCGGCTACAGCGCGTTCGAAGCGATAAGGAGTGCCCTCTAGCAGCGTCAGTATCTCGCGGATCGCCGCATCCAGGCAGTCGAGCAGATAGGCCACGCGGTTCGGAGACGGCGGCGGATCGATAGGAACGACGTCGATCGACGGCCGCCGGTCCATAGCGGCAAGCAGCCTGACGAAGGTGTTCCACGTAGGCTCCACCCGCCCCTGTTCGTAGGCAGAGATGCTCGACTGGCAGACGCCGCTGCGTCTGGTCAGCATGCGCTGCAGAGTCACGGTCTGCTGCCGGGTCCGGTAGATCAGTCTGCCCAGGTAAGTGCGGGAGTCGTCTTGTGCGGTCCGTTCACCGCTTTGGATGTCGCTCATCGTCCAGCAATTCTGAGCCCCAAGACGGCCTGTCGTCGGCCGCTGCAGTTCACCTGTGGACAACCTGGCCAGATTCCTGTGGACAACATGGCGAATTGGAGTGACGCAGGTTCGTTGACATTCGTTGTGAGGCGGAGAGCGAGGGAGGTGAGGGAACGGCCAGAAATCTGTATCGGGGATGACCGATATATCGGTCATCCCCGATACAGATTTCCGAGTCGTTCCTCGGCTGGCCGGCCCGCTCGCGGTCACCATGTCGCGATCACAGTGATGACGGAGGGTTAGCGGTCGCTGGGGTCCTCTCCGCCTTGGAGTCGCCTCAGTTGTGGCTGTCAGCCCAGGTTTGTCGACTCGATACCCGAGCCAGTCCACGAAATCGACTACTCCAAGCTTCACACTCGTCGAGCGAGGTGCACCTATCGCGGCAGATGCGGACGTGTCCCGGCGGCTTCGAGCACGTGCGCCGGCGCCAGGTCCTGAGCACGCGCCCCCTTCGCCGTAGTCTCGCCGTCACTCTGGTGGCAGACCCCACACGGGTATGTGCGTCAACCTGCCGACATGCCATAATCGCGCGGTGAACCGGGGCGGCGGGTCCAAGCCGAAGC